>CABQHT010000010.1 GCA_902464035.1 uncultured Collinsella sp. | reverse complement strand
TTGCAATTTCAAAAAGATGATTGAGGCAGAATGTCAATTCTGGTCTAACAGAGCCTTTTGTTATCCCTTTCCGCCCGCTTGACCAAAATCTTGCCGCAAGCTTGGCGAATGCCGGATGTCAAACAGCTTGATTCATTCCATACCAGATTCTATGCAAAAATGCCACTAAAAGGTCGTAGACGGTAGCGGGTGCTAGGCGAGTTGAATGACAGGGGTGAACCATGTTCGCATGCGTTACACTGCCACTGGGATGGGACAAGCCGACAAGCACATTTACCTGCTCAAAGACCGATTAGTCGGGGGATTAATAACAATCGGCCCTCGCTGTACTAAAACTTGCCGCTTGCGTACCGAAGGACAACTTAAAACACAAAGCCGCTCTATTCATGGTGCGGCTTGTATGGTCTTGCGGTTACGGTGTCCATACGGTCGAGTAGAGGAGCGGGCATGGTAAACGATTTGGATAGTATAGACGACCTCGAACTGATGCCGCTGGGCGGAGGCTATATGGTGCGACGCGAGCGTCTGCTGAATGAGCTTATCGCCAAGGGTCGAAAAGCCGGCATCGTGGTTCTCTACGCGCCCGATGGCTTTGGGAAAACCTCAGTGCTGCTGCAGTACACCCATGAGGTTAAATGCGATCCGACGCGAGGTCCCGTGCGGATTATCGAGGCGGATCGAGCCATTGGGCGCGAGGTGTTTATGCAGCTCGAGGTGGTTACCGAGGAGCTCAAAGACAAGCCGCATTCCCTTGTCGCGATCGATAATGTGCCAAATCTCGATCAGTGCGACACCGAAGATCTGATTGACAGGATTCGCAGCTTGCGGGCTATGGGGGTGGGGGTCTTTATCTCCTGCCGTCCTTCAAACCGTCAGTTGATTCATGGGCTGGGCGACTCGGTTAAGATCAATGCACAAATGCTCAAGGTGCACGCCTATGAGTATTCGGCTTGGGCATCGGCGTTTTCGATTAGCACATCGCTCGACTTTTACCAGCTCACGCAGGGTGTGCCCGAGCTTGTTTCGGCTTTGCAGACGGGCCTGTATGGCCAGGGTGATGTTGCCGGTCTGCTCGAAAACGAGATTGTCAACGTTTATGGTGCGGCGCTTGTCGATCTTGCTTCGCTCGATAATAATGCGCTGTTCTGCGTTGCCTGTCTCATGATCTTGATGGGCGAGGGCAATATTGCAGAACTCGAGGCTTGCGGGGTGAGGCTGTCGATGATCGACCAGTCCTACCTTGTACGCGATTACCCGATCTTTGGCTTGGATCCCGCCGACCGGAGCTTTACGTGCCTGGGTGCCGAGGATAACGGACGGCTTCGCCTGCGAAAGTTGGTGGCCGAGATCCGTCCCGAGCTTGTTCCGCGGGCAGCTCGAATTTTGCTCAAGGCAGGCCGATGTGATGCGGCGATGGACCTGGCCGACGCCTTTCTGGACCGTAGCGTGGTCCTTGAACTTGCCGGGCAGTATGGGGTCGATCTTGCTCTGACGGGGCACGGTGCCGATGTCTGCCGGGCGGCGCTGGGTACGATTGATGCCGACGATCCCGCCCCAGAGCCAACGCCTGCCGAGGCGCTCGGCGTCTATTTGGCGGCGGTCAGCGTGTCCAACACAAAGCTCGCCCGCTGTATGGCATCGCTTATCGAGCATGCGGGCGATCAGGCAGCCTGCGAAATAGATCCCGTTTCTTGGAAGGTCGCCCAGGCGCTTACGGCAGTTTGCTATGGGGACAACGGGCTTGGGCTTCCCATGAACCTTGCTGTGCCGGAAATCGAGACGGAACACTCGGCGCTCGACATGCTCTTTGCGCATATCGGGATCAAGCACTGGTTGGCCGAGCGGGGAGATGACGGTGGCGCTCTGCAACAGCTCAAAACGCGCAAAGCCTATGACTGTGAGCTCGATATCGCGGGGTCTTTTATACGGGCCGATAGCATGCTAGTGGAGCTCTTCGATGGGTCGTTTGCGGGGATCGACGAGCGCGACGACGAGATGGCGCTGGTACGGGAAGCGCTCGATGTACGTGGGCTTAAGGCGCCGGCTATCTGGGTGCGCATGGTGCTGGCGGCACGCCGGCTCCTTTCTGGCTTGCCGGTAACCGACGATGCGGCGTTCAACGAGCTCGATCGCTTTGCCGTACGCATGCGAGACAACCAGATTCAGCTGTTTGGCCTGCTGCTAGAAGGCTGGCAATCGCTGGCAGAAGGTCGGCCGGTCAATGCGAAGTTCCGCGCGGTCCAGGTACTCAAATTGGCTGAGGAGCCAATTGCGTACATGCGCGACAACGCGTTGCTGCTGGAGCGTGCGGCGTATCTGCGCAATACCTCGATGGTTTCGGTGCGCGAGGAGGCGGAGCTGCTCGATATAAGCCAGACGCAGGTTGGTGGCGCGGAGGCCTGGATGGTGGCGCTGCACTTGGCCTGCGCGGGGCGAGACAGCGATCTTGCGGCCTGGATGTCCATGAATCGCGCGGGGATTTTGGACCCATCGTATCGGCTCTTTGCGCGCCTTGCCATGCATTGTCTGGGCGAGCCGGCGACCAGGATTCGCAAGAAGCTTCCCGTGCGCGAGCTGTCGCGGTACTCGCTGCGTGACGATGTGGAAGGGGAGGACGAGCGCCTGTTTCAGGCTGGCGAGGTCGAAGCCGTCGATACGATCGACCATATCGAGATTCGCATGTTTGGGGCGTTTCGCGCCGAGCGCGACGGGTTTCCCATCACGGACAAGATGTGGCGCCGCAAGAAAGCGGCAACGCTTGCCGAGCGGCTTGCACTGGGCATGGATGCGCTCGTCGACCGCGAGACGCTGGCAATGGAGTTGTGGCCCCATGCCGAGTTCAATAGCGCCCGCAACAACCTGTACTCGACGATATCGCGCTTGCGGTCGGCTTTGGGACCGACGCCGGATGGCAAGTCGTGTGTGCTCATCCAAAATGAATGCATCGGACTCAACGGCGACTACGTCAAGACCGATGTACGGCTGTTTGACCAGATAAGCCGCGAGGTTTTGGGAAATCGCACGGGTGCGCGCGGGCCCCATTTAGTTGAGCTGTGCCTTAAGATTGAGCAGCTTTATGCCGGACCGCTGTATGTTCCCAATGGCTGTAATCCAACCTACTTTTTGCGCATGCGGCGCATTATGCAGTCAAAGTACATCGATTGCATGATTAAGGGGGCAAATGCCGCTCTAGAAGAAAACGACCTGCAGTCGGCGATTTGGCTGGCGGAGTCGGGGCTTCGGCAGGAAACGGCGCGTGAGGATATGGTGCGCTGCGCCATGCGCGTCTACAGTGCGGCGGGGCGGCGGCGCGATATCGTCGAGCTGTACAGCGGGCATATGCACCATCTGAGGGAGCAGGTCAATGGCGTGCCCGAGCCCGAGACGCGGCGTCTATACGAGCGCTTGGTGGAGGGACGGCTCAATCGCGTGCTGGTCGAGCGATAAAAAACGGGCGCCCGAAGTACTTGGGCACCCGTAAGCTTGCTATGTGTTGGCTCGCCGGATCATTGGCTCTTAGACGAGCTTGATCTTCTCGATGTCCTTGCGCGAGGACTCGCGATACAGCGAGAACTTGCGGCCGATGACCTGGACGACCTCGGCGTGGCAACGCTCGGAGAGCTCTTCGGCGGCCTCGCGGGCGGAAAGACTGGAGCCATCGAGCACGGAGCACTTAACGAGTTCGTGCTTCTCCAGGTAGGCGACCGTCTGCTCGACGGTGCCCTCGTTGACATCGGACTTACCGATGATGATGGCGGGGTTGAGATGATGGGCCATGCTGCGAAGTTGCTTGACCTGGGCTCCTGTCAGTGCCATGGGTTCTCGCTTTCTATGTATGGGGCGCCCCGCGACGGGGCCTTAATCTACGTGAGCTGTCCCACGATAGCGCAGGAACGGCGCGGTGTGGAGTGCGTTTGCCCAGTTCAAAAAGAATGCGGATGCCGAGTGAGTGGGCGGTGCAGGCTGCGAACAGGCTATGAGCTGGGCGCAGAGACCGGCTCCCATGCAATAAACGCCCAACGAACCTTGCGGACATGATCGAGCATATAGCGCCCCTGCGGCACGCCCTTGGAGCCCGGCTCACCGGCATGGGGGTTTTCGATCATGTGCTGAGCGATATAGGCGCGCAGGCGGTCGATCTTATCCTCGTTGCCATGCTCGAGCATACGGGAAAAATCCGCCACGCCTGCCTCAAGGCTATCGAAGGTATCGCGACGAGGCGATTCAAAGTATGTAACCTGCGGCAACGCATCCATCTGAATGAGGATGTTGAAGGCGTACACAAAGCCATTGCTGCAGGTAACCGAGGCGCCGATAGCGTTCATCAAGTGCAGGTCATAGCGCGGGCTGGAGTTAGCGACCATCGTGACAGCACAACGCCGACGAGCCGTACGATCAAGCTTGGCAAGCGCGCCTCTTAGGTTGGTCGTGGTGACCGAGCGACTCGCAAAGGCAACATCCACAGCCTTGGCAACCGGCCCCACCAGATCCCAATCATCATCCCAAGCAAGCTCAAGCGGCGTTATGCGCCCCTCGAGCCCATAGTACTCAATGCCAGCATCAAGCGTGCCCAACATAGCAGGAGAGAAGTCAGCCGCAATCACAGGGTGCCCGGCCTGCGCAAGCGGAATAGCAATCGACCCAGCTCCACACCCCATATCAAGCACGGATTCACCAGGCTGGAGTGCCAGCAGCTTCATAAAATCGCGAGCATACGGAGCAGTCTCAAGCGGCCGAAAATGCCGAGCCCTTTTGTCCCACTCAAAAGAGTCGTCAGCCCGATGCCGAGCGGTCTGCAAACGCATCCATTCAGCATTCCAGTCAGTAGAAAGAAGCTCAGAACGAATCAAATCATCAGCCACGGGCCATCCCCCTCACAACAAAAAAGCGGCCCCTCCCAAAAGAAGAGCCGCAACAAGCATATATCAGAAAAAGAACCGTTCCAACGCCAAAACGCCGCACCAGCCAAGTGGTGCAGGAGCGAAGCAACTGCAACCGGGATAGAACCCAACTGAGGCCCCGTTGTGCGGGAGCCCCGGGGAGGGCAAATATATAAGGTCGATCGCGAGTTCCGCACGAGCCGGAGAGCACTTAATGTGCTCTCCGTGCGAGTCAGGACTGTCCGAGCAGGCGACCTTATATATTTGCCCTCCCCGGGGCTCCTCGCCAGTCCCCCTCAGCTAGTTCTTCAGCGAGTTCAGCGGCGCCGGGAATCGACCACCGCGGTGGGCAAGCACGGTGCCGGCGTTGGGGTTCACCGGCATGATGGGTGCACGGCCGAACAGGCCGCCGTACTCGACGCAGTCACCCACGCCCTTGCCGATGGCGGGAATCACGCGGACGGCCGTGGTCTTGTTGTTGATGACGCCGATGGCCATCTCGTCGGCGATGATGCCGGCGATGGTCTCGACCGGGGTGTCGCCGGGGATGGCGATCATGTCCAGGCCAACGGAGCACACGCAGGTCATGGCCTCGAGCTTCTCGAGCGAAAGCGCGCCGGCTTCGACGGCGGCGATCATGCCGGCGTCCTCGGACACGGGGATAAAGGCGCCCGAGAGACCGCCCACGCTGGAGCTGGCCATGACGCCGCCCTTCTTGACGGCATCGTTGAGCATGGCGAGCGCGCAGGTCGTGCCCGGGCCACCGCAAGTGCCCACACCGATGATCTCGAGGATGCGAGCGACGGAGTCGCCGATGGCAGGCGTAGGTGCCAGCGAAAGGTCGACAATGCCCTTCTCGACACCCAGACGATGGGCGGCCTCGCGGCTCATGAGCTCGCCGGCACGGGTGATCTTAAAGGCGGTCTGCTTAATCTTCTCGGCGACCTCCATCATCGATGCGGAATCGGGCAGCTTCTCCAGGGCAGCGGCCATAACGCCGGGGCCCGAGACGCCTACGTTGATGACGGCGTCGGCTTCGCCACCGCCGTGGACGGCGCCCGCCATAAACGGGGAGTCCTCGACCATGTTGGCAAAGCAGACAAACTTGGAAGCGCCGACGGAATCCTGGTCGGCCGTGAGCTTGGCGGCGTCGATGATGGTCTGGGCGGCCATGAGCACGGCATCCATGTTGATGCCGGCGCGCAGGCTGGCGACGTTGACGCTGGAGCAGACGCGGCTCGTGGTGGCGAGCGCCTGGGGGATGGACTGGATGACGCGGCGGTCGGCGTCGCCGATGCCCTTCTGGACGAGCGCGGAGAAGCCGCCCAGGTAGTCGATGCCGAGCGTTTCGGCCGCGCGGTCGAGGGCATGCGCGATGGGGGTGAGGTCCTCATCCTTGCAGCACGCGGCGATCTGCGCCACCGGGGTGACGGAAACGCGCTTGTTGACGATGGGGATACCGTACTCGCGCTCGAGGTTCTCGGCGGTCTCGACCAGATGCTCAGCCGTGTGCGTCACGTGGTCGTAGATCTTCGTGCACATGCGGTCGAGGTTCTCGTCACCGCAACCCATGAGCGAAACACCCATGGTGATGGTCCTGATGTCGAGGTTCTGCTCCTCAACCATGCCGCGGGTTTCCGCGATTTCTGCGGGCGTGATCGCCATCCTTGCGCTCCTATCTGCCAAAACGAGCATAGTCTTATCTATTCTAACGTGCCGCACGTGCCAAGTGGCGCATGCGGCACGTTTTGGTGCTCGGTTGTTTCCGTTGTGTTACTGCCCAAAGACCTCTTCGGCGATGCGCGCGCTTTCGGCGGCATCCTTGGCGTAGTAGTCAGCGCCGATCTGCTTGGCGTATTCGGGGGTGAGCACGGCGCCGCCCACGATGATCTTGACGCCCGGAACCTCGGCATGGAGCAGCTTGATGGTCTCCTCCATGGCGACGACGGTGGTGGTCATAAGCGCCGAGAGGCCGACGAGTTTGATATCGCGCTCCTTGACGGTCTTGAGTACCTCCTGCGGATCGACATCGCGGCCCAGGTCAAAGACGGTGTAGCCGTAGTTGTCGAGCAGCATTTTGACGATGTTCTTGCCAATATCGTGGATGTCGCCCTTGACGGTGGCCACGCAGATCTTGCCCTTGTCGGCAATCTCGCCGGCGGGCATCAGGCGCTTGATGGTGTCGAAGCCCACGCGCGCGGCCTCGGCCGAGGCCATGAGCTGCGGCAGGAAGAACTTACCCTGGTCAAAGAGGACTCCGACCTCATCGAGGGCGGGGATAAAGTGGTTGTTGATGAGGTCCATAGCGTCGTGGTCGGCCAGCAGGCGCTCGGTCTCGGCCGCAATTTCGCCCTTGCGGCCCGAGACGACCATGTGGCGGATGGGGTCGTCATCGGCGCTTGCGGTGGTGCTTGCGGCAGGCGCGGCATCGCTCGATGCTGACTGAGCGGCCGCCGGGTTGGCGGCGATCTTGTACGGGTCGGTCCAGCCGGCGTAGTGCTCGATGTATCCGGTCGAGCCCTCGTCCTCAGCGCTCAAGACGCGATAGCTGTAGACGGTGTCCATAAAGCGCTTGGAACCCGGGTTCATGATGGGGGCGTCCAGACCTGCACCAAAGGCGGCGGCCAAAAAGACCGAGCCCAGCAGCGGGCGGGCGGGCAGACCAAAGCTGATGTTCGATACGCCGAGTGCGCACTTGATGCCAAGGCGCTCCTTGCACATAGACATGGCACGTAGAATCTGCTCAGCCTGGCGCTGGTTGGTCGAGGCGGTCATGACCAGGCAGTCGATGAGGATGCGGTCCGGGCCGATGCCGTAGCGGGCGGCTTCGGCCACGATGCGCTCGGCGATGGCGAAGCGAGCCTCGGCGGTATCGGGGATGCCGCCCTCGTCGAGCGTGAGGCCGACGACGTTGGTGCCATAGTGGGCGACCAGCGGGAAGATTTCGTCCATGATCTGCTGCTTGCCGTTAACCGAGTTGATGATGGGCTTGCCGGCGTAGCGGCGCACGGCGGCCTCGACGGCGGCGGGGTCGGTGGAGTCGATCTGTAGCGGCAGCAGCGTGGAGCCTTGGAGCTGCTCGGTCGCTTGCTGGATGACCTTGACCTCGTCGATCTCGGGCAGGCCGACGTTGACGTCCAGGATATCGGCACCCTGCTCTTGCTGGCTGATGCCCTGACTTACGACGTAGTCCAGGTCGCCGTCGCGCAGGGCCTGCTGCAGGCGCTTTTTGCCGGTGGGATTGATGCGCTCGCCGATGACGGCAACCTTGTGGCCGTCGCAGGGAAGGTCCACGACCGTCTGGGCGCTCGTGACCGACATGCTGGGCTTGCGATGGCGTGGGCTGGGCGTGTGGTTGTCGATGAGGGTGCGAAGTGCCGCCATGTGCGTCGGCGTGGTTCCGCAGCAGCCGCCCACGACGTTCACGCCGTCCTCGATCATGCCGGCAACGGCCTGGGCGTATTCGGGGGCCTGGATGTCAAAGACGGTATTGCCGTCATCGTCCACGCGGGGCAGTCCCGCATTGGCCTGCACCATAACGGGCTTGTCGGTGACGGTGAGCATACGCGCGGCGAGTCCTCGGAGCTCGGCCGGGCCCTGGCTGCAGTTGATGCCCAGGACGTCGGCGCCGATGGCGTCAAGGGCGATGGCGGCGACCTCGGGGCTCGTGCCCAGGAACGTGCGACCGTCTTCCTCAAAGGTCATGGTGGCAAAGACGGGCAGGTCAGAATTCTCGCGGCAGGCGAGGACTGCCGCCTTGATCTCGGCAAGGTCGGTCATGGTCTCGATAATAAAGAGGTCCACGCCCGCATCGACGCCGGCGCGCACTTCCTCGGCAAAGAGGTCGTAGGCCTCGTCGAAGCTGAGGGTGCCCAGGGGGCGAAGCAGCGCACCGATGGGACCGATGTCGCCGGCGACGTAGTGGGCGCCGGCCGCGCGAGCGCAAGAGACCGCGGCGGCAAAGACATCTGCCACGGTGGCGGCGCCGTCGAGCTTGTGGGCGTTGGCACCAAAGGTGTTGGCGGTGATCACGTCACAGCCCGCCTCGACGTACTGACGCTGAATATCGGTAATGACCTGGGGCTCCTCAAAGTTGAGCAACTCGGGCAGGGCGCCGGCCTTCATGCCGGCCGCCTGCAGCATGGTGCCCATGCCGCCGTCGAACAGCAAGTGTCCCGTGCCCTCGATGGCGGCGCGCAGGCGATCGTCCTTAATGTGAAGGTCGTCGATCGTGCACGTCTTGTACGTGGCGCCATTACGGCGTGCGGCATCAACGGGCGCCGCCAATGCAGTGCCGTCAGAATCATGAGTGATAAGCGGAGTAAACATCGAGGGCTCCTAATGGCTGGAATAGCAGGTGGTGTGGGCGGCGCGGAAGCGGCAGTGCTCGCGCATGCGGCAGATATTGCAGGTGGGGCGGCTCTGGGCGTCGTGGACCTCGCCGTCAAACAGACCGATCACCGCGGTCACGCTCTTGGTGGGCATGAGCAGGCTGGTGGGGGTGACGGTAAGTCCAATGAGGCGCGTGGCGTTGAGTGCATCCACGATCGAGCGCTGGGCCGAGAGCGGGCAGTCGCCATAGCCGGGACTGAAGCGCCAGTTGCCGGCGAGCCCGTGTGCAGCGGCCGCAGCCTTGACCTGCTGGTCCATCTGCTCGACGGCGGCCTCCACATAGGCGGAGCACGCGGCATCGAGCACGGCTCCCTCTAGGGGCTGCTGGGCTCCCGTGGTGCGCAGGCGACGCTCGGCGTCCATGCCGAGTGTGCATGCCATGAGTGCGGCAAGGCGGGCGTCCTTAAGGTGGCGATAGATATCACGACCCCGCAGCTCAACATTGGTGCCAACCAAGCGGATGCAGGGCTCGCCCTGCTCGTCGACGCCCGTGGCATCGACGGCAAACACGCGTCGCACGCCGCGGGGCTCGATATCCAGCTCTAGGCGCTCGACTACAAGCTCAATTCGTCGGGACAGCTCGGGCTCAATCTGCTGGCCGCCGTAGCCCAGATACCGCAGCATCTCGGCACGGTCGACACGAGGGTGGTGGGCAGCGTCGATACGGTAAAGCGCCGGCGACGCAAGGTCGGCCGGCACTTCAACAACGGTTGTATCGACGTGCGGTTTTTCCATTACCCCAGACGCTCCATAATGGTCGCGGCGATTGCAGGACGGTTCATAGTGTACAGGTGCAGACCGTCGGCGCCGTGCTCCTTGAGGTCGCAAAGCTGGCGGGCGGCATAATCTATACCGGCTGCCTGCAGGCTCTCGGGGTCGTTCTCGTACTTGGCGAGAATCTTGATGACGGGGGAGGGCAGCGACGCGCCGCACATAAAGACCATGCGGCTGATCTGCGACTTGCCCATAAACGGCATGATGCCCGCGGTGATGGGCACCGTGATGCCTGCCTTGTCGGCAAGCTCGCGGAAGCGGTAGAAGCACTCGTTGTCAAAGAAGAGCTGCGTCACAAAGAAGCTCGCGCCGGCGTCCTGTTTTTGCTTGAGGTATTCGACCGAAGCGTTGAGGTCCTCACAGGCAATGTGGCCCTCGGGGTAGGCCGCGGCGCCCACACAAAAGCCGGCGTCGACAAGCTCGGGGATGAGCTCGCGGGCGTAGGCGTAGTCCGAGGCGGGCTTGTCATCCTCGGTCGCGCCAGCGGGCAGATCACCGCGCAGGGCCAGGATGTTTTCTACGCCGGCGGAGCGGTATTCGTCGATCTTGGCGGCGATATCGGCGTGCGAGCGGCCCACGCAGGTGAGGTGCGCCACCGAGGGCGTATTGAATTCGCTCGTAATCATATGCGCGATGGGGGCGGTGGTGGCGCCGTTGCCCGAGCCGCCGGCAGAGCAGGTGACCGAGACAAAGCTCGGCGAAAGCTTGCACAGATTGCCTGCCACCTCGCGAGCCGTGTTGAGGGTCAGCTCGCCCTTGGGCGGGAACATCTCAAACGAAACGGGTGCGGTGCCCTGGGATGCTGCCTGCTTAAAAACCTCGTCGACGCGCATATCGTGCTCCTTTAGATACGTAATAGTGTGATGTGTTGTAAGGATTCTACAGCACCACTGTGTCACGGTGGAGTTTCACTCGCTATTCGGGGATACCAATCAAAGATGCCTTGCTATCGACATTCCCTATAGCAGAGCGGTCAATCTAGGATGGGGCTATAAAGACTGGTATCTGATGCAAAATACCAGTTAATAGAGCCCCATCCCAAATTGACTACCCTTAAACCATGGGGAGAGGTCTGCAATTTATACAGTTGATTGGCTGTTGAGGGCGGCAACGCCGCCGCGATGCGGTAACCTCATTGATTGGTTTCGTGACAGCAACATAACGGTAATGTTGCGGAAACACGACGAGCCTAATCTATGACTCGTTCGTTAGTAATCAACACCGCTTCTCACGCGGTGCCGATACGAAGGGAGTTCCGTATGGCCGAACTTACTGACCGCTTCGGGACCATGGTGTTCTCTGAGGAAGTCATGAAGGACTACCTCCCCAAGGACATTTGGAAGCGCCTCGCTGCAACCCTCGAGGACGGTGAGCCGCTCGACCTGGATGTGGCCAACGCCGTTGCCCACGCCATGAAGGTCTGGGCCATCTCCAAGGGCGCGACGCACTACGCGCACTGGTTCCAGCCGCTTTCGGGCATTACTTCCGAGAAGCACGACAGCTTCCTCGAGCCCAACCACGACGGCACCGCCATTACCAAGTTTACGGGCAAGAACCTCATCCAGGGCGAGCCTGATGCCTCGAGCTTCCCCAACGGCGGCCTGCGTGCCACCTTCGAGGCCCGTGGCTACACCGCTTGGGATCCCACCAGCCCCGCATTCATTAAGGACGATGTCCTGTGCATCCCCACGGCTTTCTGCTCCTACACGGGCGAGGCCCTGGACAAGAAGACCCCGCTGCTGCGCTCCATGACTGCGCTCTCGCGTGAGTCCAAGCGCGTTTTGGCGCTGTTTGGCAAGACCCCCAAGAAGGTCGTTCCTTCCGTGGGCGATGAGCAGGAGTACTTCCTGATCAAGAAGGACGCTTACCGCAAGCGCAGGGACCTGGTCATCACCGGTCGCACCCTCTTTGGCGCTGCTCCCTGCAAGGGCCAGGAGCTCGAGGAGCACTACTTTGGCGCTATCCGCCCCACCGTCTCGTCCTATATGAAGGACCTGGACGATGAGCTATGGGCGCTTGGTATTCCCGCCAAGACCAAGCACAACGAGGTCGCTCCCTGCCAGCATGAGCTCGCCCCTGTCTATGGCGAGGTCAACGAGGCCATCGACCAGAATCTGGTCATGATGGAGAAGATGAAGCTCATCGCCTCCCGTCACGACTTGGTCTGCCTGCTGCACGAGAAGCCCTTCGAGGGCATCAATGGTTCGGGCAAGCACAACAACTGGTCGCTTGGCACCGAGTCCGAGAACCTGCTCGACCCGGGTGACACTCCGCTCGACAACCTGCAGTTCATCGTCTTCCTCACCGCGGTGATCGAGGCCGTCGATAACTATCAGGAGCTCTTGCGTGCCTCCGTTGCCTCGGCCGGCAACGATCATCGTCTGGGCGCCAACGAGGCTCCTCCGGCGATTATGTCCATCTTCCTGGGCGACCAGCTCACCGAGGTTGTCGAGAAGATCATCGATGGCAAGGCTTCCGTCCATGCCACGCGCGGCGTGCTTGACCTGGGCGCCGATACCCTGCCCAAGCTGATGCAGGACAACACCGACCGCAACCGCACCTCCCCGTTTGCCTTCACCGGCAACAAGTTCGAGTTCCGTGCCTGCGGCTCCGAGCAGAACGTCTCCGACTCCAACCTGGTGCTCGATGCCGCCGTGGCCAAGTCGCTCAAGTCCTTCGCCGACGCACTCGAGGGTACGCCCGAGGATAAGTTCCAGGACGCCGCGCTCGAGTACTGCAAGAAGGTGCTGACCGATCACCAGCGCATCCTGTTCTCCGGCGACGGTTACTCTGACGAGTGGCCCATCGAGGCCGAGAAGCGCGGCCTTGCCAACAACAAGACCACGGCCGACGCTCTTCCCGCCTTTGTTTCCGATAAGGCCATTGCGCTCTTTGAGGAGACGGGCGTCCTGACCAAGGCCGAGGCTCAGTGCCGCTATGACTGCAAGCTCGAGAAGTACAACAAGCTCATGAACATCGAGGCTACCACGATGGTTCGCGAGGCGCGTCGTACCTATCGCCCGGTCATTACCGCCTATGCTACCAAGGTCGCTAAGGGCCTTGAGACTATTCGTGCCGCCGGTGCTGAGGCCGCCATGCAGTGCGAGCAGAACACGCTCAACAAGCTCTGCAACGGTATCACCGCCATCAACGACTCCATCAAGGCGCTCGACGCCGTACATCAGAAGGCCGAGGCCCTCGATGGCCAGGAGCAGGCCAACGTGTACGCGCACGAGGTCGTTCCCGCTATGGATACGCTGCGTGCCGCCGTGGATGCCATGGAGGAGATCGTGGCCGCCGACTACTGGCCGGTCCCGACCTACGACGACATCCTGTTCTACGTGTAGAGCGTAACTGACATAGCGTCACGGTTTTGAGCCGGGGTCTGCATCATGCGGGCCCCGGTTTTTGTTTGCGAAGGACGCTTTGGATCCCGCTTTGCAACTGATTCGCCCACGCAATAAGGGGTCGTGAGCAAAAAACGTCAAATATGAGTACTGTCACAAGCCCTGTAGCATTATCTTTTTGCAAAATATGCAGTGTTACGCAACATATGTCCAAGTACTTAGCTGATAAATGCCTGCAATTCCTCCGCCGTAGGACGTCTTGTGTCCAAATTGCCTTCTGAGGGCATGAAATCGCTGTTACTAAATTGGTAACAGTACTCATATTTGCTATTTTTTGTCCACGGGCCCTTGGATGACAGTGTGATTTTATGCCTTCGGGGTTCGAATCCCGGCGTATGGGTAGCAGAAAGCCCGCTACCGAATTGGTAACGGGCTTCTCAGATTCTGTGGTGCCCCCAGCGGGATTCGAACCCGCGATATCCACCTTGAAAGGGTGGCGTCCTTGGCCGCTAGACGATGGGGACAGCGGGAAAGAGTATAGCAGACTTTTTTGCCGGCGCGTATATCGTTGGCAAACTGGAAAACCACCACAAAGGTACCTGTCCCCTTTGTGGTGGTGGGGTGCTAGGGGAGGAGCTTCATGGCGGCGTCGTGGGCGGCGCGCTCGTAGGTGTCGTCGAGGGGCTTGAGCGGCAGCAGGGCTGTGGCCTGCGCATCGCCGCGGCGCTCGAGGGCGTGCGCGATCAGCCAGTCGGCGAGTTCGGGGTTCTTGGGCAGTGCCGGCCCGTGTAAGTACGTGCCGATCACGCCCTTGTAGACGAGGCCCTCAAAGCCATCGTCGCCGTTGTTGCCGGTGCCCGCGACGACGGACGTTCCGAGCGGCGTCGCCTCTGCGTCGAGCAGGGTGCGGCCGCCGTGGTTCTCGAATCCCACAAAGGGCTCGGGTGCCAGGTCGGTCTTGACGGCGACGTTGCCGATCAGGCGGTCGGAGCCGCGCACGGTTTCGGCGGCAATGACCCCCAGACCCTCGATGCGATCCTCGCCCATGTAGTACGAACGGCCGAGCAGCTGATAGCCGCCACAGATAGCAAGCAGTGTGCCGCCGTCCTCAACATAGGCCGCGACCTTGTCTTTTTGAGCGAGCAGTTCGTGTGCCACGGCCAGCTGGTCGCGATCGGAGCCGCCGCCCATCATGACGATATCGGCATCGGTGAGATCGAGCGACTCGCCCATGCGGACCTCGTCCACGCGCGCGGGAATGCCGCGCCAGGCGCAGCGGCGCTCGAGGGCGATGACATTGCCGCCGTCGGCGTAGAGGTTGAGGGCATCGGGGTACAGATAGACGATGCGCAGGGGGCGCGAAAGCTCGGCCGGCGCAATATCGGTGGGGACAGCGCTGCCATCGGCGCGCGTTACGGCGTGGGAGGCTACCGAGTTCGTATCGGTGCCTTTGAGCCCGTCGAGCTCCTTGACCAGCGGCGGGAAGGCCGTGTAGTTAGCGACGGCGTAGAAAGTGTCGCCGGCGGCCTCATCCGCCACGGCGCCAATTGCCTGCGCGACGTCCGAGATAATGGCGGCGTCGATGCCGGCGTACTTGAGGCGCACCTGCATGTCGTGTGCGCGTGTGCCGCCGGCAAAGGCAACGAGCCCCGGCGTGTCGGCGATGCGTTCAAAGTCGACGTCGTAGATCCACGAGACATCGTGTCCATCGGCATCGTTGTCGTTTAGGAAGAAGGCGCAGAGCCTGCCGCCAGCTGTCTTAATGGACTGGATCTGGCGGTCAAAGCCTACGGGGTTCTTGGCCAGGTTGGCCTCGACGGTGCGGCCGGCAATATCCCAGCGACCCATGCGACCGCCGGCGGGCACGTAGGCGTCGAGCGTGGGTTGCAGGTGCGCCGCATCGACGCCCAACTCGTGGGCGGCAAAAAAGGCGGCAGCTACGTTGTAAACCATGTACAGGCCGTTATAGCGCGTGGCGATGTGTGCGGCAGCCGCGTTGGGCTCAGCCCCAAAGATCAGGTCAAAGCCATAGCCGTCGCAGCCGAGCTCCACGCCTGTCACGCGACGGACGAGTGCGGGGCGCGCCCAGCCGCACGAGGGACAACGGTAGGCGCCAAGCTGGCCGTACTGTACGTAGTCGTACTCCAGTGGCGCATTGCACTGCGAGCAAAAACGCGAGTCGCTAATACGGTCGGACTCGGTGTTGGTGGCGCCGTCGATGCCATAGGCGATGCTCGCGTTGGGAACGCGCGCGGCAATTGAGGCACACAGCGGGTCGTCGGCGTTGTAGATGAGCGTTGTTGCCGGAGAGAGCTCCAACGCATGGGCGATGACGTCTTGGGTATGGTCGATCTCGCCGTAGCGGTCCAGCTGGTCGCGGAACAGGTTGAGCAGCACAAAGTACGTTGGTTTGAGCTTGGGCAGAACACGCACGGTGTAGAGCTCGTCGCACTCAAAGACGCCCACGCGCTTGCCTCTGTCGGCGCGCTTGAGTCCGCCACGGGCTTCGAGCAGCGCACCCACCACGCCCGGCTCCATGTTGTTGCCGGCGCGGTTGCACACCACGGTGGCGCCGCTGGCGGCAACGGCGTCGGCGATCAGGTTCGAGGTTGTGGTCTTGCCGTTGGTGCCGGTGATCACCACGCTGCGGTCGACCAGGTCCGCGAGATCGCTCAGCAGCTCGGGATCGATCTTCATGGCGATGCGGCCGGGAAGCACGCCGCCCTGGCGCTTAAGGACGGAGCGCAGCCCCCAGCGAGCGATATCGCTCGAGGTGCAGGCGAGAGATGAGCGGAGGTTCATAAAACCGTTCCTAACGTTAATGACATGGTCGGGGCGAGCGCGCCGTTAAAAGCCGTAGCGGCGCGCAAATTCCTGGGCAAGCTGCGAAACGTCTTCGCAGGCGTTGGCCCAGGGGGCAAAGTCGGGGGTATCCGAGATAATGCCGTCGGCTTCCCAAACTGCCTGGTGCGAGAGGTCCCAGGGATCGCGAGGCTCGGGCCGGCAGGGAAGATACGGCGTCTGGTACATGGGGTTCAGCAAGAAGAACGCGCCACCCTCGCAACGGTTAGCGAACTCACGCAGCGCGCGCGTCGCCGGGCGCATCTTGTTTGTTTTGAACAGCAGAATCGTGCGGGCGAGCAGGTACCAAGGAGAGTTTTCGAGTGCGTCTGCCCCCATCTGCTCCTCGAGCTGGTGGGCCAGGGCAAAAAAGTCGTCCTGGTCTTCCAGACGGGCGAGGGCCAGCAGCACGGTGCCAGCTGCTCGGGTGGGATAACCCTCCGCCTTAAGGACACGACGAGAATAATTGGCGGCGGCGCGGTAGCGGGCGCTTGCCATGCACAACTGCGAGATGGCCTCGAGCGTGTGGAGCCACCCGATAAGGGCCGGCTCGCTCACGGTGAGGTCGGCCGCCGTGACGCCGTCTGCCAACACGTTATTGGCCCAGTAATGCGGGGCCTCCATGTCAAATCCAGGCACGCTTTGCTGCAGGTAATCGGCCGTGCTCGCTTCGAGCTTCATCAGGTCGCCCAGGCAGGCGTCGACGGGCGTGTCCGCCAAAATGATGGCGAGCAGCTGGGCGTCGACGGCCAGCGCGTCGACGCGGACGATCTTGAGCAGCTCATCGCGCATATCGTCGAACAGACGGTTGCGCGTCTGCTCAAACTCCTCATCGCTGCCCATGTCCTCGATACGGCGAAGCTCATCGAGCAAATGACGATGAACGCCGGCATAGGACAGCAACGCTTGGGCATGCTCGGTCTGCGCATACTTTTGAGGGTTTGCGCTTATGTCAGTATGGACAAGCTCGCGTGCTGCATCGGTGAGCTCGGGGTGCGATGCCAAGTAGGTGCGCTCCAGGTAGGCAGGGATGTAGACGCTCGGATCCATTAGAGGTCCCCTCCCTTAAACGGCAGCCCCTGCTCGGCCGCGCGCAGGATACGCTCGTCGATCTGGGAGCGCACGATGTCGTTGGTGGCGACCCAGGCGGCAAAGCTGGCGTTATCGGGGGCGCCCAGGCCCTCCTGCAACACCGGCGTCGCCTCGGACAGGGCAAGGACCAGCTCGTCGGTGGAGCCTGCGCCCACGTTGACACGGGCATAGACACCATCGGGGAATTCGGTTTGGAAGTAGAGTGCCTCGGCCGCGTGCGGGCACGAGCGCGCGAGGATGCGCAGGTAGTGCCCGGCGCCTTCGTAGTCCAGTTCGCGCCAGGCAGCGCTCATCAGCGCGATGAGCGTCCACGGGTCCAAGTCGCGCTCCGCGTCCTTAGGGCGGCGGCGCAGCGGCGTGTTGGCGAGATAGGGCACGGAGTGGGCAGAGCGAAAACGCTTGAGCTCCTCGGCAGGGTATTCGAGCTTTGCCATGGCGAGCATCGCGGTATGGCGGACGCCGGCGGGATCGTTGGGCGCAAAGTCCAGGCTGCGATTCGCGGCCTCCAGCGACATGCGGTAGCGGCCGCTAATGAGGGCGCGCGATGCCAGGGCGGCAAGCCAGCGCAGGTAGGGACGGCGGGTCAGGTCGCCTGCCGCCTCGCGCTCGTAGGGGTCCTGCGCCGAGGCAATCTTGAGCGCCAGATCGTGCTCCACCTCGTCGCACTTGGACACCAGGTACTGTACGTATTCCTCGTTGGATTCGGCGGTGAGCGCCGTCAGCATGCGCTGGGCATCCCAATTGGATGGATCGAGCGCGGCGGCCTCGCGAAGCATGTTCTCGGCAGCGGCCTCTTCCTGCTCTGCCTGGGCGTCGTCGGGGATAAAGGGGATGCGGTAGTCGACGGCCTCGACGACCTTGGCGATCAGATGCCCGGCGCGGTCGCGGTCGTGCACGATGAGCGGCGCGGGGTTACGGGTGAATTGTTCCATCAGACGCTCTACGGCGGGGCCGTCGGTGAGCGGAATATTGTCGCGGCGCAAGGCCTCAAGAACGAGGCGATGGCAATCCTCTTGAATGGGGTCGAATGCCATGGGGCCTCCTTTGCTGCGGTTAGGGTTCAAATGTCTCTATATAAGGTTCTAGTTTACCCGCATGTGGAGCGCCGAGGACGTCACGCTGCGACATGCACTGTTGCACCACGAAGGCGGCTGTCACACAGGCGTCTGCGCGCTGACTATGCGACTGGTATCACGGTGCCGTAAACGGTCGATTTTGGGCGGCGAACGGCGTGCGTTTTGGAGGCAGGCAGCGGCGGAAATCGTGTCTGGCCAACCTTGATAAAACGTTTGCCCAGCTTGGGACAATAAACGCAATGCAAGAGTTTTCTGGGATAGAAAAAACGTTTCATCATTGGTAGCTTTGGATGAATATCTGACCAACCGGAACGGTAAAATAATGCATGTCCGAGCGTTGAGACGTTTAGACATCGCGCATCGCCATCGCCGGCGACGCGCAAACACGGTCCTGACGGAGCCAATTGGGTGCTCCGTTATATACGCAAGTCTAAGAGGGGCTTGTTTAGGAGGCACAGTATGGGACGTTTTACCAATCCTCGCGATCTGTACTTTGGTGAGGGCGCTCGCCACGAGGTGAAGAACCTCAAGGGCAAGAAGGCCATCATCGTGACCGGCGGCGGCTCCATGCGCCGTGGCGGTTTTCTGCAGGACGTCGAGGCCGACCTTAAGGAAGGCGGCTTCGAGGTCAAGCTGTTCGAGGGCGTCGAGTCCGATCCGTCCATCGAGACGGTTATGAAGGGCGCCGAGGCCATGCGCGAGTTCGAGCCCGACTGGATTATTGCCATCGGTGGCGGCTCGCCCATCGATGCCGCTAAGGCTATGTGGGTCTTCTACGAGTATCCCGAGGAGTCCTTCGACAACATCATCCAGCCGTTCAGCTTCCCCGAGCTGCGTCAGAAGGCTCATTTCTGCGCTATTTCCTCGACCTCCGGCACCGCTACCGAGGTCACCGCGTTCTCCGTCATCACGGACTACGCCAAGGGTATCAAGTACCCGCTGGCCGACTTCAACATCACCCCTGATGTCGCCATCGTCGACCCCGAGCTCACCTACACCATGCCCGCCAAGCTGTGCGCTCACACCGGTATGGACGCTCTGACCCACTGCATGGAGGCTTACGTTTCCACCTTCGCCTCTATGTTCACTGACGCCAACGCCCTGCACGGCATCCGCGAGATTGTCGAGTGGCTGCCCAAGTCCTATGAGGGCGACAAGGAGGCTCGTCAGCACATGCACGAGGCTCAGTGCATCGCCGGTATCGCCTTCTCCTCGGGCCTGCTGGGCATCGTCCACTCCATGGCTCACAAGACCGGTGCCGCCTTTGAGAACGGCCACATCATCCACGGTGCCGCCAACGCCATGTACCTGGGCAAGGTCATCCAGTGGAACTCCAAGGATCCCCGTGCCGCCGAGCGCTACGCCTTCGTGGCCAAGGAGGTCCTGCACCTTCCCGGCGAGACCAACGAGGAGCTCGTTGCCGCACTCGTCCAGAAGATCCGCGATATGAACGACGCCCTTAACATCCCGCAGTCCATCAAGGATTACGCGAATGGTGGCGTGAAGGTCGACGCCGAGAACCCGCAGATGGTTTCCGAGGAGGAGTTCCTCGCCAAGCTCCCCGAGATCGCCGCGAACGCCGAGCAGGACGCCTGCACGCCCGAGAACCCGCGTGAGACCAAGGCTGCCGACTTCGAGAAGATCCTCAAGGCCTGCTACTACGACACCGACATCGATTTCTAATCGACGCTCATTATCGTGATGAGGGGGCTCCGCACATAGTTGTACGGAGCCCCTTTTCTTTTTAGCTATAGAGAATGGGATAGATATGGCTGCAATTTTCAATAGCCCCAGCAAGTATATCCAGGGCCCGGACGAGCTCGCCAAGCTTGGCTCCTATGTTGAGCCGCTCGGTGGCAAAGCCCTCGTCATCGTGACGCCTTCGGGCAAGAAGCGCGTCGGTGCCAAGATCGAGGGCGGCTTTGCCGAGACCAAGGCCGAGTTGCTGTTTGAGGACTTTAACGGTGAGTGCTCCAAGGGCGAGGTCGATCGCCTGGTGGCGCTCGCACGCGACAACGGCTGCGACATCATCGTCGGCGTCGGTGGCGGCAAGATCCTCGACACCGCGAAGGCCGTTGCCTACTATCTGGAGTCTCCGGTCATCATTTGCCCCACCATCGCTTCGACCGATGCCCCGTGCTCGGCGCTCTCGGTGCTCTACACCGATGACGGCCAGTTCGACAAGTACCTGTTCCTTAAGGCGAACCCCAATATCGTCCTTATGGACACCACGGTCATCGCCGCAAGCCCGGTGCGCCTGACGGTGGCGGGCATGGGTGACGCGCTCGCAACTTACTTTGAGGCTCAGGCGACGCATGATGCCGACGGCGGTACCTGTGCTGGCGGCAAGGGCGGTATGGCCGGCCTGGCGCTCGCCAAGCTCTGCTACGAGACGCTCATGGCCGATGGCGTCAAGGCCAAGGTCGCCCTGGAGAAGGGTGCTCTGACGCCTGCCGTCGAGCATATCATCGAGGCCAACACGCTGCTCTCCGGTATTGGCTTTGAGAGTTCCGGCCTTGCTGCCGCGCACGCCATTCACAACGGCCTGACGCTGCTGCCCGAGTGCCACGGCATGTACCACGGCGAGAAGGTCGCCTTTGGCACCATCGTCCAGCTGGTACTCGAGGATGCTCCGACCGAGAAGCTCGAGGAGGTCTTGGGCTTCTGCATCGAGCTGGGTCTTCCCGTTACGATGAAGGAGCTCGGCGTTGCCGAGTTTACGCGCGAGCAGGCCATGATCGTTGCCGAGGCCGCCTGCGCACCCGAGGACACCATGTGCAACATGCCGTTTGAGGTAACGCCCGAGATGGTCGCAAACGCCATTCTGGGCGCCGACGCACTGGGTCACTACTACCTCATGGACGAGTAGTTCAGGCGAATAGTTTAATCGACGAACAAGGGGCAAGGTCGACAGCGGCTTTGCCCCCTTGTTGTATTGGTGCAAACAAACCTGACCCCCATGCACCAAGTGGTGCAAAGGGGTCAGGTTTGTTTGCACCAATCTTGTTTGTCCACTGGCGATGGATATGGCGCTCGGGTTTAGATCTATTGCATATTAAAGGCAATTGGTCGATAGATTTCTATCCACAGTGGATATACCAGCTTGCCGTCCATCGGTCCACAATAAGGGTGGCATTCTACCGACAAAGGAGGACACGATGGCTTTAATGGACATCTTGATGAAGCGCCGCAGCGTTCGTTCGTATACGGGTGAGCCGGTGAGCCGCAAGGACCTGGAGAAGATTCTGACAGCCGGTCTCATTGGCCCCACGGGCAAGGGCAAGAAGCCGTGGCGTTTTGTGGTTGTGACCGACCCCGAGAAGCTCGAAGAGCTCTCCGGCATGCGCAAGCCCGCTCCGGCTGCGTTTAAGACCGCCGGTGCCGCCATTGCGGTTTTCGGCGATCCAGGCGTGTCCGATACCTGGGTGGAGGACTGCTCCATCGCCATGGAGAACATGCACGTTATGGCCGATGACCTGGGTCTGGGCAGCGTGTGGATCCAGAGCCGCCTGCGCGAGGCAAACGACGGCGGTGCTTCGAGTGATTACGCGCGCCAGGTGCTCGGCATCGAGAACGGCTACGAGCTCGAGGCGGTGCTGCTCGTGGGTCGCATCCACAGCCACCCCACCTATCACACCAAGGCCGATGTCGACTGGTCGTTTGTGACCTGGGACGAGTAAGCCGTTTCGACAGCCCGTCCGGGCAACTTGCAAGGACATAAAAGAGGCAGGCTCGCCGGGAAACCAACCCGACGAGCCCGCCTCTTTTCGTATCGAGAATGCGTTACAGCTCGCAGACGTTCTGCGCGCGGCCCTCAACGTAGGCGACAACGTTATCGAACTCGATCTTAGCACGGCGCTGCATGGCCTCGTGAGTAAGGAAGCCAACATGCGGCGTAAAGATGCAGTTCTTGGCGTTGACGAGGGCGTAGTCGGCAGGAATCGGCGGCTCCATATCAAAGACGTCGATACCGGCACCGGCGAGCTTGCCGTCGTTGAGCGCCCGGGCGAGGGCATCGTTATCCACGATGGCACCGCGAGCGCAGTTGATAAAGACAGCGCCGTCCTTCATCTGGGCGAACTGCTCGGCGCCAAAGGACTTGCGCGTGGCATCGTTGTTGGGCAGGTGCAGGCTCACGATATCGGACTCGGCAAGCAGCTGCTCGAGTGAGACCTGCTCAATACCGGCTTCGGCCGCCTCGGGGTGCTTATGGCGGGCATAGCCCAGCACGCGGGCTCCAAAGGCCTTAAAGAGGCGACCCGTGGCGCAGCCGATCTTGCCGCAGCCCACGATGCCTACGGTCTTGCCGCAGATCTCGGTGCCCACAAGGCCGGCGCTCGTCTGACCGGCGCGAACGGCGGCATCGGCAGCACCCACCTTGCGCAGCACGTCGATAGTAAGGCCAAGGGTAAGCTCGGCCACGCTCACGTCGGAGTAGCCGGCACAGTTGCGCACCTCAACACCGCGCTCGCGGCAGGCGGAAAGCCCCACGTGATCGATGCCGGTAAAGGCGACGGCGATCATCTTGAGTGCGTCGGCGCCGGCGACGACCTCGGCAGGGTAGGGGTTGTTGGCGATCATGACGACCTCGGCGCCCTCGCTGCGGCGGGCGAGCTCGGCCGGATCGGTGGTCTTGGTGTCAAAGTAGACAAACTCGTGGCCAGCTTCCTTGAGCGGTGCGACGAGCTCGTCGATGGTCTGCGTGGGTACTCCCAGCGGCTCGAGCAGTGCAATTTTCATAATGTGATCCTTTCGTTGTTAACCGAGTACTTCGGATAGGTAGGCAAGGGCGGCTTGATAGGTTTCGCGCCCTATGGGATTGGCGGTGTCGCGGTCAAAGTCGTGTTCCAGATAGTACACCTGGTGCATCTGGCGTTGTTTGGCGGCGCGCATGAGTGACTTGGACTGCTTGAGGGGAACATCGTTGTCCCCGGTGCTTGCCGTGATAAATACGGGAGGCAGGCGTTCAAGATCTTCGCGCGTCAACGACATCGCGGCGACGTTGTTCTCGTCCACGCCCAGCATGCGCCCCCAAGATCCCTGCTGGCGCGCATGCACATACAGGGAAAACCTCGTGGCCTTGGGGCCCTCAAACACCAGGGAGCCAGAAGGTCCCGTGAGCGCGCTAACCGTTGCGGCACCCACGGCGGGCATGGCCGCGTAGTGGGCGCTCGGGGTATTCACAAACGGATCCTCGAGGTTCCAGTAGCCATAGAAGTCCCAGATGGCGGCAGGCTGCTGCAAATCGGGGCGTTTGGAGGCAAGCTCGGCTGCCATCTTGAGCGCCAAATAGCCTCCTGCCGAGCGTCCAAAGAGCGCGTAGCGATCGCAGCCGAGTTCGGCAAGCTCGTGCTCGACCAGCTGGCAAAGTGCCTGGAACGAAAGCTCCACCGAGCACTCGAGCGGCCACTCGGGCGCGAGGGGATAGTCAACAGCCACCAGCGTATAGCCGGCGGCGGTAATCATATCGACGTATGGCTCCGGCAGGTCGCCACGCTCGCCATACAAAAAACCGCCGCCGTGGTAATAGACGATGGCGCAGCCATTGGAAAATCCATCAATCGCATGGACCGTCGCCGGAACCTTGATCTTGCCGGCGCAAATCTCGAGCTCCATTTAGTTCTCCTTATCGAGCAGGCGGAAGATGCGCGAGCCCAGTGCAATCTGCAGACGATCGTCGGGATTGTGGAAGTCGAGTCCGGTCGTCTTTTGGATGCGCTCGGAGCGGTAGCGGATCGTCTTGGGGTGCATAAAGAGCTGGCGGGCCGTTTCCTGGTAGTTGAGGTTGTTCTCGCACAGGACCGAGGCCGTCTCAAAGAACTCGAAGCTGCGGTCGTGGAGCTCGCGTACGCGCGGATCGATAAAGCGCGTGAGTTCGGTGGCATCGGTTACCTGCATAAAGAGCTTGTAGATGCCCAAATCCTCAAAGCGCATGATGCGGCCGTGATACTGCTCGCCATCAAAGAAGCGCTCAATCTCGGTGACCTCGCGCATCAGGTCGGGCAGGTTCGACGACGTTCCAAGCGACGAGATGGCGCCCAGGTACGAAAACGCTGGCAGCGCCGGCACCATGGCGACATCTTTCATAATCGTCTTGATATCAGCCGAATCGTAGCGGGCCTGGGGCGATTTGACGTTATGCAAAAAGACGATCGAATCGTTCATCTCCAGGTAGGCGGTCTCGGGATAGAGCATCTTGAGGCGGCGACGCGTCATAATCAAGATATCGCCGCGACGATCGATGGCATTGGGGTCGACGAGGTTGACCTTGAGCATCAGGGCCTCGTAATGGGGGAAGGCACCAATGCCCAGCGACTGCAAGCTGTTCATGACGCGCTCGGGGTCGAGCGAAGACTCGGTGAGCAGTTCGCGCATCACATTGTTGTTCTGGAAGAAGATCTTACGGTCGAGGGCGTTTTGCTTAAGGATTTCCATCTGTAGCAGCGACACGACGTTTTCGACCGCCATGATGTCGAGCGGGGAAAGGCGCGCGACCTTAACGTGCAAGATCAAGTAGTAGATCTGGTCATCGGAGCTGGGGATGAGCACCGCAGTCGCATGGCGCGTAAGCTCGGGGTAGGTAAGCTCAGCGTCAAAATAGCGATGGCTGCGGTACTGGTTTTCGTCGAACTCCGTCAAGCGCGGCATGGTAAAGCGCGAAAGCTCTTGGCTCGTGGTGGTGCGACGATCCTTGGTGCTGTCGAAAAACGTGATGTCGGCATGGATGAGGCCGCGCAGCTTGAGCAGAATCTCGAGCACGGTAGGCTCGCGCAGGGCCAGGTCCATAGTCTGACGATGCAGGTCATAGAAGCGGTTGAGCAGTGTGAGGTTGGAGTCTAAGAAGTTGCCGAGCACGTCGAGCAGCAGGCCCTCGTACTTGGTGTCGGAGGGAATCTGAATGAGCGGAAGATCGTGCTTGTCGCAAAGCTTGACGATCTGAGCCGGTGCCTCTGCCAAAAGGCGCTCGGGCTTAAAGACAATCGCCCCGATGCCGAGCTCATCTGCTTTATCAAAGAAGAAGGTGAGCCCATCAGCGGAGAGGTTCTCGAAGGCATAGAAGCTCGTGATGAGCATCTGGCCGGATTTGCCCCACGACTCGATATCGGGGGCCTCGACGATCATGGCGGTGGAGACCTCGCGATCCAGGCCCGCACGGCCGGCGATGACGGTGGCGCCCTCGAAGGAGGGAAGCAACAGTGCGTCTGATACGTTCATGAGGGCTCCTTAACGGTCGCATATGACAGGGAGACAGTCCCATTGTCACATCAGATGGTAGTGCAAAAGCGCCCCGTGGCGCACACGGCGCCGCGGGGCAGGTTGAAGACGGGTAGGGCACCTCACACGTGGTTAGGAGAGAGAGGAGAGGAGTACCCCGAAACCCAGGAATGATTTAGAGGCGGACGTCGCGGTTGCAGTCCTTGCTGTAGATGTAGGCGAAGTCCTCGTCGCGGCCGATACCGTAGGCGGCCTGCGGGCAGTAAGCGCCCATGTAGAGGTAGTCACCCTTCTTGACGGGCAGCCACTGGTCCTCGAGCACATACATGCCCTCGCCGGAGAAGATGTAGGCGCCGTGCTCCTGGAAGTGGGTCTCCACGTAGCCGTGGCACGCGCCCGGCTTAAAGGCCAGGATGTGGATGTTCATGTCAAAGCCAAGATCGGTGGCGCTGGGCAGGAAGTCGCAGCACTTGACGTCGGTCATGTCCTCGTAGTCGACCCACTCAAGATCGTTGGAGTTGCCGATTACGGTGTGGGCCTCGTGGCCCTCGATGCGGTCGTAGAGACGCTTGTACATAAAGCCGTGGGCGTCGCCCTCGCCCTTGTTCTCAAAGAAGATCTTCTTGCCCTCGGGGACGAAGATGTAGCCGCCGTCGGTCACGGTCTGGGTGGTCTCGCCATCGGAAACCTCGACGGTGCCGTCGAAGAAGTAGATGAAGAGCTCCTCGCCCGGCTGGCCCCAGCCCTGAGCGTTCTTGCCACCCTCATGCACGGTCAGCAGGTAATCGACGAAGGTGCCGCCGAGCTTGGGCGAACCCAAGATGGTGACGTCGCAGTTCTCGAAGCCGGGGATAACGTTCTTGACGCAGCCGTCGGGCTCGATGACAGCCCAGTTGCGCTTGACGACGGAGCGGTTCTGCAGAATGTCGTCGCGATAGCCAGTGTTGTTGTTACGGTAGCCCATGATTGTTTCCTTTCTTTTGGGCGCTGATAAGTAAACGAAGTTAGGCGCGGGCGCGGCTGGCGCAGATGCGGTCGATGACCAAGAAGGCCGCCGTTCCCACGAGGATGATCAAGATTGCAAGGTAGAAGCCCCAGACGCCCGAACCGAGCGAGTCGGTAAGAGAACCCGTGACGGTGGGGGCGACCACCGAGGCGCTCATGCCAAAGAAGTTGAAGACGCCAAACATGGTGGTGACAGAGCCCTTGGGGGCAAACTGTCCAAGCCAGCTGATGATGATGGGCTCGACGGTGAGTTTGCCAAAGAAACCGTAGGCGACGATGCCGGCGACAACGACGGTCTGGTTGGTGCTCTGGATCATGACCAGGGCAAAGACGCTGGCAATAAGCTCGAGGCCAACGATCAGCGGCACCTTTTTGGTGGGCATCTTGTCGGCAAGGCGGCTAAAGATGAGCGCGCCGGGAATACCGGCAAAAAAGACGAGCGAGGACACGATGCCTGTGAGGCTATCGGCAAAGCCACGCTCGGTACCCAAGAAGTTGGGGAGCCACGTGCTAATGAGGTAATACATGTAGAGCGTGGAGAAGTAGACGATATAGGCAGCAATCATCTGCGGCTTAAAGAGCTTGCCCAGACCGCTCTTTTTGGGTGCGGCCGAATCGAGCTTTTGCTCGATGGTGGCCGGTGCCGCAGCCTCCTTCTGCCCGGGCAGGGTGCGCGCAAAGACTACAGCCATGACGAGGGCGAGCACAGCGGTGGAGGCAGCGAGGGTCTGCCAGGGGAGCACGCCGGTGCTTACCAGGCAGCTGGCCGAAACCAGGCCTAGGCCGGAGCCCACGGCAGTGCCGGAGTTGACGATAGCGGTGGCAAGGCTCTTTTTATCGCCCGGCACGTACACGTTGGTGATGGTGTAGGCGATGCCAAAGAACGTGCCGCATCCAGCACCAGAGATAAGACTGCCGGCATAGAGCATCTCGAGCGTGCCCGAAAGCGCGATGATGACGGTGCCCACGGCAAACACGATAAAGCCGGGGATGACCACGGCCTTCATGCCAAACCGATCGACCAGGATGCCCGAGGGGATCTGCATGATCACATAGCCCAAAAAGTAGAAGCTCGAGATAAGACCGAGCTGCGCGTTAGAGACGCCGCCAAAGAACTCGGAAAGCACCGAGTAAATGGGGGTGAGCATCATACGCGAGATCCAGATGACAACCCAGCCAAGGGCGAGCACCACGATGGCGCGCTTCCAGAAGGGCGTTTGAGTTGTTGCCTTGGTGGTCATGGGATGAAGCCCCTTACGGTCGATGGAACAGGTGAAGGGCCCGACACTCAAAGGTGAGCGGGCCCCGTTTTAAAGCGTGTGGGCGCTATTTGACAAACTTGCCGGGGAAGTCCTTGCAGACACCCTCGCCCTTTGCATAGGTGGTCTCACCGCGCAGGATGGTGCGGGCGACCTGGCAGCCGATGGTGCGGCCGATGTAGGGCGTGATCTTGTTCTTGTACTCAAGATCGTCGGCCTGCAGCGTGTAGGGGCTGTTGGGCTCAATCAGGCAGAAGTCGGCATCCTTGCCAACCTCAATGCGACCCTTGTCGGCCAGACCAAAGCGGTCGGCGACGTTGGTGGACATGACCTTGGCGAACAGAGCTGCGCTCATGCCGCGCTTCTGGACCATCTCGTCGTACATGACATCCATGCAGTTCTGGATGCCGGAGATGCCGCCCCAGGCGTCAAAGGCGTTCTCGGGAGCCTTGAGGTCGGGCGTGCAGGGGGAGTGGTCGGAGACGACCATGGCGATGGAACCGTCGGCGAGCAGCTTCCACAGGGCGTCCTGCTGGGCCTTGTCACGAATCGGGGGAGAGCACTTGGTGATGTTGCCGATGGCGTCGAGCTCGTCGGTCGTGAAGTACAGGTAGTGCGGGCAGGTCTCGCAGGTGATGTCGTAGCCCTCCTGCTGAGCGGCGATAACCTCGGCCACAGCCTCCTTGCAGGTGCAGTGACAGATGTTGACGCGGCAGCCGGTCTGCTTGGCGAAGAAGATCACGCGACGGACGGCCTCGGCCTCGGTGAACGGGGGACGGGTGGCAACGTAGTCGGAGACCTTACCCTTACCGGCAGCCTTGGCGAGTGCGCCGAGCTTGTTGGTGATGGGGGCGTTCTCGCAGTGAACATCGAGCACCTTGCCGGTCTTGGCGATCTGGCGCATGCCCTCCCACAGCGAGTAGTCGTCGACGTCCTCAAAGTCGCCGTTGTCGGGGATGGTGCGGTCGCCGCAGCTGGCGACGAATGCCTTGTAGCCCACGACGCCACCGTCGGCGAGCTCCTGGATGCCGCCGTCGAGGTTGTAGGGGGTCAGGCCGCCCAGAGAAGCGACGTCGACGCGGAGCTTACCAGCGCCAGCAGCCTCCTTGATAGCGAGGCGCTCGCCGTTGGTGGTGGCGGGAACCTGGTTGAGGGGCATCTCGACGATAGAGGTGATGCCGCCCTTGGCGCATGCAGCGGTGCCGGTGAGGTAGCCCTCCCAGCCGTCGCGATAGCCGCCGCCGGGGTCGGTGATGTGGGCGTGGCCGTCGATCATGCCCGGGCTCACAACGAGGCCGGTGGCATCGATGGTCTCGGTGCCCTCAAGATCGGCGCCGATAGCGGCGATCTTGCCATCGGTTACAGCAACGTCGGTTACGGTCTCGCCGTCTTCGAGGATGACGGTACCGCCTTTAATTACGAGGTCGTACATTGTTCCTCCCTTAGGTAGGGTGTCTGCATTCTTAACAGACGTTGTGGAAAGGACCTTTACAGGGACGCGCCGTTTGCGCGCCAGCAGCGCGTCCCTGGCGAGGTTGAAGATGGGGCGGAGCGTGCGCTCCTGCAGGCGAGGGCCTGCGTGGTTGCTTTACTCGGCCTTGGCCTGTGCCTTAGACGAGGAAAGCTTGTGAATGGCGAGGTAGATTACGAAGGCCGAGATGGAGCCTGCGAACCAAGAGACGCCTGAGATAAACGAGAGCGCGGGGATAAACTGGCCCGAGAGCGAGATGACGAGCGCCGCGATGGTCGCGATGTAGGCCGGAACGTTGACGCCCTGATAGGGGTTGGACTTGTCCTGGTCGTTCATGTCCATGTAGAGCGCGTCGAGGTCGATCTGGCGCTTGGCGACAAAGTAGTAGTGGGCGATCATAACGCCGGCGACGGGACCGAGCACGGCGCCGATGGTGTTCAGGAACAGGTAGATGGAGCTGGAGTTTTCCATGAGCTTCCAAGGCATGATGGCAAAGCTGATGACGCTTGCGATCACAACGCCGCTACGATAGGTAAGCTTCTTGGGGAACAGGGCTGCCAGCTGATAACCAGCCGGGATGATGTTGCCCGTGGCGTTGGTGGAGATGGTGGTGAGCAAAAAGACTCCCGTGGCGCAGACGACGAGGGGAATGGAATCCCAAGAGTCGATGACCGTGGTGATGTCCCAGTGCTGCGTGCCGGTGGCAAGCGAGGCGCCGATAAGGATGACGACGCTGCAGAAGGCAAAGACCACGTAGGCGACGAGCAGGGAGAGGGTCTGGCCGCGACGCTGGGTTGCGGTGGACGTGGCGTTCTGGGTAAAGTCGGAGACGCTGGCGCCCGGAGCTGCCCAAACGGCGATGACGGAGTTCAGGATCATCAAGAAGACGAACACGGGGTTGAAGTCCTCGGCTGCCTGGGGGCTAAAGGCAAGGATGTTGCCCAGACCGCCGGCAGCACTGATTGCCCAGACGGTCATACCGATGACGACGACGTAGATGAGCGGGGAAAGGATGGCGGTGAACTTGTTGAGGATACCGCCACCGCCCAGGCCGATTGCCACGTTGAGGACCCAAAAGATGGTAAACGAGATGAGCTGCGGAATGCCGATACCCAGGATTTGCGCACCGTCGCCGATCTCCAAGAAACCGGGGAAGATCTTGCCCAGGATAATGGTGAGGGCAAGGGAGCCGGTGTAGGTCTGAAGGCCGAACCAGGCGATAGCGGCAACGCAGCCACGCAGGAAGCCGGGCAGCTTGGCGCCCAGGTTGCCATAGGTGGAGCGCAGGTGCATGGCAAAGGGGATGCCGTACTTGGATCCTGCCTCGCCGTTGATCACCATAAAGGCTGCGACCAACAGGGCGCTAACCACAAGGGCAAACATAACGTTGATGGGGGAGAGACCTAGGAAAAGGAATCCGCCCACCGCAGCGTAGTTGGGGATGTTGTGGACGGAGCCCATCCACAGGGTGAAGTAGTTCTTGACCCCCATGTTGCGCTTTTCGGCGGTCTTGGGGAGCATGTCGTCGTTGTAGCCGCGGGCGCGGTAACGCTCGACTTCCTCGTCGGTTACCTGGTAATCGACGGATTGAGGGTTAGGCATGACGCCTCCCTTCGTAAGGGCATAGAGCCGCTAGTAGGCAAGGTTGTAGAGGGCGGCGCCGAGCATGTCGATGCCGGCCTTGAGGTCTTCGCCCTCGGTGTATTCGGCCGGGTTGTGGCTGATGCCCTTAACGCTGGGGACAAAGAGCATGCCGGTCGGAACATGCGGGGCGATAACCTGGGAGTCGTGGCCGGCGCCGGAGTGCATCATGCGGTAGTTGGCGCCGGAGTCTTTAGCGACCTGCTCGATCTTGGCGACGAGCTCGGCGTTCATGGGAACGGGGTCCTCGTCCATCCAGCGGTCGATCTCGATCTCCACACCGTGCTCGGCAGCGATACGGGCCATGTCGGCCTCGATTTCCTCGGAGAAGCGGACGAGCGTGTCCTTGTCGGTGTGACGGCAGTCCATGGTGAACATGGCATCGCCGGGAACGACGTTGACGGTGTTGGGGGTAACCTCGATGTGACCGAAGGTGAGTACCAGTGGATCGCCCTCGGCATTAGCCTTCGCGATGGACTCGGTCACAATCTGGGAGAAGACCTGGACCACGTCGTGGCGATAGCACATGCGGGTCGTGCCGGCGTGGTTAGCCTCGCCGTGCAGGCGGATGTTGTAGCGACGCTGGCCGGTGATGGCGGTGACGACGCCCACCTTCTTGCCTTCCATCTCGAGGGTGTTGCCCTGCTCGATGTGGAGCTCCAGGAATGCCTTGACGTTGTCGAGCGGGCTCGTGTGGGCGGTGCGAACGCCAAAGCCGCAGTTCTTCATAGCCTCGGTAAAGGTGACGCCGTCGTTATCGGCAACGCCTTCGAGTGCAGACTCGGGAACGGTGCCGACCATGTTCTTGCTGCCCCAGAAGACGAAGGGGAAGCGGCTGCCCTCTTCCTCGGCCATAGAGATGACGCGGAGGGACTTCTTGGGGGCGCCGTGGGTCTCGACTAGATCCTTAATGGCCAGGTAGCCACCGAAGATGCCGAGGGCGCCGTCGAGCTTGCCGCCGTGAACGACGGTGTCGACGTGGCTACCGCAGGCGATGACGTCATCGGTGCCGTCGGTGCCAGGATAGGTGCCCACGAGGTTGCCGACCTCATCGAACTCGGCAACCATGCCCATATCCTCAAACTTCTGCTTGAGGGCGAGCTGGGCGTCGAGCCATTCGGGCGTAAAGAGCAGGCGGGTCATGCCACCGGTCTTATCGGTACCGAAGGATGCGAGCCAGTCGCGAACCGATTCCACATCTTGTACGGAGGTGCTCATATCTACACTCCTTATAAATTGGTTGAGGATCGGCGAGGCGCGTGGTGCAACGTCGATTCCGTGCGTTGGCTTACACAATACTGACTAAGGAAAACACCAACAATGTCCACTGTGGATAAAGTCGAGTCCAAATCGCTAGACACTCAAGATAATGAATGGAACCTTGGTGCATGGTTTACTGTCATCAGACGCTCGTTGCCGTTACGGCCTACAGCGTGACGGTACACCCACCGAGACATATAGAAAGTCGGCGATGCAGATGCTTTATACGGTTGTAAAGCAAAACTCGTATCAGGACTCCATCAACCTGATGCTGCTCACCAATAAGATCAACGCCATGCCTGGCGTGGTCCAGAGCCAGATCATGATGGGCACCGATGCCAACAAGGACATCTATGATGCTGCAGGCCTTTTGACGCCCGAGGCCGCCGCTGCCAACCCCAGCGACATGGTGATCGTCGTCGAGGCCGATGACGAGAAGATCGTGGACGAGGTGCTCTCCGAGACCGAGGCCTTCCTCGACGACCTTTCGGTTAAGAAGGCTGCCGATGGCGGCAACACCACCGCTACCTCCTGGGAGGAGGCCGTGGCGGCGCTCCCCGACGCCAACCTGGCACTCTTTTCCATTCCCGGCGAGTATGCTGCTCCCGAGCTTGAGCGCGCACTCGACCTTGGCCTCAACGTGTTCTCCTTTACCGATAACGTTGCCCTGGAGGACGAGGTTCGTCTAAAGCAGAAGGCGCACGAGAAGGGCCTGCTCTTTATGGGCCCCGACTGCGGCACCGGCGTAATCAGCTCCGTGCCCGTGGCCTTTACCAACGTGATTAACCCCGGCAACATCGGTATCGTCGGCGCTTCGGGCACCGGCATCCAGGAAGTCACCTGCGCCATCGACCGTATGGGTGGCGGCTGCGTGCATGCCATCGGCACCGGCGGCCGCGACCTTAACGCCAAGGTCGGCGCTGTGACCGTTAAGGACGCCATCGTGGCGCTCGAGAACCATGACGCCACCGACGTTATCTGCGTTATCTCCAAGCCGCCCGCGCCCGAGGTCCGCGACGAGGTCATCGACCTGCTCGAGAAGTGCGAGAAGCCGGTCGTCGCCATCTTTATTGGCGAGAAGCCCGAGGCCCATCTGGGTCACGTGCATCTGGCCCACACCCTGGAGGAGTGCGCGCAGATTGCCGTGGATCTGGCTGCCGGCCGCGAGGTCAAGGCAAACTACTGTGAGCCCGTCGACGTTACGGTCGCCGAGCCCCTCGCCGAGGACAAGACCGTCGTGGGTCTCTACTCCGGCGGCACCCTTGCCGGCGAGGCCGCGATGATGATTACCGAGGCGCTCGAGCTCGGTCACATCATCAAAGAAGACGGCTACATGCTGCGTCACGGCGGCTATGACGTTATCGACCTGGGCGACGACGTGTACACCCAGGGCCGTCCGCACCCCATGATCGACCCCGAGGTCCGCGTCAAGATGATGCGCGAGTACGCCGCCAAGCCCACCACGGGCGTCATCGTCTTCGACTGCGTGCTCGGCTATGGTTGCCATCCCGATATGGCCGCCGAGCTTGCTCCGGTCATCACCGAGTGCATCGAGACCGCCCGTGCCGACGGCCGCGAGCTCCACTTTGTGGGCACCGTTGTGGGCACCAGCCACGATCCGCAGGATTACGACCGCTCCGTCAAGCTGCTGGCCGATGCCGGCGCCGTCATGGAGTCGAGCAATGCCCGCGCCGTTCGTGCCGCGCTTTCCTTCAAGGGTATCGACTACACCGAGGCCGACCGTCCGACCGTCGACTACGCCGTCAAGGACAACTCTCCGCTCCCCGAGCCTTCCGAGGCCGTGATGGAGCTCCTCACCACCAAGCCGCGCGTTATCAACGTCGGTGTCGAGAGCTTTGTCGATCCGCTCGTCAAGTACGGCGCCAAGGCCGTCCAGTATGCCTGGAAGCCCATGGCAGGCGGCAACAAGCGCATGATTCATCTTCTGACCGAGCTCGCCAAGCACGACGAGATCGATGAGCAGAACGGCAACATCGTCGAGCGCTTCCGCGCTTCCCAGCCCTTCCTGGTTGACGTCCGTCCGGCCAAGGACCTCATCCCCGAGATCAACGGCAAGGTCATCCTGCACGCCGGTCCTCCGATTGAGTACAGCCACATGACCGACCCCATGCAGGGCTCCTGCGTCGGTGCCGTCCTCTTTGAGGAGTGGGCCGACAACGAGGCCGACGCCCGCAAGCTGCTCGAGAGCGGCGAGGTCAAGTTCATTCCGTGCCACCACGTCCGCGCCGTGGGCCCCATGGGCGGCATCACCTCGCAGAACATGCCGCTCGTCGTGGTCGAGAACCGCGTTGACGGCACCGTGGGCTACTGCACCATGAACGAGGGCATCGGCAAGGTGCTGCGCTTTGGCGCCTACTCCGAGGAAGTCGTCAACCGCCTGCGCTGGATGCGCGACGTGCTCGGCCCCGTCCTCTCTGCGGCTCTCAAGCTCAAGGAGGATGGCATCAACCTCAACGTTCTCGTTGCCAAGGCCATTACCATGGGCGACGAGTTCCACCAGCGCAACATCGCCGCTTCCCTGTGCTTCCTTAAGGAGGTCGCACCCCTCATCACCCGCATGGAGTGGGACGCCAAGGAGAAGGAAGAGGTCATTCAGTTCCTGGCCGATACCGACCAGTTCTTCCTCAACATCATGATGGCCATGGGCAAGTCCATCGTCGACTACGTCCGCAAGGATCACGAGGGCTGCGTCGTCACCACCATGTGCCGCAACGGCGAGAACTTTGGCGTGCGCATCTCCTCGCTCGGTGACGAGTGGTTCACCGCTCCCGTCAACACGCCCAACGGCCTGTACTTTACCGGCTTTGCCCCCGAGGATGCCAACCCCGATATCGGCGACTCCGCAATCACCGAGACCGTGGGCGTGGGCGCCATGGCTATGATCGCCGCCCCCGGCGTCACCCGCTTCGTCGGTGCCGGCGGTTTTGAGGACGCTCTTGCCACCTCCAACGAGATGGAGAAGATCTGCGTCACCCACAACCCCGCCTGGACCATCCCCACGTGGGACTTCAAGGGTACCTGCCAGGCCATCGACATCCGCAAGGTTGTCGCCACCGGCATCACGCCGCTCATCAACACCGGCATTGCCCACAAGAAGGCAGGCGTCGGCCAGATCGGTGCCGGCACTGTGCGCGCCCCGCTCGGCTGCTTTGAGAAGGCACTCGAGGCCTACTGCGCAAGCTTGGGAATCGAGTAACACCATGGAACTCACGGCCGTCCAGATTTCGCCCTATGCTCTCGAGGGGCTCCGCGCTCCCTTGATGGGCCATGTGCACAGCGTGTTCAACACGAGCTTCAATATCGAGCTCGAGGACGCCCTGGTGCATGTGGGGCGCGATGCCGATGCATTCTCGTGCACGAGCATCACCATTCCCGCAGGCGAGATGTCGCTTGTGCTGGACGGCCTCAAGCCCGGTCAGGTCGCCACCGTACGCAACGGATATCTGCGCCTGTATCGCCCCGACGGCACCGTGTCGATTGATTTGCAGGGGGCGGAGCCCGTTAACTGCTCCGTCCCGGCCCTGTTCGATGTCGAATCGGCGCGATGGGCTCTTTCCTGGTTGGGGGAGCGCCGTCTGCGTGAGCGCTCGGGGCTTCCTCCCAGCACGGAAACGATGCGTGCGCTCACGGGCCTTCGCGAGGGCCCGTCGCCCAAGCGTATCGCCGATCACGTGCACTATCTGTGCGGCAGGGGTCTTGGCCTTACGCCCTCGGGAGACGACGTGCTCCTGGGCTATGCCTGCGCCCGCAGCGCTTTTGGCCAGACGGACGGGCTCGTCGATCTTCTTGCCAAGGAGTCGGTAGGACGCACCACGCCGGTTGCCTGCTCCTATGTCGCCGCGTTCTCTCGCGGCGGCGTGAACCCCGTGTACCGCGACTTGCTGCTCGCGACGCGCGATCGTGATGCTGACGCCTTTGACGATGCCGCGACGACGATCGAGCAGATCGGCAGTACGTCGGGTGTCGACGCCCTGCTGGGGCTTTCGATCGGCTTTTCCTACGTGGCAACGCACGCGGCGAGTCCCGTGCATACAGCGGCGTAGCGTATCACTGTCGTCGGATTCGTTATTTGATTTGTTTAAAACCCGAGGCAAGCGCCTAACCTTGCCTCAAGTAGACCATAGGAGGTCACCATGCTCGTCAAGCGCGAAGAACTCAAGACCCTCATGAAGAACAAGTTTATGGCTGCCGGCCTTTCGGAGGAGCATGCCGAGAAGACCGCCGAGGTGCTCACCTGGTCGTCCGAGCGCGGCCTGCACAGCCACGGCGAGGTTCGTGTCGAGTACTACACCGAGCGCATTTCCAAGGGCGGCATTACCACCGATCCCAAGTGGACCTGGACCCAGACCGGCCCCTGCACCGGCATCGTCGACGGCGACAACGGCTGCGGCTATCCCTTCGCTATCCTGGGCCTCGAGAAGGCCATGGAGCTCGCCAAGGAGAACGGCATCGGCGTCGTGGGCGTCAAGCGCGTCTCCCACACCGGCGCTCTGGGCTACTACACCGAGATGGCCGCCAAGAACGACCTGTGCTGCCTCACCATGTGCCAGTCCGACCCCATGGTCATCCCTTACGGCGGCGCTGAGCCCTTCTACGGCACCAACCCCATCGCCTTCGGTGCCCCCACGGCCGACGATCGTTTCGTGAACTTCGATATGGCCACCACCGTTCAGGCTTGGGGCAAGATCCTCGACGCCAAGAGCGCCGGTCGTTCCATCCCCGACGGCTGGGCGGTCGACGTCGACGGTAACCCCACCACCGACCCGCACCAGGTCAACGCTCTGCGCGCCATCGCCGGCCCCAAGGGCTATGGCCTCATGATGGTCGTCGACATCCTCTCCGGCATCCTGCTGGGCGTGCCGGCTGGCCAGAACGTCTCCTCCATGTACCACGACCTCTCCGAGGGCCGCGAGCTTGGTCACCTGCACATCGTCATCGACCCGAGCCGTTTCTGCGGTCTTGACGAGTTCAAGCAGCACATGTCCAAGACCCTCGACGAGCTGGGCGCCGTCAAGCCCGCTCCCGGCTACGACAAGGTGTACTACCCCGGCGAGCGCGCCCTTATCCGCAAGGCCAAGTGCGACGCTGCCGGCGGTATCGAGATCGTCGACGACATCTACGATTACCTGGTCTCCGACAAGCTGTACATCAACAGCTGGGACCACAAGAACCGCTTCGCCGAGTAGCAGGTTTCTCGGCGCGTCACCTGTACGGCGCGTCGCTTGATTTCTGGGGCCGGTCAGCTCGATCGGCCCCAGGGTTTTATTTGACATCATTTTTGAAGGAGGCCATCTATGGCTGAGCGTATCGTTATCGCTCTGGGCGGCAACGCCATCCTCACCGACGATCCCACCGCGCAGGCTCAGATGAAGGCGCTGGACGCCACGTGCGACTACATCGTGCCGCTCATCGCTGCCGGCGACGAGGTCATCATCACCCACGGCAACGGCCCGCAGGTTGGCAATCTTCTGCTGCAGCAGGAGGCCGCCAACTCCGAGAAGAACCCGGCCATGCCACTCGACACCTGCGTTGCCATGACCCAGGGCTCCATCGGCTACTGGACCATGCTCGCCATGCGTGGCGCCCTTAAGCGCGCCGGCATCAAGAAGCTCGTCCAGGTGCTCGCCATGACGGCGACCGTGAGTCCGGACGACCCGGCGTTCAAGAATCCCACCAAGCCCATCGGCCCGTTCTATTCCGAGGGGCAGGCTCGCGAGCTTATGGCTGCCAACCCCAACGAGACCTACATCGAGGACGCCGGTCGCGGTTGGCGTCGCGTGGTGCCCTCGCCGGAGCCCATGGAGCTTCCCGGCTGCGCTGGCATCAATGCGCTTGCCGATGCCGGTATCGTGGTCATCTGCACCGGTGGCGGCGGCATCCCCGTGCTCGAGGATGACAAGGGCGTCTATGGCGTCGAGGGCGTTATCGATAAGGACCTTACGGCCGAGAAGATCGCCGAGACCGTCGATGCCGATCACCTGGTGATCTGCACGGGCGTGGACAACGTCTGCGTCGACTTTGGCAAGCCCACGCAGCGTGCGCTTTCGACGATCTCTATCGCCGAGGCCGAGCAGTACATCGAGGAGGGCCAGTTCCCCGCAGGCTCGATGCTGCCCAAGGTTCGCGGCTGCATGCGCTTTGTGCAGTCCGGCGAGGGCCGTCGCGCCACGATCACCTCGCTCGAGTGCCTGGCTAAGCTCAACGAGGGCGCCGGCACCACGATCGTGCGCTAAATACTTGGTACTTACGCAGCTCTGGGAGGCACGGGCAGCGTTGGTATAGATGGGCACCTGCGACAGGCTGACAGTCGCAGGTGCTTTTTAATAGAAAAGAGGCGAATTATGTCCCAAGAGGCAAAACGCAAGTTTACGTATAACCCGACAACGGCCATGGCTATCGCCACGGTTGCCGGTATTGTCGCGGGCGTCGTATTTGGCTCCGTAATGACAGATATTAAATTTATCGGTGATATCTTCTTTAGGCTTATCCAGATGGGCATCGTGCCGTTTGTGATGTGCCTGATCGTCGAAGCTATCGGCTCTCTGTCGCTTCGACAGCTTTCGAACATCGGTCTTAAGGCAGTCTTGCTGTTCCTTTTGACGTCTTTCCTGGCGGCCGTATTTGGCATGCTGCTCGGCGTGGTATTCCATCCCGGCGCGGGGCTTTCCAACAGCGCGCTCGTGCTCAACGCCACTACAGATGTCCAAGCGACGCAGACGAGCTGGCAGGAAACCCTCACCAACTTCTTCCCGAGCAATATCATTAGTTCCGTTGCTCAGGGCTCCGTTGTCCAGTGCATCGTCTTCTCGGTGTTCTTGGGTGTCGCCATCGTGCTTCATCGCGAGAAGACGGGCAAGGACGGTGTGGTGTTCTCCTGGGTTTGCGAGTTTTCGCAGCTCTTGCTGGGAATCATCAAGATCGTGATGAACGCTGCTCCTATCGGCATCTTTGCTTACGTTTCCGCTTCAATTGGTGCACTTGGCTTTGACATGCTCATCCCTATCGCCAAGTACATTGTGGTTCTTGCATTTGGCGTCGCAGCGTTCTTGCTGGTATTCTTCTTCATCACCGCATTCATCTGCCGTCTCTCTCCGTTCAAGCTCATCAAAAAGATGGGCCGCACGATGCTGTTTGCCGCTACGACCATTTCTTCGGCCGTTACGCTTCCCATCGAAATGGAAGATTGCAAGGAAAAGGTCGGTCTCGACCGCGAGGTTGCAAATTTGGTTCTGCCCCTCGGCGTGTCCCTGAACTCCAACGGTTCTGCTCTCCATATGGCACTGACGGCCATGTTCGTTTCTCAGATGTATGGCATGGACTTCTCGGGTGCGTCGCTGATCACGGTCGTGCTCATTTCGTTCGCGCTGTCCATGGCGACTGCCGCCGCTCCCGGAGCGAGCCTTATCTCGCTTACGATGCTTATTCCGGCGCTGGGTCTTCCTTTGGATGCCATTGCAATCCTTGGCGGTCTTGAGTACCTCGTCGCCTCCACGCGCACGACGCTCAATGTCGTTGGCGATGCGCTCTGCGCGCTCATTGTCGCTAAGAGCCAAGACGGCATCGACTATGACGTCTTTAACGGTAGCGATGTAGATGCAAAGCAGCTCGATGGCGAAGTAGCTTAAGGGTTATTGCATCTGGCAGAAACAAAGAGGGCCGCGACTCGTTTGAGTCGCGGCCCTCTTTTGTGCGTATGGGAAGCGGAAAGATTACGCGGCGTAGACGGCCTCCGCGGCGGCGACACCGGCGGTGATGTCCACCTGCACGCCAGCGTCGAGCAGAGCCGAGCCCAGGGCGAGCAGGGTGGTCATGATGCAGTCCTTGCGGGCGTTGCAGCCCATGACGCCCACGCGCCAGATGCGACCCTTGAGCGGGCCGAAGGAGCTGGCGATCTCGACGGCATAGTTCTCGAGCAGCGCGGCGCGCACGGCGTCGGTTGCGCCCTCGGGGATGACGATGCCGATGACGTCGTTCATGCGCGTGGACTGGTCACCGTAGAGCTCGAGGCCCATGCCGGCAACGCCGGCGGCCATGGCGGCACCGTTCAGGCGGTGGCGCTCAATATCCTCGTCGATGCCCTCCTCACAGATGAGGCGCAGCGTCTCGTGCGCGGCGTAGAGCATGTGCGTGGCCTCGGTGTGGTGGTTGATGCGGCGCGGGCCCCAGTAATCGACGAGCTGCGGGAAGTCGAAGTAGTTGGAGCGGATGCGCTGGTCCACGGGCAGAACGTCCTCGGGGGAGTCGGCAATGCCCTCCTCGATGGACTTGCGCGCGACCATGACCTTAAATGCCTCGGGCGAGACGACGATGGGGGAGATGCCAGCCGGGCCGCCCATGCACTTCTGCATGCCAGCGGTGGCGATATCGATGCCCCACTCGGCGCAGCGCAGGTCGTTGCCGGCGAAGGAAGCCGTGGCGTCGGTCATGAGGAAGGCGCCGGCGGCGTGGCAGATGTCGCCCAGGCCCTCAAGCGGCTGCAGCATGGTGGTAGAGGTGTCGCCCGCGACGGTGCAGACGAGCTTGGGCTGCACCTTGTCGATGGCTGCCTTGATCTCGGCGAGCTCAAAGACGTGGCCCCACTCCTTGGTGATGACGGTGACGTCGCCGCCCACACGCGTGGCGATCTCGGCCAGCAGCGAGCCAAAGCGGCCGGCGGAGCAGACGAGCACCTTGTCGCCGGGGGCGATGATGGAAACCAGCGCGCACTCGATGGCGGCACGCGAGGAGCCGTCGACCATCAGGGCCTCGTAGCCGGGAGCCTTAAAGGTGTAGCGCAGCATGTCCTGCACCTCGCCCATGATCTTGAGCATATAAGGGTCGAACTGGCCCACGGTGGGCGTGGCCATCGCCGAGAGGATACGCGGGTCGACGGTGGTGGGGCCGGGCGCCATGAGCAGGCGGTGCGGCGGGTTGATGCGCTCGATATGGCGCACGTCGGTTGCGGTCTGGTCCATAATCTGTCTCCCAAGATTTAGGTATGTTGACGTCAAAAGGTTAGTGCAACACAAGGTGCAAGATACGATAAGAAGTGATGTCAAATTTTATCCAGTTGAGCCATTGACAGACGTTGATCTCGATGGGTTTAAACGACTTTCGCCTTTGGTTTCCATCAAAGGTGCTCTGCATGTAATTTGGCCGAGGTGCGAGCTGTTAGCGTATCATTATCTCTTGCTTGTTTGCACTGCTCAGGGAGGGGCCGCGCATGGCGCAGGAACACGATCTGTTTGATGACATTATCGAGATCAGCAAGGGTTTCGACTTTCTTAAAAACCCGCTTGGCGGCGTGACCGATGCACTTGATCCATCGGCGCCGCAGTGGAATCCTGCCGACTACAAGGAGCGTCCGCGCGGCAACACCATTCCGTGCCTGACCTGCAAAAACGAAAAGAGCGGCTGCACCGCGTGCATGGACGTGTGCCCGGTCAACGCCATCGAGGTCGAGGAAGACGCCATCGAGATTCTCGACTCCTGTCGCAAGTGCGGCCTGTGCGCCGCTGCCTGTCCGACCGAGGCGATCATCTCGCCGCGCTTGGCGCCCAAAAACCTGTATGACGATATCGTCTCTGCTGCTACGAGCCACGAGACCGCCTACGTCACCTGCACGCGCGCCCTTAAGCGCATGCCGCGCGAGAACGAGGTCGTCGTTGCCTGCGTGGGTGATATTACGGCCGAGACCTGGTTCTCGGTACTGGCGGACTATCCCAACGTGAGTGTGTACCTGCCGTTGGGCGTGTGCGATAAATGCCGCAACACCGGCGGTGAGGACATTCTGGGCGAGGCCATCGCCACTGCCGAGGAGTGGGCCGGTACGGGCATGGGCCTGGAGGTCGACCCCAAGAGCCTCAAATGTCATAAGCGCCGCGAGTACGAGCGCAAGGAGTACATGGATAAGATTGCCCGCACCACGGGCCTTACCGTGACCAAGCTCAATCCGGCGACGGCGGCGCTGGCCTCGGTGACGCAGAAGTTGAAGGCCCACCGTCACCAGATTACCCAGCTCGAGCGTACGCTCAACACCATGTGCGGCACCACGACGGCCAAACGTCGCCGTACGCTTACGCACGGGCGCCAGCTGGTACTCTCGACGCTGCAAAACCATCCCGAGCTTGCCCAGAACATGCAGGTGAGCACGCCGGAGTGCGATTTTGACAAGTGCACGTCGTGCGGTGAGTGCGTCAACGTGTGTCCCACGTTTGCCTGCGATTTGGTGGGAAGCGGCCGCTTTGCACTGGAGTCTACGTATTGCCTAGGCTGCGGAGCCTGCGTCAAGGTGTGCCCTGAGCATGCGCTCAAGTTGGTTGAGCATGATGCATCCAACCTGGTCGTCGTCGATCCCGAGGCCGAGGAAAAGGCCGCCCAGAAGGCTAAGGCCCACGAAGAAGCCCAGAAGGTCAAGGCCGAGGCAAAGGCCAAGCTCGACAAGATGCTCGATCAGGTGGAGAAGCTCGCGGACTAGTCAGCGACCCCTATCTCTGCTTCATTCGTGCCGCCGTGGCGTCCGGGTTCGCCCAGATGCTGCGGCGGCGCTATACTTATGCAGTTTGAAATGCTTGTACCAAAAGGAGCTGTCGTGTCCCTTTCCATCGGTATCGTGGGCCTGCCCAACGTGGGCAAGTCGACGCTGTTCACCGCGCTTACCAAAAAGACCGGCCTTGCCGCCAACTATCCGTTCGCCACGATTGACCCCAACGTGGGTATCGTCGACGTGCCCGATAGCCGTCTGCAAAAGCTCGCCGACATCGTCAACCCGGGCCGCATCGTGCCGGCAACGGTCGGGTTCGTCGACATCGCAGGTCTGGTGAAGGGCGCCAACGAGGGCGAGGGCCTGGGCAACCAGTTCCTGGCCAACATTCGCGAGACCGACGCCATCTGCGAGGTCGTGCGCTACTTTAAAGACCCCAACGTCATGCGTGAGGTGGGCCGCACGGGCGAGTTCGTCGATCCCGCCGGCGATGCCGACACCATCATGACCGAGCTCATCCTGGCCGACATGGGTACGCTCGAGAAGCAGCTGCCCAAGCTCGAGAAGGAGGCCAAGCGCGACAAGGAGCTCATGCCCAAGTTCGAGGTCGCCAAGCGCCTGCTCGCCTGGCTCAACGAGGGTAAGCGTGCCGCGTCCATGGAGATGACCGATGAGGAGCGCGCCGCCGCCAAGGGCCTGTTCCTGCTCACCATGAAGCCCATCCTGTATGTGGCCAACGTGGACGAGGATATGCTTAACGACGATCTGGCGCCCATCGATGGCGTCAAGCCGCTGCCGATTTGCGCCAAGATCGAGGCCGAGCTTTCCGAGCTCGATCCCGAGGATGCGGCCGACTACCTGGAGAGCTTAGGCCTGGAGCAGCCCGGTCTGGACGTGCTCGCGCAGGCCGCTTACAAGCTGCTCGGCCTGCAGTCGTTCTTTACGGCCGGCGAGATGGAGGTCAAGGCTTGGACGGTACGTCAGGGTGCGACCGCCCCGCAGGCTGCCGGTGTCATCCACACCGACTTTGAGCGCGGCTTTATTAAGGCCGAGGTCATTGGCTATGACGACTACATCGAGCTCGGCGGCGAGCAGGGCGCCAAGGCCGCCGGCAAGCTGCGTATTGAGGGCAAGGACTATGTCATGGCCGATGGCGACGTCGTGCACTTCCGCTTTAACGTGTAAGGACGACGCATATGTTTAAATATGGCAAAAAAGCCGGCTATATGGGTATTGCGCTGCTCGTGCTTGCGGTGATTCCGCTGGTGGTCGCAGCGTGTGTTATCCCCAACATTGGTCCCGAGGTGGCAACAAAGTTTAATGCCGCCGGCGAGGCGACGCGCTGGGGCAAGAGCTACGAGTTGCTGGCACTGCCGGTGCTCAACCTGCTGCTGAGCGTGGCGACGTACTTTACGGCGGGACGCCAGGCTAAAAACAATGATGACTCCGCCGCCATGGCGCGCATCGTGTGCGAGCGCTACCTGCGCAACGGTTGCATCACGGGTGTGTTCCTCAACGTGGTCAACGTTTACTTTATGTACTCGGCGATTACCGGAACGGGCTTCGGCCTTGGTTTCTAGCTTGTCCTTTTAGGCAACGAGTCTGCACATATATTCAATGGCTGCTGCGAGGCCGCCGCTCGATCGTGGTTTAAAGACCATGTCGGCGGCGGCCTCGTTTTCGTATCCGGCGCCGCGAAGGGCGAGCGCGATACCGGCTTCCAGGAGAAGGGGCAGACCGCGTTGGCTGGTTGCGATTACGGCAGCCTGATTGAGCGAGCAGCTGTGCGCTTGGCATTGGATGGCAAGTTCACCTTGCGCCGGGCAAGGGACCAGAACGGCGGCGACGCGACTTGATAGCAATGCAAATGCTGTGTGCTCATCGGGCGAAAGGCATTCAGCTTCAACGACGACGAGCTTGGGCGGTGCGCTGTTTGTGCGAAGCGTAGTTCGGTGCATGCGGACCGAAGAACCCGACATAGAAAACTCCTGTGTATTCGGCAAAACGTAAACTATAGTTTACGTTTTTGTTCAGCTCCATTTCAAACTCGGCTGCATGGACGAACGTGCGAAACAGATTCTTGGCAAGCGAGTCGAGCAGACGCGCAAGGACCTTGGTATCTCCAAGGTCGATTTTTGTGTGGCAGCAGGAATCAGCCGTCCCTATCTCGACAGAATCGAAGATGGGACGGCAAATTTCACGCTCAAGGTTCTATTTAAGATCGCGCCCGCACTCGGCATGACGGTGTCAGAGCTTCTCGAGGGGATCGAATAGGGGATACCCGTCGATAACTGAATTACGCCATCGGGACGCGGTCGTGGTTGACTTGGCTGTAGAACAGGCGCTGAATCTCGGCCGCATCACGTGACTGGCCGAGTGCCCACATGGTCTTGGCCACGAGCGTCTCGGTGGTCATATCGTCGCCGCGCAAAATACCCGGATGATCGGCGTAGGCACGGCCGACCTCATAAACACCCAGGTCAAGGCCTTCTTCGGGAACCTGCGTGGTCATTACGACAGTGCGACCCGAGTCGACCCAGCGGAAAATCGCCTCTTGGAACGACTCGCCCGACTCGCCAAACTCGGGGATACCGCCAATGCCAAAGGTCTCAAGGATTACAGCATCGTAGCTGTCGGCAAGGGCGTCGAGGATGCCCGGGTTTACGCCGGGCGTAAGCTTGAGTACAAATACGCGCGGGTCGATGCTGTCGTAGAAACGAACCGGGTTCTCGTTCTGGTGAGTGCCGTGGAGTCCGTTGCGAACGATGCGGTCGTTACGGATGTAGGCAATGGGCGGATAGTTGACGCTAATGAACGCGTTAAAGCTCATGGTGCGCTGCTTGCGGGCGCGCGTGCCGGCGATGGCCACACCGCCAAACACGATTGAGACGTCGTGCGAATGCTCGTCGAGCGCATAGAGCAGGCTCTGGTACAGATTGAGCTTGGCGTCGGTAAAGGGATTGCCCATGGGCTTTTGCGAGCCGGTGAGTACGATGGGCTTGGGGCTGTCCTGAATCAGGTAGGAAAGCGCCGCCGCGGTGTAGCTCATGGTGTCGGTGCCGTGCAGAATCACGAAGCCGTTGTGGTCGGCATAACCCTCGACGATGACGTCGCGGATACGCATCCAGTCACTGGGGCGCATATTGGTGCTGTCGATGTTCATGGGCTGCACCACGTCGAGCTCGCAGAGGCCCGAGATCTCGGGGACGCTCTGGGCGAGCTCCTCACCGGTCAGGGCGGGGGAGAGGCCGTTGCCGTCCTCGGTCGATGCGATGGTGCCGCCCGTGGCGATGAGAAGGATGCGCTTCATGCTGGTATTCCTATCGTATTTGCCGCCGCAGAGGCGGAGTCGTTCGGCAGTATTGTGGCACAGGGCGTCCAATGTTCAAACGTATTACATCATCTGTAACGTTTGGTAACACTCCAATTGCCGTCAAATAGGGGCCCAGGTCGTGCGTTTGCCGTGCGCTGATGGCTATGACGGGCGCAGAACCGCTGGTTACGTGTACACTATGAAAGTTATTTTCGTTCATTCGCGCGGGCGGGCAGCGGCTCCCCGCCAACAAGAGGGGGAAACCATGGATCAAAAGGCTTCCGCAAAGGTCCTCGTACTCGACTTTGGTGCGCAGTACGGTCAGCTCATTGCCCGTCGCGTCCGCGACCTCAACGTGTATTCCGAGATCGTTCCCTGCGACATCTCGGCCGACGAGATTCGCGAGATGAACGCTTCTGCGCTCATCCTTTCCGGCGGCCCGGCTTCCGTGTATGCCGAGGACGCTCCCACCATCGATCCTGCCATCTTTGACTTGGGCCTTCCCGTCCTGGGCTTTTGCTACGGCCATCAGATCACGGCCGTGACGCTCGGCGGCAAGGTCGGCCACTCCGAGGTGGGCGAGTACGGTCGCGCTACCATTACGCGCACGGCCGGCGCCAAACTCTTTAACTCAACGCCCATGGAGCAGACCGTGTGGATGAGCCATCGCGACGCCGTTTCCGAGGTGCCCGAGGGCTTTACCGTTACCGCCAGCACCGACGTGTGCCCGGTTGCCGCCATGGAGTGCGTCGAGCGCAAGATCTTCACCACGCAGTTCCACCCCGAGGTCAAGCATTCCGAGTACGGCCAGCAGCTGTTGAGCAACTTCCTGTTTGAGATCTGCGGCCTGGAGCCCAACTGGAGCATGGACAACCTGGTCGAGACCATGACGGCCGAGTTCCGTGAGAAGGTTGGCGACGACCGCGTGATTCTGGCCCTGTCCGGTGGCGTCGACTCCTCCGTCGTGGCTGCGCTGGGCGCTCGCGCCGTGGGCAAGCAGATGACCTGTGTGTTCATCAACCACGGCCTGCTGCGCAAGGGCGAGCCCGAGCAGGTGGAGGAGGTCTTCACCAAGCAGTTCGATGTCGACTTTATCCACGTCCACGCCGAGGACCGTTATGCCGAGCTTCTGGCCGGCGTGACCGAGCCCGAGGAGAAGCGCCGCATCATCGGTACGCAGTTCTGGAAAGAGTTCTTCGCCGTGGCGCAGCAGCTCGAGACCGATGGCAAGCCGGTCAAGTACCTGGCTCAGGGCACCATCTACCCCGACATCATCGAGTCCGGCGCTCGCAAGACGGGCGGCAAGACGGCCACCATCAAGAGCCACCACAACCTGATTCCGTTCCCCGAGGGCGTGCACTTCGACCTTATCGAGCCGCTCGACCACTTCTTTAAGGACGAGGTCCGCGCACTTGGCCTGGCGTTAGGCCTGCCGGGTCACATCGTGTTCCGTCAGCCTTTCCCGGGCCCGGGTCTGGCCATCCGCATCATCGGCGCGGTCGACAAGGAGAAGCTCGAGATCCTCAAGAATGCCGACGCTATCGTGCGCGAGGAGCTCGACGCCTACAACCAGCGTCTGTTTGAGCAGACCGGCGAGCGCAACTCCGAGCACAGCTGCTGGCAGTACTTTGCGGTTCTGCCCGACATCAAGTCCGTCGGCGTTATGGGTGACGAGCGCACTTATCAGCGCCCGATCATCCTGCGTGCCGTCGAGTCCAGCGATGCCATGACCGCCGACTGGGCCAAGCTGCCCTACGACGTGCTGGCCCGCATCTCCGGCCGCATCGTGGCCGAGGTTCCCGGCGCCAACCGCGTGTGCTACGACATCACGTCCAAGCCGCCCGCGACGATTGAGTGGGAATAGAACAGACGTTCGATAAAAAAATAGTATCAGATAGCGGGCACGGTTTCAATTGAATCCGTGCCCGCTGCTGTATGCGTGTCCTTGCATGCCCAATATGCGCCGTAAAAGCCGTCTTCTTCGACGTCAAAGTGAATGCGCTTCGTTTTTGCCTCTCAAAATCTTATTTTCACGATTTGCATTTTCATCCCGTTGTCACCGACCCTTGCGAGAAACCGGAAAAAGCCGCTGACAGAAGGGTCTCTCAAATCGTTGTAGCCCAGCATATAGCCGCGACTTGTGACCTGCAGACGGCTGTCCCACGTGCCGATTTCCTTGGCGGCATCCGAAACCGCAAAATATGCCCCCACATCCTTGATTTTTGCAGTCTTAAGCCATGTTTTTGCGATCATCTTTACCGCCGTCCGATTGGCAGCATCAAAGACCAGCACACTGCCGGGGAAAGCGTCCGCCATCCCCCGCACCAGTTCCCGGACCTGCTGGGTCAGAAAGTAATAGAACACTCCGGAGGCAAAGAACACCGCCCCGCCGGAGGCATCGATTTGGGAGAACCATTCGGCATCGTTCAAATTGCAGGGGATGTTTTCCTCCCGCTCTCCGGCGGGCAACAGCTCATTGCGCACGGCGATCACATTCGGGAGATCCAGATTATAAATCTTGCAACTGCCGTTGTCGCAGCTTCTCCCCGTGCTGTCCAGTCCGCAGCCCAGATTGACCACCGCCGCATTGGGGTGAGATTTCAGATAATCCCGCA
>CABQHT010000009.1 GCA_902464035.1 uncultured Collinsella sp. | reverse complement strand
GTCCGGCACGCCCAGGGCGGTCCGCGCGATCACCGCGGCGTCGCGCTCGTCGGTCTTGGCCTCGCCGGCGAACAGGCCCGCGGCGCGGCTGGCGGCGAGCCCGGGCAGGTGGGCGACCCCGAGCCCCGCGGCGCGGGCCCGCCTCACGGCGAGGGACCCTATGTTGCGGAACTGGTCGACGACGACGAGCGTGCCGGCGGGCGCGGAGGCGAACAGCGCGTCGAGCTCGGCCTCCCTGTTGCGGACGGGGGCGCTGGCCAGCACCTCCCCGTCGCGGTCGATCAGGCAGGCCCAGTGCGATGACTTGCCGACGTCCAGGCCGAGCACGGCCGCGGGTCTGGTGGATGGCGCTTTCACGGTGGTATCCTTCCGGTAGTCGTTCGACCGGATGGCCTCCCCCTCGGCACTCACATTACCAGCCGCGGCACCTGCCCGGCACTTTCCTATCAGCCGTCGGGGGCGGCGCGTCCCGCGCCGGCAGCACCCAACGGGCCCTCTCGGGGGCAGGGACGTTCGGCCGTGCGCGGGCGCCCGGTCGGCGGCCCGTTCTGGGCGCGCCTCAATCGTAGCCCGAGACGGTCCCGGGCTGACAATTTCGACTGTAATGGACGTACTTAAATGAGTAGGTAGGAATTCAGTTTCTCAGTTTATAGAACATACGTTTGCTTATATGCTATACTCGCCTCAAGGCATGAGGCTGGTCGAGAGCTCCCGCGGAGGTCCCCAATGACACGCTGGAGCGAGCTCGGTAAGTAAGATCGGTGGTTACCGCACTCGTCCATCTCAGACAGGCTGCGCTCCTGTTCGCCGTCGCCATCAAAGAACGGCACTCACAATCAAACGTTTCCGTTATCCGTGAGTCACACAGGAGTGCATTGTTATGGCTAAAAAGATCCCCACCTTTACGTCCGACACCGTTTCAAGCGCCCGCTCAGATATCAGCAGAATCGTTGAAGCCAAGAGTCTCAATCAAAAGGGCATCGATCATGAGACTTCGCTTGAGGGGGCATTGCTCATCGGGCGCCGTCTCGAACAAGAGACTGCCGGATATCCCGTTACCAATCTCAAAGGACTGCTCTCCCCCGTCGGCGCTCATCTACACAAGCACTATGGCCCCCGCCTAGGACAATCCTATCTCACACGCTGCATTAAGCTCGCTCGCGCTGTTCCCAAAGGCGCTCCTTTTCGATCAGAGCTTGACCTAACTCACTATGAGTCGCTCGCTCGCGTCGCAAACGAGCACCTGCGCCTAGAGCTCATGAACGTCGCGGCCGACAACAGGTGGTCCTCATCGCACATCGCGCTTCACGCCAGATACCAGAGTCCGCAAGATGCTCCCAGCAACAGGGAATTCCGCGAGCTCGAATCGAACCAAGAAGTTTGGCGCTTTGCCCGCGCTTATACGGATGCCTGCGGAATCATTTCGCTCGAGAAGTTTGTTGAACTCTACAATTCATACGCTCCCAAACCAGTCTCGATATTCAAAGTAAATGAAACCGTTTGGAAAATCAAAGATGAATCGGGACGCATCGACAACCCCTGTATGTTATCCAAGGACGGAGAGCTATACCTCATAGCGCCAGAACTAGACGACACGATCGAAGATAACCCTTATTACTACGACGACTACGGATATTCTTATCGAAGATACGAACGCCATAGCGAGTACACCAAGGAAATGCGTTCACTGCGCGAACGACGTGTTCAGGGCAGAAAGACGGCTATATTCGCTGGCCATAAGCAGCATTCGATTAAACTGCTCGATTATGAGGACGTCGTTTGCGGATATGCCAGTTACACACGGGCAGTTGAATATCTCAAACTGTATATCTTGAAAGATTCCAAACTGAGCGCCGCAAGCCTTCACGCAAGAGAGGACGAGTTTGATTTCATCATGGCAAAGCTCTTGCGCTCTATTGGTCTCAATGGCATGCCGACAGCACAACAAACAATCGAAGATGCCGAATTTTTATTGATCGTCGTACGACCCGATTTTTACGAACAAGCGAAGATAATCAAGGTCTCCAAGCTCCTCACAATAGTCTATGAAGACGCTCCCCTCTGGGAGTTCAACGGACGCTCACATTCCGAGCTGAAAAGTGAAAAAGCGCTGGAACCTCCGATGACGACCATACATCGAAAAGTTCAATCAAAACAGGCTGCTTAGCAGTATTAACTGCTTGCATTTTTGTCTACAAAACTGTATACAAAAAGAGAGGCCCTTATGGAGCTCATTGCGATCCACCCCCATGCCCTCAAACACGGGCTGACGGAGACGGATATTAGATGCGCCTGGAACTCCGCTTTCGCATGGTTCAGGCGTGATCTTGAAAATGGAGGCATCGATTACGTTCTCGTTGGACTTGATAGAAGAAGTCGTCTCATGGAGCTCGTCGCTCGATGTTGCCCCGATCGAGATGGTTACATCATTTACCACGCCCTTGTCCCTCCTACGCGCAAGGTGCTCAGAGAAATCGGGATCGATCGATAGGAGGCGCTATGGACGCTAAGCAGCTCGAGAAGATGATGGGGTTTGCTCCCGGAGAGCTGGAAAAGGCCTCGGAGGCATACGAAAAAGATGAGTGGCCAAAGGGTCGCACCATCAAGTTGGGAAGGCCGCCGATCTCCGATGAGCCAAGCGTTGTTTTGTCGGCACGTGTGGGTGAATCGGTTCTTGAAGCGTTTGACGCAAAGGCGAAGCGTCATGGACAAACACGCACGGAGCGACTCAGAGAGCTCATTACGCTCGATGCAATGATTGCCTAGTCCCCCGCCGAACCCAAACGTGTACGTCAGCATCCAAAGTCGACATTTTTCGACATCTTCGGATGCTGGCGTACAGCTTTTTGCAACATAGTCGTTGGGGGCGTTCTTCAACAACACAGCCGTTGGGAACGTTCTTGAATGACTAGCCGTTTAAGAACGTCCCCAACGACTACCCTTGAATGACCACTCATTTAAGTGCGTCCCCAGTGACTACCCTATTTCTCGATCTCTTTCCAGCACTGAGGATCGGCTTCGTACATATCGCCTGTGTAACCATACGCCACAGCGGGGCAGCCTCGGCACCAGCCGAAAAGCCCGCATTTGGAGCACTTCTTGAACTTTTTAAAGTCGCGCTTTGCCTCCATCTGCGGCGAAAAGAACAGCTCCTCGAGCGTGTTCTCGGCAACGTTGCCCACCTTGCTCTCCATGCGGCGACATGCATAGACGTCGCCCGTAGGCAGCACCGTCATATGGCCCGTACCGCAATGGCAGCCGTCATAGATCATGCCAGGCTTGGCGCTCATGGGGATGGTGAATTTGCCCTGCTCCCACAAAAGAAGCGTCCACAGGTGATCTTTGAGCTGGAAGAACGTTTTGCAGCCCGCAGCCTGGTGAAACTCCATACGCTCTTGCGCGGCCAGCAGCACGTCGCGATATTCCAGCGGCTCCAGATGGAACTCATCACGCTTTTGGCCCGAGGTGGGGCAGTATCGTCCAAAAGCGAACACGTCGACTTCGAGGCTTGCCACAAGGTCAATGAGCTGCGGCAGCTCGGCGGCATTCATACTCGAAACCGTGTTCATAACGGCAACCCAGATACCCGCGCGCTTAAGGCACCCAATCGCACGCAAGGTCTCGACAAACGAGCCGGGTTTACGGAAGTAATCGTGCGTTATCTCGAGTCCATCAAGCGAGAGCTGGTATTTGCGACAACCCAGCTCTTTCATGCGAGCGCAGACCTCGTCGGTCAGATGGAACGGATTGCCCATCACGCACCACATAAAACCGCGCTCGTGCAGGAGCTCGACAAGGCGCCAAAAATCGGGATGAAGAATGGGGTCGCCGCCCGTAACGTAAAAGTACGGCTGACGACCGATGCGCTCGCAGAGCGCCTGGGCCTGGTCGACGACCTGGACCATTTGTTCCCACGGCATGCGCTTAAAACCGGCGCAGGCACCGTTGGCAAAAATATAGCAATGCTTGCAACGCTGATCGCATTCATCCGTAATATGCCATTGGAAGGCAAACGCAGGCTTTTGCATCGTGGGACTCCCTTGGTCGATGTTGAAACTGATGATGGTATTTGGGCTACAGGCGCGCAACGGCGCCGACGGGGCGATTCTCGGCACAGGCACCGCAATGCAGGCAGTGCTCGGGCTCTATGCGATATGAGTCTCCCGGCTCGATGCACTTCTGCGGGCAGTGCTCAAGGCAGGTGCCGCAACCGATACACGCATCGGCATCGATGCAGAAACCCTTGGCGGGCACAGGTGCCATGCTCTCGTCCAAGGTAAAGACCGCGCGCTCGATGGGATGAACTCCCAGGTTAAAGTAGTCGAGCACTATGTTCTCAACCTTAAAGATGATGTTGATCTCGCGCGTATCACCGGGATAAACGTTAGCAAGATACGGCTGCTCGGCGTAAATCACGTCGCGCCAGTGAACTTGCTCGGAATCCGAGACGGGGGTGGCAACGCCGGACATGCGGATCATCTCGTTAAACCGCGTGTGAACGAGCGTTTGGACACGCCCATCGGCCATAAGCTGACGAGCCATCTCCTTGCCACGTGCCGTGAGAAAGTAGATAGCACGGGGCTCGTAATGGACAGCGCTCACGCAGCGAATTTGCGGTGCGCCACTTTCGTCCACGGTTGCCAGAGAGAGCGTCCCGGCAAGCTGCATCTTTTTGAGGCAAGTCTGAGCATCCATTACGAGTCCCTTCCTAGCGATTGCTTACTGAGCGTCCGCAGCGCCGCAAGCGGTGCCGCAGGCAGGGGCAGCCGCAGGATCGGCGGAGCCGCAGGCAGGAGCGGCAGCCGGATCGGCAGAGCCGCAAGCGGGAGCGGCCTTGGGGTCGGCGGAGCCGCAAGCGGGCGCAGGATCGGCGGTACCGCAGGAGGCGAAAGCGGCGACGTTCTCGAGATTCTCGGACATGGTATTTCCTTTCGGTCGAGGATAGCTGGGCGAAGCCATCCAGTTTTTGACGCTCTTTGCGTCTATATGCATCATGCAAAAAGCGCGCAACGACCAAAAGAAGGCACCAATCTATTAGCCGGTTACTAAAAGGTAAGTAGTAGCCACAAGCGATAGCGGCTGCGAAAATGTAAGCTGTCCACACGATTGAGGAGTCTCCATGCTTACCAAAGAAGAACTGCCTCCCTGCCCTGTTGCCACGTGTTTTCAACTCTTTGGCAACAAGTGGAAGATCTATATCATCCAGCAGCTCATTAACCATCCCATGGGCTTCAACGCACTGCACCGCGCTATTCCCGGCATTAGCCAAAAGGTGCTTTCGTCCAACCTTAAGGAAATGGATACCGCGGGCCTCATCACGCGCACCGTCATCCCCGAGACACCCATCCGCACCGAATACGCACTCAGTGAGCTGGGGCACAGCCTTATGCCCATCATCGATTCCCTAGTGGAGTGGGGCACCGACTATCAACAGCTCGTGCGAAACGCCTAACAGCCGCGCACTCTTGCAAATTGAGCGCCGTGGGGCATACCACTCCACGGCGCTTACCTTTTTGTGCCTTCTTTTGAAGAAACGAGTTAGGCCGCACACTACTGTCGAGCGAAACCATCTCAATCGAACAGGAGGTCGGCCATGAATCAGGCAGAGCGCCGTGTTTGGCTTATCAAGGCATTGCTCGATGAGCGGCCAGACGGGCGCAGCATTGCTGTACCTGTCGGAGCCAACGAACAACGCGATTTGCTCAGAGCCCTTATGAACGTACGCCCGCCCGAGGCGTTTGCGGCCGAGACGCTCGACATTCAAGACGCCTACTTGCAGCAGCGCCTTCTTGAGCGCGGCGGAGCGACCGATGCCGGCACGCTCCCCTACCGCGGTCGCGTTGCCATCTGGCGCGGCGACATTACACTGCTTAAGGCCGACGTCATCGTCAATGCCGCCAACAGCCAAATGCTCGGCTGCTTTGTGCCGGGACATCGCTGCATCGACAACGCCATCCACACCTACGCCGGCATGCAGCTACGTCTGGCGTGCGCCAATCTCATGGACGAGCAGGGGCACGAGGAACCAACGGCGCGTGTCAAGGTCACACCGGCGTTCAACCTGCCCAGCAGCTACGTTTTCCACACCATCGGCCCCATCGTGCCCAGCCATAAGCCTGGCCCGCGCGAGGAATTGCTGCTACGCCGCTGCTACACCAGCTGCCTGGAAGAAGCGACACGCCGAGGACTCGGCACGCTTGCATTCTGCTGCATCTCGACGGGCGTGTTTGGTTATCCGCAAGATGCCGCCGCGCGCGTGGCCATCGATACCGTTCGTCATCATCTAGACCATAACGACCCCAACCTTAAGGTGATCTTCAATGTTTTTCTCGCGTCTGACGAGGCAATCTACCGCAGCCTTCTCCAAACAAATCGATAAGCTCCGAGTCGCACTCGATGCATCTGACGCCGCGGTAATCGGTGCCGGAGCAGGGCTCTCGACCGCCGCCGGATACACCTATTCGGGCAAGCGTTTCGAGAAGCTCTTTGGTGACTTCGCCGCACGTTACGGCTTTACCGATATGTATTCCGGCGGTTTCTATCCCTATGATTCGCTCGAGGAGTACTGGGCGTTTTGGAGCCGCTACATTATGTGCAACCGATATGACCCCATACCCAAGCCCATCTACGAACAGCTTTTGGGCCTGCTGCGCGACCGAGATTACTTTGTGCTGACCACAAACGTAGACCATTGCTTCCAACGCGCCGGTTTTGATAAACAGCGACTCTTTTACACGCAGGGCGACTATGGTCTATTCCAGTGCAGCAAGCCCTGCTGTCAGGAAACTTGGGACAACGAAGAGCTCGTACATTACATGGTCGCCGCCCAAGAAGACCTGCGCATTCCTTCTGCGCTAGTGCCCCGTTGCCCCCATTGTGGCTCCCCGCTCACGATGAACCTGCGCGCCGACGATACGTTTGTGCAGGATAAGGGGTGGTACACTGCGGCCAATCGCTACCAGGATTTCCTGCGCCGTCACAGCAATATGCGCATTCTGTTCTTGGAGCTTGGCGTGGGCGGCAATACGCCCGTCATCATCAAGTATCCGTTTTGGCAGATGACAGCCAAAAACGAGCGCGCCACGTACGCGTGCGTTAACCTTGGCGAGGCAGTCGCTCCGGCAGAAATCGCCGATCGCAGCATTCTAATCAACGCCGACGCAGGGCGCGTGCTGGACGCACTTGCCGTCCAAGCCGTCAGATAGCAAAGACAATACTGTCTCATAAACATGTACGTCAGCATCCAAAGTCGGCATTTTTTGACATCTTTGAATGCTGACGTACAGCTTTTACAACATAGTCATTGGGAACGTTCTTGAATGACTAGTCGTTTAAGAACGTCCCCAACGGCTACATTAAGAACGTCCCCAACGACTACATTTAGCCGCAAAAGCGGGCTATGGGCGCGAGCGGCTGCTCACGAAAGACGCGCTCGACGGCGGCGCGGTATTCGTCTACCTTTTTGGTCTTGCGCACGATTTTGTGAACGTTAGCGGGATCGGCGAAGGCGCACTTGGCGTAGAACCACCACTCCTTCATGCGGAAGACCGCGTTGCCGCCAATCTCTTCTGCATACGCCGCAAACAGCGTGTCGTGGAAGCGCTGCAGCTCAGCTGCCGTAGCAGCAGGGCCGCCGGCAACCATGCGAGCCAGCGCGGGGTTCGCAAGCAGGCCGCGTCCCAACATTACGTGGCGCGTTCCGGGATAGGCCTCTACCAGCTCATCCATGTCCTCAAGATCAAAGATGTCGCCGTTGTAGGCCACGGGAAACGGCGCCCGATCCAGTGTCTCGCCGTAAAACTCTTTGCGCGGCGAGCCCGTATAGCGGTCCTTTTGCACACGCGGATGCACGATCAGCTCTGCCAGCGGCATGCGGCAATAGAGGTCAAGCACACGCTCGTATTCGTCGTCGCTTTCCAACCCCAGTCTGGTCTTGACCGACACCGGCAATGGCGAGCGCTCGCACACGTCGCTCAAGAACACCTCGAGCTCATCCAAGTTGCGCAGAAAGCCCGAACCCTTCCCCTTGGCGACAACCGTGCCCGAGGGGCAGCCAAGGTTGAGATTGACCTCGCGGTAACCCATGTCGGCGAGCACCTGCGCCGCCCACACAAACTCGTCCGCGTTCTTGGACATCAGCTGAGGCACCACGTTGAGCCCCTGGTTATTGGCGGGATCGACCTCTTTGAACGCCTTGCCGCCAAAGCGGTTGCCCACCCGTGGCGGAGGCAAAAACGGCGTGTAATAACAATCGAGCGCACCGAAGCACTCCGCATGCACGCGACGGAACACATGCCCGGTAATCCCCTCCATAGGGGCCAGCGATAAATACATCAACATCCACTCTCAACTCAATGTGACAAAGGGACAGTCCCTTTGTCACATTGCAAATCATCATACGAGTGCTTATTTTGGCACACATACGTATCGGGCGGCATCATCGCGTGGGCACAGGAGCACCCGCTCTAAACCAGGGCAGTCGTGGCACTTTTGCCGTATGACCTGCGCTCACCGATGGCGGGATTCTCTATACTGAGTCACATATGACGGCATCGCGCCACAACGACCGCCACGACTCCAAGGACCAGCTATGGCAACACTCTCCGAACAAGAACGTAAGCGCATCCAGCGATACTGCATTTGCCCAAAGGTTGCCGGCGCGGCGCTTGCCATGGCATTCGTGCTGCCCTTATCGATCATTCCCTTCGAAATGATCGACGACATCGTCTTCCATCACGAAGGCCTCCATGAGACAGGCATGATGACCGCCTTGGTGCTCACCGCCATCGAGCTCGTTATATTCTGCTACTGCGCTCTCGCCCCGCGCTTTGGCATGCGTGGCAAGCAGTGGAAGGAAATGCAGTACCGGCTCGCCGTCGAGCAGAGCGAGAAAGACCGCTCGGCACAGATCGCAGGCGTTGTTGGCACGCAGGCCGCCGCGCGCCTGCTCAGGAACAGTGACAACGAGACCGCGCGCAACCTGGGCGGCGCGGCAGAGGTCGCCGCTGCCGTAGGCGCCGTCGCCACCGCGGCAGATGTGCTTGCCGAGAGCTTCGCCAACGCAAAGGCCGTGGCAGAGGCCTGTGGCGTGCCTATCCCCCGTGCAAAGAAGTGGGTCGTCGCGCTTGTGGCGCTGCCCCTCGCGATCGTATGCGGCGCCTATATCCCGCAGCTGGCGCAGGGAAACATCGAGATGCAGGAGAACGCCGCGGCCGCGGCCGAGCAGATCGCCATCGCACGCAAGGCATTAGAGCCCTCATGCGAGTACGTGTCCGCCGATGACCCCTACGAGCGATATCAAGATTACGGCTATCACGTCCGCGGTTATCTGCACGACGGCGACTCCGATACCCAAAAGACCTATACGTACATGGATTTTGACAACAAGGGAACGCTCACGGAAGTGAGCTACGCGGCAGAGATTGACCCCGACGCGAGCCTCGAGGACAACCTTGCCCGTATCGAGCTCGACCTTGACGCGCTTTCCTCTGCTGTCCAAACCATAGACGTCAAGACCGCAAGCCCCGAGCTCCTAGCACCGCAGAAGCTCCCCGAAGAGTTTAGGCAGGCTTTTTTGAACGGCTCGCTCTACGAGAGAATCTCTATCAGGACGAGTGACGACCCCATCAAAGCGTATTACTCGTTTGACACGGATCCCGAGGACGAGTTTGACGAGTACACCCATCCAACCATCCGCATCACGCTGATGGGCAAAACGAACTAGGTGCAGGGAGATGAATGTGACAAAGGGGCTGTCCCTTTGTCACATTATTCGGAACGTAGGGCCTCCACGGGATCTTTCTTGGATGCGCTGCGGGCCGGCAGCAGGCCAGCGACAACCGTCAGCAACACCGAAATCGCGATGAGCACCAGCGCATCCTGCACGGGCAGGCTCATCAGATTGGGGACCTGTTTGACCGCAAGCGCCCAGGCATTGACTGGAAAACTCACGAGCACCACGACGACGATGGCGAAGACGCCAGCAATGAGGCCTTCGATGAAAGTCTCGGCGTTGAACACGTTGGCCACATTGCGCTTCGACGCGCCGATCGCGCGCAGGATGCCAATCTCCTTTTTACGTTCCAGTACGCTGATGTAGGTGATGATGCCGATCATGATGGAGCTGACGACCAAGCTGATGCTCACAAATGCGATGAGCACCAAGCTGATGGTGTTCACGATGTCGGTCACCGAACCCATGATGATGCCCATGTAGTCGGTGTACGAGATTGCCTGCTCATCGTGGCCAGCGGCTTTGACCTGCTTGTTGTACGCGTCGATGTGATCGAGCACGCGCTCCTTGGCCTCAAAGTCGCGCGGGAAAATCTTGACCGAGATGGGGTCTGCCTCGTCCGCATAGCCCAACGTGGTCAGATTGTTGTCGTAGGTGAGCTTCGACGCCTTGGCATAGCTCATCATGAGCGAACTCAGGTCCTCGGCGTCCATGTTGAAATGGATGGCACGCGCAAAGGCGCTCGCATCCACACGCATAGCGCTCGCCAGGTTGGCAAAACTCGATGACATCTGCGTCGCCATCTGGCCCATGAGCCCTGCCGCGCCCGCCTTGAGCTGGGACGATACCGTCGACGCTATCTGCTCGCTGATTGCCTTCATCACCTGATCCATAGCCTGCTGCAGATACGGAGCCAGCTGCTTTTGCACATAGTCGGTCATCGCCTGCTGCAGGCGCTCGGCTAGGGCATCGCCGCCCAGCGCCTTGAGCTGAGCCAGGCATCGCTGGGCTGCGGCATCATTCTCAAGATACGCCGAGAATGCGGCGGCAAGCTTTGACGCGTCTTTAAGATCTTCGGGCGTCAGGGCCTTAAACTGATCAGACTGCAAAAAGCCCTCAAACAGCTGGTTGGCTAGTGTTCCCGCCTGCTGCATTTGCTCGAGCGTAAGTTCCAGACCGTCAAAGATACCCGAGAAATCGGGGGCCGGCGCTTTGGCCATGATGTCACTAAAGTCGATGTCCTTACCAACGCCCGAAAGGTCAATGTTCAGCCCGGACAAATCGATACCAGAAAGGTCGACACCGCCCGCCGCGCCCGAGAGCGCAGATGCATCGAACGAGAACGCACTTTTGAGCGTCGCCTCGTCCACGCTGAACATACTGCCCAGATCCACGCCCTGCTTGGCCTCGCCTTGCAGCTCGTCGAAGGTTTTGCCCGTAAAGACATCCGTCTCGGGGTGGACAAGCTGCTCCTGCACGATCTGCGAATCGGCGGCGCGCTTCATAAGCTGGCAAGTCAGCGCATGCGTATAGGCAATGCCCGGAGTCAATGCGCTCGCGTTGGCCGTCTCGTTGGGTCGCACCACGCCCACAATGCGCACGTCAATACCGTCGGCAACCTTGGCCGCCATAAAGTCGGCATCGCCAGACATGTCAGTCCACATGCCGGTCTCTTCGTTTTTGCGATAGGCATCGGACGGAGACAGCACCTTAAACGTCGTGGACAGCGCATCGTCGTAGGTAAAGTCGGTGCCGGCCTTGGGCGTCTCGACCTTGCCGTCGGCCGTCATGGCACTGTTAACCAGGTCGTTGAGCTCATCGATATCCAGCGCACCGATGCTGTAGAGCGTGTAGTCACCCACCGTGCCGCGGCTCGAAAGCACCATCACGGCTTCGTTGGCAGACGTGGGCCAATGGCCGGCGACGACATCGTACTGGCTGTCGAGCAGGCTCTGGTCGTCAATCATCTCGTTAAAGACCGAGGTTCCCATGGAATCCATGCTCACCGTTGCCGCCGAACTTGCGCCGCCGCTCATGGCCTCGGTCATAGCGTTGGGCACCAGCCGGACAGGCTTCTCATCGCCCTTGCCCGCTCGATAGACAACCGGCGTCACGCCATAGCCGTACTGAATGGCGTTGACCTCTTTATCGATGCCGTCGCCACCGGCATCGAGCCATGCCTTAAAGCTCGTCATGTCGTTGGACTTAACGCTCGCAAACATATCCTTTACGGCCGTGACCACGGGGATTTTATCGGTTCCCTGAGCCTTGCCGTCGGTGCCGTCGTCGGACGAATCCTCGCCGTTGGACGTATTGTCATCCGTGGCCCCCTGTCCGCCCATCATGGCCGACAGGTCGTAATCCTGTTTGGAAATCGTGAGCGGGTAGCTCGAGAGCGTATCCTCCTCGACCTTTTTGATGTAGCCGTTTACGCCGTTGGACAGCGCCAGAATCGCCGCGATACCGATAATGCCAATCGAGCCCGCAAAGGCCGTCATGGCCGTACGTCCCTTCTTGGTCATAAGGTTTCGGGCAGAAAGCCCCAGCGCCGTCACAAAGCCCATCGAGGTTTTGCGCGTAGGCTTAGCCTCGCGACGCGCAGCATTAGCAGCATCGAAGGGGTCGGAATCGTCGGTGATCTTGCCGTCCGCCAGGTTGACGATGCGTGTGGCGTACTGGTGCGCCAGCTCGGGATTGTGCGTGACCATGATGACCAGGCGGTCGCGTGCAACATCCTTGAGCAAGTCCATGACCTGCACGGACGTCGTTGAATCCAAGGCACCGGTCGGCTCGTCGGCCAGCACGATCTCGGGATCGTTGATCAGGGCGCGGGCAATGGCCACGCGCTGCATCTGTCCGCCCGAAAGCTGGCTCGGACGCTTGTTCACATGCTCGCCCAGGCCAACTGCCTCAAGCGCCTCGCGCGCACGCTGACGACGCTCGGCATGGCCCACACCCGTAAGCGTAAGCGCCAGCTCCACGTTTTCCAAGATAGTCTGGTGCGGAATGAGGTTATAGCTCTGGAAGACGAAGCCGATGCGGTTGTTTCGGTAGGCGTCCCAATCGCGATCGCGGAAGTCCTTGGTCGAAATACCGTCGATGAGCAGATCGCCGGAATCGAAATGATCCAGTCCGCCAATAACGTTGAGCAGCGTGGTCTTGCCCGAGCCCGAGGGACCCAGAATGGCCACGAACTCGTTATCGCGAAAAGCCAGGCTCACGTTATCGAGCGCCACCTGCGTAAACGACTGCGTGACGTACCTTTTGCAAATACCTTTGAGCTCCAGCATGGACGGCAACCTCTCCCCCGCGGGCGCGCTCACCCGCTCTCCCCCGCCGTTCACGTTCGGCGCGCTTGTCCTACTCTATCCCCGTTTTCTGCCGGTACCAGTGAGAAATGTAACGAACCGCCCCAAATAACGAACGGGACGGCACGCCACGTGGCGCACCATCCCGCACATAACATCGACGATGTGACAAAGGGACTGTCCCTTTGTCACATTCGGACTTACTGTTCGCTCTTAGCAAGCGCCTGATCGATCAGCTTGTTGAGCGCCTCTCGCTGCTCGGCGGAGTTGATGCCGCCCATGATTGGCTCTCCCACGATGTTGCCGTTCTGGTCGATCACGTAGGTGGTCGGGAACGAGTACAGGTTGGAGGTGAACTTTCCGGCCTCGCTGTCCGACTTAAACCAGATGTTCTTATACGTCACGCCCTTCTTGGAAAGCACGTCCTTGGCATCGGCCACCTCGTCTTTGTTGCCATCGAGCGTAAAAGAATTAACGCCCACGACCTGGCCGCCCTTCTCGGCAAGCTCCTTGTTGAGCTTCTCCAGATCGCCCAGCTCTCCCACGCACGGCTTGCAGGTGGTAAACCAGAAGTTCATGACGGTAACCTTGTTCTTGGAGAACAGCTCGTCGCTGTTTACATCGTTGCCGTCCAAGTCCTTGCCCTTAAAGCTGGGGAACTTCGTCTCCCCGCTCTCGCCGTTGGTCATGCCTGCGGTCGAGGCATCGACGCTCTCCCCCTCGCCGGGCGTGCTGCCGCATCCGGGAAACTCCTTCTCCAGCGCCATGAGCTTGTCCTCGATCTCCTTGACCTGCTGCGCGCCGGCCTTAAGCGTCTTGAGCTCGTCAGCCGCGAACTGATCCTTGGCGCCCTCGATGGTATCAAGCAAGAAGTCGCCGTAATTGCTACCGTCCTCAATCATTGCCGAGTCTTTATTTGCCGCATTGAACACCTTTTCCCACAGGGCGTTATCGCTCGCGAAGATCTCGTTTTCCTTTTGCAGCAGCTGCTGGTACAGCTCGGCCGCCTCCTCGGCGCTCGACGGCTTTTGCGCTATAAGCTCGGCAATCTGCGCATCGCCGCTCGTGGCATCCTTCGCGTCGCCCTTGGGGGCAGAGCACGCCGCGAGAGTCAGCGCCAGCACGGGCAGCATCAACAAGGCCGCAATTTTTGACAGTTTCATGGTTCCTCCGTTATATCGAAGCTTATATAGGTACCTATTTGTTTTCGCAGGCTTGCGCGGGCTGTGCGGGCTTGTCGCCCGTCACACCCAGCCCGTAGCGAAAGCTAATAGCATCGACGGGACATGCGCCTATGCACTTGCCGCAGCGAATGCACTCGGCATGGTCGGGCGTACGCGTAACGTCCACGTCCATCTGGCACACCCTGGCGCACTTGCCGCACGAAACGCATTTGCACTGGTCAACCTGGATCCCCAGCAAAGACACCTTGTTCATGAGCGCATAAAACGCACCGAGGGGGCAAATCCATTTGCAGAAGGGGCGGTAGAACAGCACGCTCAGCACCGCAACCACAATGAGGATCGCGAGCTTCCAGGTAAAGAGCTTTCCCAGCGCGGAGCGGATTCCCGTATTCATGATGGACAGCGGAATGGCGCCCTCGAGCACACCCTGGGGGCAGATGTACTTGCAAAAGAACGGGTCGCCCATACCCACATCGTTAACCACCAAGACGGGCAGCAGCACCACGGCAAACAGTAGCACGGCATACTTGATGTACGTGAGCGGCTTGAGCTTTTTCGTGGAGAGCTTTTTGCCGGGAATCTTATGCAGGAGTTCTTGCAGCCATCCAAACGGGCACAAAAAGCCACATACAAAACGCCCCAACAGCACGCCGATCAAAATGAGCGTTCCGGTCACGTAATACGAGAAGCTAAACTTAGACGATCCCACTACCGACTGAAACGACCCGATGGGGCACGCACCCGAGGCAGCCGGACACGAGTAGCAGTTGAGCCCCGGCACGCAGACGGCTTTGCCCGCCCCCTGGTAGATGCCTCCCTTGGCAAAGTTGGGCAGGTGAATGTTGGTCGCAAGCGTCGCCGCCGCCTGAATCAATCCGCGGAATCTCGCCAAAAGATGCGATGCAGTGTTTTTTCTTTTATCCAATTCCGATACACTCCAAGCACAGCCTGATTGCCTTGGCCAGCACGGCATCCGCCTCGCCGCGCATGACGCCAAAGCACACCATGGCCATCCCGACGATCAGCAAAGCAACCTGCGCCACAGGCTTAATCGCTTTGAACAATCTGACCACTCCTTTCGTTTCGCGACCCATTGGACCATACCGACTATAAAATCCGTGTTAAGCGTGAATGACTATGCAAGGAGAACGTTATGCGCATCTTGGTCGTCGAGGACGAGCGGGCGCTGTGCGATGCGATCGCACGCAGCCTGCGCAACTTGGCCTATAGCGTCGACTGCTGCTACGACGGGCGACAGGCCCTCGATCTGCTCGATGTCGAGACCTTTGATCTTGTCGTGCTCGACCTCAATCTCCCCCATGTCGACGGCATGACCGTGCTCAGGCAACTCAGAATTACCGATTGCGAGACCAAGGTGCTCGTGCTGTCGGCACGCGGCGAGGTCGCCGACAAGGTAGCGGGACTCGATGCAGGCGCCAACGACTACCTCACCAAGCCGTTCCATCTTGACGAGCTGGCAGCACGTATCCGCAGCCTCACGCTCAGGCGCTTTACGCAAAGCGATGTTGTCCTGACCTGCGGATCGCTGAGCTTTGACACCAAGGCGCGCGTCGCCTCAGTGGGCGACGAGGCTTTATCCCTCACACGCAAGGAGACCGGCATCTTGGAATACCTGATGCTCAACCAGGGGCGACCGGTAAGCCAGGAGGAGCTCATTGACCACGTATGGGATACCAGTGTCAACAGTTTTAGCAACGCGACCCGCGTGCATATCTCGTCACTGCGCAAAAAGCTGCGCGGCGCGTTGGGACATGACCCCATCCGCAACCGAATCGGCGAGGGCTACGTTATGGAGGACGGCGAATGAAGCGACTGTCCCTGCAATGGCGCATCACGTTGATGACAGCTCTGCTGATATGTTTGACCTGCGTACTTATTAATTGCCTGGTTGGCTACTCCGGCATGCGCTACATGGACTCAATCGGTACTGAAATGTCGGAGCATAGCAAGGCGGAGGCGGCCTCGCCCAACTCGTTCGACCCGACGAGCAAGGAGCTCGACGACGATCTGACCATCGTCGTGAGCGACGCCCAAGAATCGTTTGGTGCGACGAGCTGGTACATAACCGCAGCGGTGACGCTACTCGGTGGCGTGCTGGCCTACTTTGTGGGCGGGCATGCGTTGCAGCCGCTGCGTACCTTTGCAGCGCAAGTCGAGAGCGTGCGGCCCGACAACCTCGCCGACACAAAGATCAGCGAAGATGTGCCCTCTGAGCTTAGGCGTTGCAGCGCGTCGTTTAACGACATGATTGCCCGCCTTGACGAAGGTTTTTCTGCACAAAAACAGTTTACGGGCAATGCGGCGCACGAGCTGCGCACGCCGCTTGCGCTCATGCAAGCTCAGGTTGAGCTGTTTTGCGCCGAGCACCCCGACGCCGATGCAGATACAGCGCGTCTGCTCGGGCTGCTGCAAGAGCAGACCGAGCGAATGACGCACATGACAAAGACCCTGCTCGAGATGAGCGAGCTGCGCAGCGTCCCCTGCAACGATGCGATTGACCTGACGCCGATGATCGAAGAAGTGCTCACCGACCTGGCACCCCTTGCCGAGCAAAAGGACATCGCGCTCGCAAGCGAGGGCGACGCGCAAACGACCGGCAGCGACACGCTGATCTATCGGCTGCTGTTCAACTTGGCCGAAAACGCCATTCGCTACAGCACGCCCAACTCGACCGTGCGAATCAGCGCCCACGTCAAGGGCGACCGCGTGCTGCTACGCGTACACGACCAGGGGCCGGGCATTCCCGAGCAATACCAGACGAGCATTTTTCAGCCCTTCTTTCGCGTCGACAAATCGCGTAGCAGGGCATATGGCGGCGTGGGACTGGGACTTGCGCTGGTCTGGGAGATCGCCGCACTCCACGGCGGCTCCATCGAGGTCGAAGAGAGCTCGGAGCGCGGAACGACCATGCTCGTGACTCTTCCCGCGCATAACATCGAAGATGTGACAAAGGAACTGCCCCTTTGTCACATCTGTTAGTTCGCAGGATACGTGAGGCCCAAGATGCACGAAATTGGGCGAAGCGCCAGCAAAAAGCCCCCGCTTCCAAGCGGAAACGGGGGCTAGGTGAGTTAGCTTACTCCCACTCGACCGTGCCGACGGGCTTGGGGGTCAGGTCGTAGCAGACGCGGCAGATGCCGGGGACCTCGGCGGTGACGCGAGCGGTGATGCGCTTGAGCAGCGCCCAGTCGAGCTCGGGCACCTCGGCGGTCATGACATCGACGGTGTTGATGCAGCGGATGATGCAGGGCCAGTCGTAGGCGCGCTTGCCCTCGCGCACGCCGGTGGCGCGGAAATCGGGCACGACGGCAAAGTACTGCCAAATGGTCAGGCCGGCCTTGTCGATCTCCTCGCGTACGATGGCATCGGCTTCGCGCAGCGCCTCAAGACGGTCACGGGTGATGGCACCCAGGCAGCGAACGCCCAGGCCGGGGCCGGGGAACGGCTGGCGCTCGACCATGCTCTCGGGCAGGCCGAGCTCGCGACCGACAACGCGGACCTCGTCCTTGTACAGCAGCTTGACGGGCTCGCAGAGCTCAAACTGCAGATCATCGGGCAGGCCGCCCACGTTGTGGTGAGCCTTCACACCGTCCTGGGACTCCAGAATGTCGGGGTAGATGGTGCCCTGGGCGAGGAAGCTGACCTCGTCGCCAACCTTGCGGGCCTCCTCCTCGAACACGCGAATGAACTCGGCGCCGATGATCTTGCGCTTGGCCTCGGGCTCCTCAACGTCCACGAGCTTGTCTAGGAATCGATCGGAAGCGTCCACGTAGACCAGGTTGGCGTCCATCTGGTTCTTAAAGACGTCGACAACCTGCTCGCTCTCGCCCTTGCGCATGAGGCCGTGGTTCACATGCACGCAAATGAGCTGCTTGCCGATTGCCTTGATGAGCAACGCCGCGACAACTGAGCTGTCAACGCCGCCGGAAAGGGCCAGCAGGACCTTCTTGTCACCGATCTGCTCACGGATTGCGGTGACCTGCTCGTCGATGAACGCCTGGGCAAGTTCGGGAGTGGTGATACGCACCATGTCGTCGGGACGCTTGTTGGGATCCATGCAGAGCTCCTTTTCGGTTCGATGGAAATGCGTTGCACATATGCAAACGCACCGTCATATGACCTCATTATATGCAGAACGAGGCCCATTTCCCATCGCTCCCATGGAGCTTTTTGCAGGGGCGGTAGTTTTTCTATATCCCAAGGTCAGCTAGGCTTCGATAACCACCTCAGGGGCAGGGCCGCTAAACTTGTCGTTTATACGCTCGGCGCACTCGTACGCAATACGCGCTAACATCCAGCTTTCAAATGACGGGGTACAATGGCTGCTATCGTTGTCAGCTGATGGGAGATAAAAGATGGACTGCGATGGTTGCGCGCGTGTTCCTATGCCGTTGATGTGCACCGCCTTTGTGCCGGGGCAAATGGATGCCGCGGTCGCAAGCATCACTGACGCCGATTCGCGTGTCATCGCCACGGCAGAAGCGCTGTACTTTCGCGGACAGGCCACTCTCGCTGCCGAGACGGCACGTCCCTATCTTGACGCCACCGATCCCGCACTTCGCTATTCTGCATGCTTCATCTGCGGATATGCCAGCCTGTCGCTCAACCGCATCGCCGACGCCCGCCGTTGCCTTGCGGGCATCCTCGACACGCCAACTGACGAGGAATCGCCTGCCGTTCACGCCACGCACATTCTGTTCGCCTCGGCCGCAAGCGTCCTGCTGCATCTACCTTCCCCATATTCCGCCGAACAGTTTTATCCGCTTGCGTCGCATCTGCCCGAAGGCCTGCGCCTGTTCGCCAGTTACGTGATGGCGCATGCCCTGTATCTGCGCGGTGAATACGGTCGCAGCCTGGGCATGGCGGAAAACGCCCTGATCATGAAACAAGGGAGCTATCCCATATCGGAGCTGTTCTTGCACTTGGCGGCTTCTATGGCATGCATGAGCCTCAAGAACATCGACGCCGCAAAGGTGCATTTCGAAACCGCTTGGAGCATAGCGCGCCCCGACGGCCTTATCGAGCTCATCGGCGAGCACCATGGCCTTTTGCAGGGACTTATCGAGGCATGCCTAAAACAGCAATACCCTGACGATTTCGCACGCGTCATCGAGATCACGTACCGCTTTAGCTACGGATGGCGACGCATCCACAACCCCGATTCGGGTGATGACGTGGCCGATGACCTCACCACCACGGAGTTCACCATGGCGATGCTCGCCTGTCGCGGATGGACCAACGCCGAAATCGCACGCCATATGGACGTATCACCGGGCACCGTTAAAAACCGCCTGTCCGGCGTGTATGCAAAACTTGGCATCGGAACTCGTGCCGAGCTGGTCGCGCATATGTTGCGCTAGCGGACCGCCTGCCAAACGCGCCACACACCCCAGCGCCCCCGCGCTTCCGCATTCGCATTTGGACATTTTGGTCCTCGAACGGCACTACCGTCGCAGGGTTCCTTCTCGCAATATGAGAGTATTTCCACCGATATTTGCGGGATGGGAGCCCAAGATGTTTGATCGCCGTTCGTTTCTTGTTGCCGAAGCGTCCTCGCTGGCGAGCATTATGTTGCCGCGCGTGCCGGGCAGCGCGAATGCTTTCATACTGCCGTTCGCGCCCACCGAAGCCTATGCCGACGAAGAAGACCCCTTCAAGGTCCTGGTGCTCTCGCGTACCATGTTCGGCGTGGTGGTGGTCGACGTCGCCAACAAGATGAACCCTATCGCGGGTGCTCAGGTCACGCTGACGTCGCGCTATGCCGCGGGCAAACAGCTCACCGCCACCACTGATGACGAGGGCACAGCGATCTTTGAGATTGCCCCGCTTTCGGAAGGCTACGTGGACGAGGCGACGCTCCTTGATGCGTATGACTTCAACGGCGGCATCTCCATCAGCATGCCGGGCTACCGCGATGTCGAGATCCCCCTCGCGCGCATCCAGGGCGGTACCGCCATTACCGCGCCCACGCGTCCGCTCTCCGATGGGGAGCCGTACTTTCGCCAGCTTACGTTCGACGAGTGGGACATCCAGTACGCCGACGCCACATTCATGGCGATACCCAAAGACGATCCAACAAACGAGCAGTCCGACACGCATGCTTTTACCGTACAGGCCCATCTACCGCAGGGTGGGCAGGCAACGCTGCACATCAACAAGGTAATGCCCGCCGTGGGCAGCTCGCCCGAAACCGTCACGCAGATTGGCCAGGTCAAGGCCAGTGCAACGGGTGCAGATAATCTGGCGATGTTCACGCTCGAAGACAAGTTCCTCGATGCGGCGTCGGGCCTTTTGGAAGAAGGGTGCAAGCTGCGCTTTGCGCTCGACTATCAGGGCAAAACCTACACGCTCTCCTCCCCCATGGCCGTTGCCACCGCGCCGGCCTCAAAGGCTGAATCGGGCTCAACGACCATCATCCCCACCACCATGGACCAAGAGATCACTCCGTTTGATTTCCCCGCGGCGTTCCCCGGCATCGGCGGCAACAAGTTCACCTGCTGGATGCCCACGTTTCCGATCCTCTTCGACTTTTCGTTTGCCGGGTATGTGCTGTTTGGCGGAGGATACAAACCGGTCAGTTACATGAACGATTCGGGCAACCCTGATCCGGAATACTGGAAGAAGTCGCCGCGCGAGTCGGGCGCCAAGCAGGCAAACCGCTACCTCGACGAGATGGAGGGGAAGTGGAACCAATACAAGAGCATGAGCGCCGGCTCGGGCACCGATCCAAGAAACACCAAGCTCCTTCGTCACCATTGCACGCTGCTGTTCACGATGGATATCGCAACACAGGTGTACGGATCGCTTGCCTACGACTGGGTAGGCAAAACCTGGGGTAACAACAACGACCCCGCATACGGCAATATTAAGGCCCTCTTCCAGGTAAGAACCGACCTCAATTGGACCGAGCAGTTTACCCTGGGCCCGGTGCCGTTTTTCCTAAACGTCAATCCTTGGGTGTTGGCAAAGCTGGCGCTCGCGGTAGGCGCCCACACACACGGCAGCGGCGCGGCGTTCTTCAAAAACATTTCGCTCGACTATTCCAATACGTCGGGATCATTCACCATCCAGATCGGGCTTGCCGTCACCTTTGGAGCCGGCGTTGCAGGCGTCGCTTCGTCCGCCGTGCGCGGTGCCGCATCCCTCACACTGTTCATTGGGTACGAGAAGGCGGACGGCCACCAGCTTCCGCGGCTGCGCGTGGGTGCCGACGTCGATGTCGACGTGATACTCCAGTTCATCATGTTCAAGTGGACCACCAAGGCCTGGTCGGGGTCGTGGCCCACACTTCTCGATTCGTGGAACATGTCGGTCAACAACGGCGACCAGTATGTGCTCCAGCGCTCAGAGCTGGCACTGGGCGGAGACACGCCGTATACGCTGGATGCTTGCTTTGGCGCGACCGGCAATGCCGAGTCGAGCGGCGTAGCGCAGTTTATCGCGTCGGCCACCATCGTCACCAATGCCGAGCTGCTCGCATGCGCCGAAGTTGCAGCCACCGACGTAAACGTCGCGCCTACCGTACGCGATTGGGACCGGGCGGTCACGCGTATTGAACTCGAGGCAGACGCGGAGAGCGACGACACGGGGCAGGTCGAGCATTTCGTCCACGCTCTGATGGAAGATGACGAAAATGCTGCACCGATGTATGAGTATACCTACATCGGGCAGGCGACGAATGCCATTGCGGACCCAAACGCCAATTCTGCCGGCGTGTCGGAGGACGAGCGCGGCGGTATAAAGCCCTCGAGCGACAACGTACTCTTCACCGGCGTGCTCAGCGAAGCCCACATGAAGTTTGCGGAGATAGCCGGCGTGGAATGCCTGTTCCGTATCGCTTCGGTGCGCTACGGCGAGGATGGCCGTTCGCGCCTGGTGGTACACACGAAGGCAAACGGCGCGTGGTCCGCACCTATGCCGGTCGACTTCCCCCTTGGGTTTGGCGAGGGCGACGTGGAGCGCAACGGCATATTCGATTACGACTTCGACGTGGTGGAATATACAGACGGGAGAGAAAACCAAGACGCCTACGTATTGCTGGTCTCGGGAGAGCGCCCCGAAGGCGACGCAACCCGGTTCGATACGGCAAGCACAGCCGGCATACTGTCCGTTGTGCGCCTGCGCATAAGCAACGACGGAGTTCGCGTGATATCGCACACGTCATGGCGCAGCATCTCGCGCGGCCGCCTGCAGGAGGACGGCTACCATTGCCTGCAATGTCCGCGTATCACAGTGGGCAAGACGCTTGTCGACGGACGTCTGTCGGGCGCCTATCTCCATCGCCGCGGAGCCACCGCCGAGAAGGCGTTGGGTACCGAGGCAGAAGTTGCGCTCGAGTGCTTTACCCTGTGGTCGGATCTGTCGGGCGACAGCCTCACGTTCCGTCAGGTTCTCCGCTTTCCGCAGGCACCGTCGAGCATCGAGCTAGGCGCACCCGAGAACATCAACGGCAAAATGGTGGTGCCCGTTGCATACGAAACCGCAGACGGCTGCGGTTGCGCATCGTACGCCGTCATCGGTCAGTCTATTGCGGGCTGGGGCGTCATGTCGCCGGATGCCTCGGTGCCGCGCGTGGTACCGTGGCCGCAACATACGGGCTTTTTGGCAACCGTCGACGAGCAGCTGCAGCATGTTACCTGGACGCGAGGCGCATCGTCATTTGCAACGGCACCCGCGGGCGCAGCTGGTTGCTGCCCGGCGTCGTTTAGCGTGAGCAACAACGGCAGGTGCGTCCTATACGTCGAGAACACCGACGGCAAAGTGGGGCAAACCTACGACGAAGAAGGCAACCCGGTAGCAGTGATGGGCAAGCACTTCCGCATCTTCGCCAGCACCTTGGCAGGCGATCTGTTCACGGAGCCGTTCGTGATGTGCGAGCTGGACCATCCCATCGATCAGATAACGACATTTTTGACGTCGGGAGGCATGCTCTCCGCGCTCGCCACGCACATTGTGAGCGCGGAGAAGAGCGAGGCAGAGCTGCACGGCATCGAAGTGCCTCTGGTGGCGTGTGCCACTCCGACGGGCGCGGTCGCTACCTCGGGCGCGGTGGTGCCCGGAGCAGCAGGCGAATCCTTCATGGTCACGGTGCGAAACGACGGCAACACTTTGCTGACTGCCGGCACAATCGATCTGTACCGAGAGGGCTCCAGCCAGCCGTTCTCCAGCGCATCCATCGGATTCGGAGCGAACGCACGCATGGCTTCGATCTACGATCCAGAGCTTGCCGAAGACGCTTCGGCCAACGACATGGCACACGTAAAGTACGCGCTCGAGACGCTGGGCGCACGTTTTGCAACGCACCCGCTGGTAGCCGACAACGGCAACGCCGTGCTGGCACCGGGTTGCACGGCACAGTTCCGCATGAGCTTCGCCATCCCCGAGAGCTGGAGCGACGAAGTGGGCAAACGCGTCACGCTGTATGCGAAGGCGCGTAATCTGGTGGCGCTCGATCCCGTAACGCTCGAGGAGATCCGACCGGGCGCAAACTCGGCGCTGAGTGCCGTTCTGCACGAGCTTCATGTGCCCGACGCGGCATGCGAACGCTCAGAAGTTCAGGTCGGCGTATGCGACAGCGCGGATACGACAGGACTTCACGACGCCCCAATGACGGTAGACGGCGATGGTGGCTCGAGTGGAGGTGGTTCCGACGGAAGCAGCTCCGGTGGCGGCAGTGGCTCTGGCAGCGGCAAGGATCACGGCAATAACAAGCGCTCCAGAAAAGCGGGCGCGCTCGCCGGCACGGGCGACAGCAACGTCCCCCTAACCGCAGCCGCAGCAGCACTCGCCGCAGCTGGTGCCGGCCTTGTCGCCTACAGCGTCCGCCGCACGGCGCTCGAAAAAGACACCGCCAATGAGGTCAATTCGGATAGGCCTCGCTAGCTCCTAGTTACTTTTGTGTGAGACGCCGACTCGGCTCATCGAACACCAAAAGGGGCTGGCCCCGATAACTCGGAGCCAGCCCTGAGTCGCCTGACGTAAGAATCGCGGCGTTACTTGAGCTTCAGTGCCTCCATCATGGGCACGGCGGCATCCCAGTCGATCTTCCAGCCAATCGACACGCGAACGGTCTCGCCCGTCGCGGGAGCCGTCGCAAATAGCGTATGGCCGTTGTCGGGACCGGTAAAGCGCAGCCACGTTATGCCGTTGTACTCGACCTGGTCGGTTGTCGTTTCCTTGCCTTCATAGATCTGCTCCAGGCTTGCAACTTCCTCCTCCGGCGAGCGCGGGAAGATGCTGATGTTCAGGCGTCCTCCAGTCTCGTCGTGGAAGAAGTTTGCCTTTTCGTGCTCTTCGTTGGACGAATCCAGCGTGTACCCATCGGCGGCCTCGATACTGTACGATGCGCAAGCGATGCCGGTCATATTGGCCGCGTCACCAGAATCGGCCACGCCGCCGGCCGCCTTGAACTCCTTGGTCTCGCATCCCGTGGTGTCAAAGTGCATGGCCTCATAATTCTTGGCGGGGGCGTAAGCGTCTACGAACTCGACAGTGATGGGCCCGTAGTACGCCGTCTTGGGGGCCCAAAAATACACGTACTCAACGGTCTCGCCCGGGCCGATATCTGGCCTCTTGGAAAGATCGATGCCCTCGTGAAGCTCATCGGGAGCCTCGCTTGCAACGTAGTCGAGCACGGCCGCCTTGCCGGAAGTAAACAACGGGTCGTCTGCCTCAAGATCGCCCTGGGCAGCATGCACGTTAAAGGAACTGAACGTCTTGTTCTTTGTGTTGTTGTTGGTAATCTTGATGTGCAGGTAAAAGCCGTCCTGCTTCTTGGCATCACCGCGATAGAACGTACCGTGAGCCACCGACTCATAGGTAATGCCTGCCACCTCGACCGTCTGCGACTCATAGGCCTTGGGCTTCTCGGCCTTCTCCTGCACAGGTGCGCTCCCGCCCGAGCCACTCGGCGCATTACCGCCGCAGCCGGCCACCGTACATGCCAGCACGGCCGAAAGCGTCACGGTGGGAATTCCTAACAGCAGCTTCTTCGTCATGGGCTTCATCATCCTCACCGCTCCTTTCGGCTTGCAGCTCATCCGTTGCCCGAGTCCCAAGTCGACCCCGTGGCATCGGCTTCCACTATGAGCGTATGACAAAACACGACGCCGGCGAAGTGACCCACGGCCCAAATAACGACCCGCCAGCGTTCCTTATGGGCCAAAGGGACTCGCACACGCACGCCCGTGGCCCATAAAACGAGACGCTTGTCCCAATGTTCGATTCGGAACAACAATCCGCACGACACGTTTTACCCGTTAATCCGAACGATTGTTCGATGGATTTCGTGTTGGGTGGAATCGCCCAAGGGCTGGGCTATGCTACCTTGACTATCTATATGACTTAAACGCAGCAAAGGAGTATCGAGAGAGCGAGCATGGCAAAAAACACCGCAAACTATGGTAACGACAGTATTCGTCAGCTCAAGGACGAGGAGCGCGTACGCCTGCGCCCCGCCGTCATCTTTGGCTCGGACGGACTCGACGGTTGCGCGCATGCCGCCTTCGAGATCCTGTCCAACGCCGTTGACGAGGCGCGCCAGGGCTACGGCAAGCTCATCACCCTTACCGCCTTTCGCGATGGCTCCATCCAGGTAGAGGACAACGGCCGCGGCTGCCCGCTCGACTGGAACCCCTCCGAGAAGCGCTTTAACTGGGAGCTCGTCTTTTGCGAGCTCTACGCCGGCGGCAAGTATAACAACAACCAGGGCGGCGACTACGACTTCTCGCTCGGCACCAACGGCCTGGGCTCCTGCGCGACCCAGTACGCCTCCGAGTACATGGACGTCACCGTCTGGCGTGACGGTAACAAGTACTCCTTACACTTTAAGAAGGGCAAGGTCGTCGGCGCCAAAAAGAAGGCGCTCGAGATTGAGCCCAGCGACGAGGACCGCACCGGCACCACCATCAAGTGGCGCCCCGATCTTGAGGTCTTCACCTCAATCAGCATCCCCCACGATTGGTATCGCGAGACCATGCGCCGCCAGGCCGTGGTCAACGCCAACGTTACCTTCCGCCTGCGCATCGAGGGCGACGATGGCGAGTTTTCCGAAGAGGACTTTTGCTACCCCAAGGGCATCGAGGACTATGTGCTCGAGAAGGTCGGTGCCGACTACCTCACCGAGCCCTTCTTTATCGAGGCCGACCGCCGCGGTCGCGACCGCGAGGACCTGCCCGACTACAACGTCAAGATTACCGCGTGCATGTGCTTCTCGCGCACCTTCATGATGCAGGAGTACTACCACAACTCGTCATGGCTCGAGAACGGCGGTTCGCCCGAAAAGGCCGCCCGCAGCGCTCTGACCAGCGCCATCGATGCCTACATCAAGCAACAGGGCAAGTACAACAAAAACGAGAGCGGCATTAAGTGGCAGGACGTCCAGGACTGTCTGGTGCTGGTGACCAACTGCTTCTCCACCCAGACGTCCTACGAAAACCAGACTAAGAAGGCCATCAATAACCGCTTTATCCAGCAGGCGATGACGGCATTCTTTAAGGAGCGCCTCTCGACCTATCTGATCGAGAACAAAGACGCCGCCAACAAGATCATGGAGCAGGTGCTCATCAACAAGCGCTCGCGCGAGAACGCCGAGAAGACGCGCCAGAGCATCAAGACCAATCTGCAGCAGAAGACCGACATGGCCAACCGCGTGCAGAAGTTCATCGACTGCCGCTCCAAAGACAAGGACCGTCGCGAGATCTACATCGTAGAGGGCGACTCGGCAGCAGGCGCCATCCGCACCTCGCGCGATGCCGAGTTCCAGGGCGTTATGCCCGTTCGCGGTAAGATCCTCAACTGCCTGAAGGAGGACTACCCGCGCATCTTTAAGTCCGACATCATCATGGACCTCATGCGCGTGCTGGGCTGCGGCGTAGAGATCAAGGACAAGCGCATCAAGAACCTCGGTGCCTTTGACCTGGATAATCTCAACTGGAACAAGGTCATCATCTGTACGGACGCCGACGTCGACGGTTATCACATCCGCACGCTCGTACTCACCATGCTCTACCGCCTGGTGCCCACACTTATCGACGAGGGCTACGTGTATATCGCCGAGTCGCCGCTCTACGAGATCAACTGCAAAGAGAAGACCTACTTTGCCTACACCGAGCTCGAGAAAAACGGCATCCTTAAGGAGATCGGCGACCAGAAGTGCTCGATCAACCGCTCCAAGGGTCTTGGTGAGAACGATCCGGACATGATGTGGCTCACCACCATGAACCCCGAGACGCGTCGCCTGATCAAGGTGGAGCCCGAGGACGTCACCAAGATGGAAACCATGTTCAACCTGTTGCTGGGCAACGACGAGGCAGGCCGTAAGCGCCACATCTCCGAGCATGGCAAGGAATACCTGGACCAGCTGGACCTGCAATAGCAGCAAATAGATAACGACGGCCCATAAGAAGTTCAAGAGGATATCGTGGCAAAGAAGAAGACGAAGAACCAGCCAAAGAAAAAGCAGGTTAACGCCGAGAACGTCATCGGCCTGCACTCCGAGGTCACCGACCAGCCGATCACGCAGACGCTCGAGGTCAACTACATGCCCTACGCCATGAGCGTCAACGTCTCGCGTGCATTCCCCGAGATTGACGGCTTTAAGCCCTCGCACCGCAAGCTGCTCTACACCATGTACAAGATGGGTCTGCTCAAGGGCGAGCGCCAGAAGAGCGCCAACATCGTGGGCCAGACCATGAAGCTCAACCCGCACGGCGATGCCGCGATCTACGAGACGATGGTGCGCCTGGCCACCGGCAACGAGGCGCTGCTCGCCCCCTTCGTGGAGTCGAAGGGCAACTTTGGCAAATACTATTCGGGCGACCTGAGCTACGCCGCCTCGCGTTATACCGAGGCCAAGCTCTCCCCCATCAGCGCCGAGATCTTCAAGGACATCGACAAGGACCCGGTCGACTTCGTCGACAGCTACGACGGCGCCATGAAGGAGCCGCGCCTGCTGCCCACCACGTTCCCCAACATCCTTGTCTCGGCCAATAAGGGCATCGGCGTCGCCATGGCTTCTGACATCTGCGGTTTCAACCTCAACGAGGTCTGTACCGCAACGATGCACTACCTGCAGGATCCCGACTGCGACCTGCTCGAATACATGCCCATGCCCGACTTCTCGACCGGCGGCGAGATCATCTACCGCCGCGAGGAGATGGAAAAGATTATCGAGACCGGCCTTGGCAGCTTCCAGATTCGCTCCCGTTGGCGCTGGATTCCCGAAGAGCGCATCATCGAGGTCTACGAGATTCCCTACACCACCAAGACCGATGTCATCATCGAGCGCATCGTCAAGCTCTCCAAGGAGGGCAAGGTCAAGGAGATCGCTGACATTCGCGACGAGACCGACCTTTCGGGCCTGCGCATCGCCATCGACCTTAAGCGCGGCGTCGACCCCGACAAACTCATGGCCAAGCTCTATCGCTCGACCACGCTGCAGGATTCGTTCTCGTGCAACTTCAACGTGCTCGTCGACGGCTATCCCCGTGTTATGGGCGTGCGCCAGATCCTGCACGAGTGGGTCAAGTGGCGCATCCAGTCCACGCGTCGCCGCATCAACTTTGACCTGGGCAAAAAGTCCGAGCGCCTGCACCTGTTGCACGGCCTTGAGGCAATCCTGCTCGACATCGACAAGGCGATCGCCATCATCCGCGGCACCAAGCTCGAGGCCGAGGTCGTGCCCAACCTCATGCGCGGCTTCGACATCGATGAGACCCAGGCCGAGTTTGTTGCCGAACTTAAGCTCCGCAACATCAACGAGGAGTACATCCTCAACCGCACCAAGGACATCGCCAAGCTCGAGGGCGAGATTGCCGAGCTTGAGGAGATTCTCTCCAGCGAGGAGAACATCAAGAAGGTCATCAGCGACGAGCTGGCCGCGGTCAACAAGAAGTACGTGATGCCGCGCCGCACGGGCAGGATTGAGCCCCATGAGGTTATCGAAGTGAGCCTGGAGCCCGAGGTCGAGGAGTACCCCGTTACCATCATGCTCTCGCGCGACGGCTACCTCAAAAAGATGACCGACCGCGTGCTCAAGAAGGCCGCTACGCTCAAGTACAAAGACGGCGACAAGCCCTTTATTGAGTTCCCGTCCTCCAACACGCACGAGCTGCTGGTCTTTACCAACAAGAGCCAGGTGTACAAGTGCAAGGTCGCGCAGTTTGAGGACACCAAGTCCGCCCAGCTGGGCTCGTACCTGCCGACCGATCTTGAGATGGAACCCGACGAGAGCGTCATCTGGGTCATCGACCCCGAGGACTACAAGGCCGACGTGCTATTCGTCTTTGAGAACGGTCGTGTGGTGCGCGTTGCGCTTTCCGGATATGTCACCAAGACCAACCGCAAGCGCCTCAAGAACGCCATCTACGGCGGCAGTAAGCTGCTGTATGCCCAGGTGCTCAAGGAAGATCGCGACATTGCGCTGGTCTCGAGCGACTACCGTCTGATGAACTTCAACACGTCGCTGCTCAAGACTAAGACGACCACCAACACGCAGGGCGTCCAGGCTTTCACGGCCAAGAAGGGCCGCTCGGTCACCACCGTCGGCACGACCGAAGACATCCTCGGCGCCGGCGTCTCGGCCGAAAAGTTCACCGCGCAGAGCCTGCCCTCCGCCGGTGCCCTCATGAAAGAAAACGACATGCCGAGTCTGTTTGACTAAAACAACGGTGGCCAAACCGTCATAGTTTTACAAAGCAGCGGGGCCCGGAGCGCAGCAACATCGCGCTCCGGGGCCCCGCTCGTTGCAACGTATATCATATGCCCCACACGGGAATCGCTTGGACATCCTTGGTAATAAGGTATGGATCCGGGGTTTGACAGACAACGTGTCCAAACCCAATTTCATAGCCGGTCAGGCCCTCGAGACAGGAAAAATTCTTTACTGCATCTTTGCCCACCGTGGCTGACATCTTCACCTCGACGGGATGGAGAATATGGCCCTCTTGAATGAGCAAATCAATTTCGCGCTTCTTTTGGTCTCGATAGAACCATACGTCGCGAAGGCTCTTCCCCGCGTTCATAAAGCTCTTCAAAATTTCCGAGACAACGAACGTCTCAAATATATGCCCCGCCGCGGCCCCGTTGCGCAATTGCTCCGGCGTTATCCACCTCGTTAGATGACAAACAAGACCTGTATCCATAAAGAATATCTTAGGGGTCTTGGTCAGGCGCTTATCGACATTAGGCCAAAAGGGCTCGACAATCCGAACGATGTTCGACGCCTGCAAAACCGAGAGCCAAGCCTTCACCGTCTTACGGTCGACGTCAACGGTGTTTCCAATATCGGTGGCATTTAACAGTTGCCCCGTTCTCGCTGCGCACGCGACCATAAAGCTGTAGAACTTCGCCTCATCCTTCACGTTTACAAGATCGCGAACATCGCGTTCGAGATATGCGGCAACGTAGTCGGAATAATAGGAGTCCCAATCGATATTTGGGTCTTGCAGTTCGGGCATCGAACCCCTATGGATGATGTTCCAAATATTTCCCGAAGACATCTTAGAGGCCAAGGAAACCTTTTTGGGGATATACGGACGAGGGCCCTGGGAACCACCAACAAGCTCTCGCAAGCTTAAAGAGGGCATCTCCAGAATTCTAATCCTCCCCGCCAAAGATTCGCTCACCCCTTTCATGAGGTGATATGTCTGGGATCCCGTGAGGACGATTCGGCCCTTCTCCTCTGATTGATCGACAACCCACTTCACCGGAGAAAAAAGCTCAGGCACGCGCTGAATCTCATCAATGATGATCGGCAAATCATGAGACTCGAAAAACAGGGCGGCATCCTCTTTTGCAAGAAGATAATCCCGCGGGTTCTCCATCGAAACATAGTCGAATCGGTCGCCTAGATGTTGCTTGAGAACCGTCGTCTTCCCAACTTGGCGCGCTCCGGTCACCAGGACAACTTTTCCCTGTCCCAGCATCGAATCTATCGTCTGTTCAATTTCGCGCTCGATGTACATAGAATCGCCTCCCGTTATGGAGCCTATTATCTCGTACAAACGTTAATTGGTCAAAATCGGGAGTGCTACTCCCGATTTTCACTCACAATCTTCTGCCTGATTCTGGATCCAGCAGGGTCTCGGAGATCGCCAAGCGTATGGGCGTCGCCAGCAACTACGCAAGCCAGTACAAGCGCCGCCTCCTCGAGGACGGCGTTATCGGGAAACGTGGACGTGGCCTCGTCGGCTTCGACATCCCCGCGTTCAGGGAATTCTTGAGCGAGAAGGCGTTTTAGCACACCGGAATTGTCCGCTGGGGCATCGACGCATGGCAATCAGCATTCCTCTTGAAAAGGACAGCAAGCATTTCCACCAACACCGATTGCCATGCGTTCTTCTTACCCTTAGGCGAGCTTGCGAGCGAGCTCGCGCACCTCTTTCAACTTGGGCGAGGATGCCATGCTGTCGCGCTCGGTCTCATTGCCTGACAACTCCTCAACTGTCTTGATTCTCTCTCCGAGAATTGAACAGCAAATCGTTGGCCGCAAAGTGTCGACTGTGGGAAAATTAACTTGAGCTTTCTCCTGCTCGCGTGAGCGTTCGCGTGTATGAGCCTGGCCGAATCGGGCGGGCGCAATATAGATCCAAGGAAACCGGCCTACGAACAAGGAGCGCCTTATGTATGGACAGCATGTTGCACCGCAAACCCATAACAAACGCACTGGCCTGTCTATCCGCAACGTCAAGCTTCATGCAGGCGCCAGAGTCGTTGCCTTCGGAGTAAGCATTCTTATGGCAGGGCAGCTTTTGCTACCCTGCGCAGCACTGGCGACCGAAACGCCCGAACCCGATGTCGCAGCACCCATCACCTGCGACGAAGTCAACGCGGAAGGCAGCCTCAAAGCAACCACCGTCGTCGATCATCACTACGATTTGGAGCTACCCCCTGCTTTTGAGTTGGTCCAGAACGAGGCTCTTGTATACGATTTTCCAGACAAACCCGAGGACTTCATCTACGAGCTTAACGACACCGTCCATCTCTTCAAGATCGACACCGATACCGAAAGCCTTATAAAAACCGAGAACCCCAAAGAGGCCAGCGTCTCTATTGCCCTGACCATGATCGACAATCACGTTAGAGCAACCGTAGTCTTTACAGGCAGTTACGCCGACGACCAAATCCCTTACAGGCTGGACCTCAACAGCTCAACCTACCTTGGCACACACGTTGACCGTGACTTCGACAGCGGGCAGGGGATTATGCACGAAACGCGGCACGATTACTACATCCGTTACGTCTTCGACAGTGACGTGCACTTGTTTGCAACCGATACGAGCGGTTCCAAACCCGAACCGGAAACCAAGCCCGAGCCCACACCGCAGCCCAATGCAAAAAAGCCCACGGCAAATCCCGTTTCCACCAAGGCAGTAGCGGCGGTTAAACCAGCCGGGGCCACCCTACCCGCGACGGGTGACAACGGTGCGATGGCAGCCGCCCTGAGTGTTGCAGGTGCTGTAGTTGCGGCAGTTGGCATTTCTGCAACAAGGCGTCGCAACCGCTAGCCAGCATTTCGTACCCCGCAGACAAAGCTCTATCCCCGCTCCGATGAGCTTTACTCACCGAGAAGTTTCTTCCCCACGGAAATGAGCTTTTTCCAACGGTCGCCTTCAGGCCATCAACGCCCTGCGAAACCGACGAAACAGACTGTGCCGAACCGCCATCGAGCTCTGCCCCATCGCAAACAGCGTCGACGGCGTCTTCTGGCAACATTTTTGGTCGCCATAGCTCCGATTCGGCAGGGCCCTGTCTCCGCTCGATCTCGAGCAAGACTTGTATGGAGTCCACAGTCAAGATCAACTACGGAAATCGTGACGAGTCGATACCGCCCGCATGCCCCCTTCGGAATAGGCGCTGAGCAGCTCCTGGGCGTGGGCGAACTCGGGCCCTCGCCTCCAACCGAGCAGGCGGTTGACCGCGAGATTTCCCTGAACGCTGTGGACAAAGAGCAGATAAGCGTCCTCGCGCGAAAGCCCGGTCTTCTCCATAATCGAGGGAACCATCTGCTCTGTTCCGCGCTCGATGACGCGCTGCGCCACGCGGGCGTACGCGTCGTCATCCGAGTAGAGCAGATAATAGTCATCGTTTGCCGGTGCCCGCTGGCAAAGGGCCCCCGACTCCGCCCCCTCGAGCGGAGGTGCCGCCGCCAGAGCCTCATCGATAAGCACATCAAGCAGCGCAAACTTATCCTCGTAATGCAGATAGAACGTACCGCGGTTGATATCCGCGCGGCGGCAGATATCCGCCACCGTCATCTTTGCGAAGCCGACCTCGGCCAGCAGCGCAAAGAACGCCTCCCGTATGACTGAAAGCGTATAGCGTCGGCGACGATCGATCTTCCCCGCTTCCATGGCTCCTCCAATTGCAACGCTCAACAATGCCCGGCAGACGTTTGTTTATCGACAGCGCCTCAAAGCTGTTCATTGCTCTCACGCAAATCAACATTGATACTTTTTATAGACACCTGTCTATAATAGCCGAAAGAAGGTATCCAGTGACTCTGTACGAGCAGCTCGTTATCGAGCTCACCAACCGATCGTTTTCCCATCAGGCAGCCTACCGCGGCGGTGGCACGCCCTACGACCTGAGTGACCGCGAGCCCAAGCCCTACGACCAGCAGATCAAGGACTTTGTCCGCATGATCGATGAGGCCGATTGCGTGCTTGTGGGCGGTGCCTCCGGTCTCTCCGCGGCGGGCGGCGGCGACTTCTACTACGAGGACAACGCGACCTATCGCAGACATTTCGGCAAGTTCGCCGAGCGCTATGGCTTCAAGGGTGCTTTCGAGGGTTCATTCTATCGCTGGCCTACCGCCGAGGCGCGCTGGGGCTATCTTGCCACCTTCCTCGACACCACGCTCAACGCCCCGCTGCGCAAGCCCTACAAGGACCTCGACGCTATCCTTGCTAAGAAGGACTTCTTTGTGCTCACCACTAACCAGGACACGCAGTTCGTAAAGATCTACCCGTGGGAGAAGGTGGCAGAGATCCAGGGCGACCATCGCTTTTTCCAATGTTCCCGCTGCTGCACCGATGACGTATGGGACGCAATCGAGCCGGTCTCCCGCATGGTCGAGGCCATGGGAGACGGCCTAGAGGTTCCAACAGAGCTCGTGCCGCGCTGCCCGCACTGCGGGGCCGAGGCGTTCCCCTGGGTTCGCGGCTACGGCAACTTTTTGCAGGGCGAGCTCTACGAGGAGCAGTACCGCAAGGTCTCCGACTGGCTCGACGCGCACGCGCATCAGAAGATTCTTTTCCTTGAGCTGGGCGTGGGCCGCATCACGCCTGCATTTATCCAGGAGCCGTTCTGGGCCCTCACGGCGCAGTTGCCGCAAGCGAGCTACATCGCCGTAAACAATCAGACGCAGTTTCTCCCCCGCGCGATCGAGGACCGAGGCATGGCGATCCGCGCCGACATCGCCGACGTGCTCGCCGACGTGCGCAAGACGTTGGGAAGGTAGCGCGTGGAAACAGCGAAAGCAGCTCGCATCGACCGGGCGCTTGCCGAGGCGGATCTGATCGTCATCGGCGCCAGCAACGGGCTCGACATGGCGGAGGGGCTCAACCTCTTCCGCGCCGATGATCATTTTTGGGAGGCGTACGGGGACCTCGCCCAGGCCGACGTCATCAGCTGCATACTGCAGGGGCTCGCCTCCCCAGATGCAAACGTACGACGTCGATGGGCCGAGCGGTTCCATCAAAAGGAGTATCTCGAATATGAGCCCAGCCCGCTCATGAACACGCTGCGGCGTCTTACGGAGCATGCGGACTCTTTCGTGATCACCTGCAATATCGACGGGCATTTTGCTCGCGCAGGGTTCGACGAGAACCGCGTGCTCGAGACGGAGGGGAGCACGCGCACGTCGATCGACGAGCTGCGTCTCACTCATCCAGACGCCATCGCCGCGGCCCAGCTCGAAGAGCTTGCGCGCCTTGTGCGAACCCATCGCAACGACAGGGTTGCCATCCTCGAGCTTGGCGTGGGGCTGCACAACGGCGTCATAAAGCGCATGCTCGCTCAGATCGCAAACGCCTGCGAGCACACCACCTATATCGTGTTCAACTACAGCCAGGCCATGGCGCCCGATGCTTCATGTGAGACCATTCTCGTTGATGGCGATATGGCACCGGCTTTTGAGGAGGTCGTCCAATGCCGTCTCTAGAAAGAGCAGCAGATAGGCTTCGAAGCCTTATCGACGATGCCGACGCCATCGTCGTCGGCATCGGCTCGGGCATGTCGAGCGCCGCCGGGTTCAACCATTACAACCGCGCGGGCATGACGCGTGCCGGAATGGAGGACTGGCAGCGAGCATTTGGCTTTAAGAGCCTTTTCGACGGCTTCTACCACCTCTACCCCAGCCTCGAGCAGCAATGGGCCTACTACGCGCGATACATCCATTTCATGCTGAGCGAGCCGGCCTCACAGCCCTATCTCGACCTGCGCTCCCTCATCGCCCACAAGGACTACTTTATCCTGAGCACCAACGTGGACACCCAGGTCGAGAAGACGTTTCCCGCCGAGAGAGTCTGCAACTACCAGGGGAGTTTTGCACACCTTCAATGCAAGCAACCATGCTGTGACGAGCTCTTCGATGCAAGTCTCTACGTCGAGCGCATGCTTGCGGGCATGGCGGGGTTCGAAATCCGAAGCGCGGGTGTCCCCCGATGCCCGCACTGCGGCTGGCAGTTTACGCCGTGGGTGCGCGACGACACGTTTTTGCAAGGCGAGGTATGGCGCGAGAACCTCGAACGATACGAGCGCTTTGTGCGCGAGCACAGCAGCGGCCGCGTGCTGTTGCTGGAGCTTGGCGTGGGCGAGATGACCCCGGGCATCATCACGCTCCCGTTCTGGAGCATGACCGCAAAGCTGCCGGATGCGCACCTGTTGAGCGTAAACATCACGGGCGACTCGGCTCCGCTGCAGCTCGGAAGCAAGGCAGAGGCAATTCAGGCCGATTTGGGCGCGCTGCTCTCGGCGGCACAGCAACGCGACGGGTAGCGCGACGAGGCTTAAGCCTCTTTGTTAGTCGCTTTGAGATATTCCTCATCACCCACAGGCTCCAACCACTCGTTGGAGGCCTCCTCGCCCGGAACCTCCAGCGCAAGATGCGAGAACCAGCTGTCGGGTGCGGCGCCGTGCCAGTGCTTCACCCCCGGGGCGATGTTGACCACGTCGCCGGGGCGCAGCTCCTGTGCCGGCTTGCCCCATTCCTGGTAAAACCCTCGGCCGGCCACGCAGACGAGGATCTGCCCGCCGCCGCTTTTGGCGTGATGGGTGTGCCAATTGTTGCGGCAACCAGGCTCGAACGTCACGTTGTAGACGCCGACCTGCTCGGTGGAAAGGGGCGCGAGGTAGCTTTGACCGATAAAGTACTTCGCGAATGCGTCGTTGGGGGCACCGATGGGAAACGCCATCTCGTTTTGGTGCTGCGCCTTTGCGTCGACGGCATCGTCGTCCGCCCAGACCTCCTTCGCCATGCGGAAGGCCGCCCATGCCTTGGGCCAACCCGCGTAAAACGCCGCGTGCGTAAGGATCTCCGCAATCTCCGCCCTGGTCACGCCGTTGTTCTTCGCGGACGTCAGGTGATATTTGAACGAAGAGTCCGTCAGCCCCTGCGACATCAGGGCAACCACCGTCACCATGCTGCGGTCGCGCAGGGAGAGCTCGCCCTCCCGGCTCCACACCTCGCCGAACAGCACGTCATCGTTGAGCTGTGCGAATTTGGGAGCGAACTCCCCCAGGGCATCTCTGCCCGCCGTCTGCTTAATTGCCATGTTTGATTCCTCCTGTCGATGGTATTAGGCACAAATCTGCTTCCGCGCTGCCAAGCAGCCCGGCTAGATTCCCATGCCCATTCGCCGCGCCTGCTCCAGAGCAGGATGCCCGGCGATATCGCCCACACCGTTCACGCCGCCGGCGAAAACCGTTCCGGCAAGCGCACAGCGGGGGAAGCAGTCGATCCATCCCTGCACGGCCTTTTTTGCGCCGTCGAAAGTCGAGCGCCCACTCTCCGCCGCCGTTGCTAATAGATACGCCTCAGTGAATGCATAGTCGGAGCCGAAAAGCGGGTTAGCGCGGTCCAGCATGGTCTTGAGCTGGCCGCAGACGCTGTAGTAGTAGACGGGCGTTGCAAACACCAGCACATCCGCATCGTGCATTTTGGCGGCAATTTCCACGGCATCGTCTTGGATGACGCAGTACCCCAGCTTTGAGCAGGCAAGGCAGCCCTTGCAGAAGCCGAGCTGCTTCTCGCGCAGGTGCACGGTCTCCACGCTGTGGCCCGCTTCCCGCGCACCGTTGGCGAAAGCGTCCGCCAACGTCTCGGAATTGCCATTCTTTCGTTGACTTGAAGAAACTATCAAAACCTTTTTGCTCATTACGAAACATCCCTTGCATTCTCTGTTTTATTAACGAGAATGAAGGTAATACCTAAACTTAACTTTAGGTCAAGGAATGAATTCGAGATTTATTCGGAGGAGCCATGTACACAATCGGACAAGTGTCGGAGATGTTCGGTTTGCCCACTTCTACGCTGCGATATTACGACAAGCAGGGATTGTTCCCGGGGCTGGAGCGGACGTCCGGCATTCGCCGGTTCAGCGATACGGAACTCGAGGCGCTTCGGGTCATCGAATGCCTAAAGAAGGCGGGGATGGAGATCAAGGACATCCGGCTGTTCATGGAATGGTGCGCGGAGGGTCCCTCAACATACCCCAAACGCAAGGCCATGTTCGAGGAGCGAAAGGCCCACATGGAGTCGGAGATCGCGAACATGAACCGTGCGCTGGACATGTTGAAGTACAAATGTTGGTTCTACGGGCAGCTGAGCCAGGGCGAAAACGAGGCCGAGCTAAGGGCCATGATTCCCGACGGTTTGCCAAAAGAAATCAAAGAGGCCTACGAAAACGCCCACGCCCGATAGTGCCGCCCGATGCTCGGAGGGCTTCGACGAGGAGTCGTTTTCGGGTAGGAATGCAAGGAAAAGGCCTCCGAACCAGAGGGTTCGGAGGCCTTTATTCCCGTTATTTCGCTGGTGTCTTTGCTTTGCGGCGATGTCAAAACAGCATCAGACGATACTCGGCAGTACTAAAACGCGAGTTCAGAACACAGTTCCTGCTATTCCCACCCGATGGCTTCGGTTCTGCCGTCCCGCCATTCCAGTTGCACCCAGTTTTCGGCATCGACACGGAACGCGTGCCGCCGAATGACGCGATGTTGCGTTTCGTCGGCTTCGGGGACAAAAGTTGGGACAACCTCAAAAACTTTTTTCAAACTCAGGGCTTTGAGTTTTTGTTTTTGTCCCAAAGTGCGCGGCGGGTCGCCTTTGGAGGCTCGATGGCGCCGAAAACGCCCGTTTTGAAACTCAACCGCCCTTTTGCCTGCAAGCCGCCAGCTGCAATCGCAAGTGAATTAACGCGGGTGGCTTGCGCGCCATTTGCAAAACCCCAGGTCGCAGGTCTTCGCCATTCGTGAACAAAGTGAGTAGTCTCAGGTGGCTTGCTTATGAGTTGGCGAACGGGCCTTCAGGATTCAGGGCAAACATGCTGGTAGAATAGGATTCTCAAATCAATGACAGGAGACCGAGCATGGCCGAACCCCACGATGGGAAGCCGATCCTCACGATCGAGCAGCAGATAGAGCACCTCAAGCAGAAGGGCGTAGCCTTCGAGCTGTGTTCCGAGGAAGAGGCCGCGGACTACCTGCGCGACAAGTGCAACTTCTTCAAGCTCGCATCCTACCGCAAACTCTTCTCGAAATACGAGGGAGGCCCGCGCGACGGCCGCTACGTAGACCTCGACTTCGGCCAGCTGCGCCTGCTCGCGGCGCTCGACCAGGAGCTGCGCCACGCCCTGCTCGGCATGACGCTCGACATCGAGCATTTCCAGAAGGTGACACTGCTTCGCGAGATGGAGGACCGCGGAGAGGACGGCTACGCCATCGTGGCCGACTACATGGCATCGCTTACCACTGCAAACAGGGAGTACCGCCTGCGCGAGCTCAAGATGAGCGGCCGCAGCCCCTACAGCTCGAGCCTCTACGCGAAGTACTCCGGCGACATGCCTGCCTGGGCCTTCCTTGAGCTCACCTCGTTCGGCACCCTCATCGACTTCGTGCGCTTCTGCGCCAGGCGATGGGGCGACAGGCGCCTCGAGGCCTCCCACTACGACCTCAAGCGCGTGAAGTCCGTCCGCAACTGCGCCGCGCACGGCTCGTGCCTGATCAACTGCTTCGCCGAGAGGGGCGCCGCCCGGGGCTCGGCGTCCAGCGGCGTCTCCCGAAGGGTCGCCGCCGTGGGAATTCCCAAGGCGACCAGGAGGAAGTGGATGGGGAACACGGCCATGCAGGAGGTCGCGACCGTGCTCGTGGCGCACTCCGGCTTGGTACCCGAGGGCTCCTCACGCTCGCGCGCCGCATCCGAGCTCGCCGAGATGTTCGCCAGGGCCGACGGCGAAACCGAGGCGCTGCCCGACAAGGGGCCCGACGCCGCAGCTCGCTCCGCGCTCGAGTTCCTTCGCAGGTTGACAGAATCGCTCGGGTTGGTAGAATAGCCTGCAGATAGCAAAACCTTCACGGTTTTAGGGGCGGACTTGCGCAAGCGACTCTGCCCTATTTTAATATTCACTCGCTATAGGAGACGGGTGATACCTGGGTCAATGACAGAACTGAGAAGCCCGGAACAATGGAGCCAGTTAGAAACCCTCGGGTTTGCGGGGCGGGATCGTGAGAGCGATTCAGCCCTATTTTTTACGCTTCAGGCATGCGCAGCGGGGCTAGAAGAACCACTTGCAGTAGAGACCGCCCTGGAATATCGCATGAACGATCAGGGAGATGCCGAGGCAGACCGTCAGCACGAGCAGGCCCACTCCGAGCCATTTGGGGAAGGGGTCCTCTTCTCGGTTTGTGGAGCCCCGATTGGGCCAGCCTGGAGAATACGCGTTGCCGTACTCGTCGCCCCCGCCGGCCTCGTCGGCCAGGGGGGCGAGTGCCTCGTCTAATTCCCCCACGAGTGCCTCCCCGTCGAACCCGACCTGGAAGATGTGCGTCTCGTCGTGCCGCCTGAGCGCCTGGCTGTCCTGCATGAGGTAGAACCTCTTCCCGTTCACCCCGTTCGCGCGGGCGGTTCTCTCGCTAGAGAACGACCGGATTTCCCTCTTGAGCCTCGGGAAGGCCCCCTTGCGCTCGATTCCGAACTTCTGCGCGAGCGACTCAAGCTGCCAGAGCAGGTCGTACAGCCCCACCGCGGGCAGGAGCTCGGCCCCGTACGCCTTCTCGAGCATCGTCCGCTCGAAGCGGTTGTATGCTCTAATTGCCTCGCCGTAAGTCAGCGTGGTCCCGATCGAGGGTATCTCATTCATCTGCATTGATTCTCCTGTCCGCCGATTAGAGGCTGCTCGCCTCGCAGAGTGCTTCCGTATTCGCCGCGAAGCGCACCCCTCCAGAGGTGAGCTCGACGGGGTGTCCGGATTTGACCAGGTCGCAAAGGGCGTATATTCCATATCCCGCAACCCCGGCAACGGAAACGACGAGGCATCCGAGAAGGCCAGCCTGGGGCCCGGTGATGCCGTTCGTCGCATCGACAAGGGATTTGAGCATGCCCCGACAATCGCTTGCTTTGTTGCCCACCGCATCAATCACCGCGTAGCTTGTAGCGGTGCGTTCCATAACGTCGTTCATCTGCTTACCTCCATTTTCCCGTTGATCCGAGCACGTATCCGCCCGCAAGGCCTAAAAGAAGAGCCACTGCACCCGAGATGAGCGCAGGAGACGGCCTCCGCGCCTGAGATACCGAGCAGGTCTCGCTCTCGGGAGCGGACACGCGAGCGAAATCCTCGTCCTCTTTCTCCTCCGCAACCGATCGGGCGATCAGCGAGAGGGCCTCATGCAGGGTTGCTGATACGTACTCGAAATCGATCTCTGGCTCGATCTCAATGGGATGGTTGGCAGCCTCAAGCGCCGCCTTGATGGCGGAGACGTCTTCGGCCCCTAGGACCTCGTCGCCTCTCAGCAGCTCCTCGACTCGACGCGCGATGCTGCCCGTGCTCTGAACCTCGACTCGATCAGAATCGTTTCGAATAGAGGTCTTCTCGTTGGCGTTGACGACAAGGGAGACGATCGCTCCATCAGGGAGCTCGCGCCCAATTGCGTTGGACACTACCTCGCGCAAGACGTAGCGTTTGGAGGCCATCCTCTCCCCGACGTTGCGTATGCGTCTGCTTCCGTCCTCAAACCTCAGGATCCCGTCGCTCCCGATCGCGGCCGAGGAGGAGTAGTTCTTCACTTCGACTATCACAAGACCCTGCCGGCTGACGAGGATCTGGTCGAACTCATCGTGCTCGCCCTCGTAGTCCAACTCGGCATTGACCAGTTGCTCGAAGCCGGACCCGACATGCTTGATCGCGTAGAAGACCCGTCGTTCCCCGGCAAAACCCCTGATTAGGCCAGCGTGATAGGAGCTAAATCTCTTCAGCGCCTCTATCGCCGCGAGATAGCTTGGGACGCCCATGAGTCCGAGCTCTTCGCCTCGAGCAATAAGATGGTCGATGACGTGGTAAGTCTTCACGCTGGAGCTGTACTTGTCTTGAAACACCGTTCTGCATATTGCTTGCTCGAAATCGTTATGTCGTTCGAGAAGTGCCGGCACCTCGAACGATTTCTTGGTCAATTCGCATTTCATCGTTTAATCCTTTCCTATCGGATGACTCGATTCTCTCAACTTGATAGACTCGTGTATAGAAGTATTTCACGAGTATCTCAGTGGTAAATGGAAGAGAGAAACAACATGGGACGAGTCTTAAGCGATGAAGAAATGAAAAAAGCCTGGGGTAAGCGATTCAAAGCGGAGAGGAAGAAATCGTATCCAAGGCAAGAGGACTTCGCGAATGCAATGCAGAAAGAAGGGCATGCTACGACGAAGACCACTGTTGGACGCTGGGAGAATATCGGCGGCGAATACGGCAAAGAAAAACCCGGTTTCCCATCGTTTCCCACGATGCAATCGATTTCAAGACTTCTGGATGTCCAGATTGGATACTTGATCGGCGAATCAAAGGGAAGGACGTTCGACGAGCAGGAGGTTTCGGAATACCTCGGAATAAGCGTGGAGGCGGTCAACGCGCTTCGCGAGCTCGCGGCGAGGCCCGGCGCCAATAGCAGCCCGTTTAAAGAAAAATACGGTTTGCCAACGACCTCTTATGCAGACACCCTCGAAAAAGTCCTGACGAGCAGTAGCTTTCGATGCCTTATTGACCATCTGAACGAGGTGGATTGCGGCATATCCGATTTCACTGAGAGAAATTCCCCTAAATCCCGGAACGACAACGCGAACCTACTGGAAAGCGAACGCTGTCGCGAATATTGCCTTAGCCCAGAATCAAGCCCGGAACGATTCGATCCTGATGGGCACTTGGTCAACGAGAGCGGTGCAAGAATGTTCGACCCAGAAGACCCGGAAAGGCTTGGAGAAGAGGTCATCGGCATGAGGAATAGGGTGCGAATGGCGAAATGCCTGCTGATAGACGACCAAATGGCCATGGTCCGCGAGGTCTGGCCTCAAGTCGTTCAGCTCGATGAGGGCGTGGCGGACCTCGGCGATATTGTCGTTCAGGCGACCGAAAACAGCTGCAGGGTAACGGAGAAGCCCTAATCGAGCCGCCGACGCCCGCTCGTCCGCCCCAGTTTGCCCAGACGGCCCTCCCGTAATCTCCATGTCCTAACGGATGGGTACCATTTACCCGGGTGCACCTGGGGCAACGGGCCGGCCGGTCCGCGCAAGGTCGCTCGCAGAACACGCAACAGCAAACACGACAGAAGAGGCGAACGACAGATGCCGGACCCCGGACGACAGCACCGCGGAAGACTAGCATTCCGACCACAACCGAACAAACTTCGATCCTAGGCAGGCGCCCGCATGGGCGCCTTTTGCTTTTCAGGGACTTAGCTGCCAGCTAAGGCACGCGGCTCATGGCCGTTTCGTGAAGGCACGACCAGCTCGAGTCACCTCGACCCATCCCCGCCTCCGCCGTGCTCATCAATCGCCATCAGGCGGTTCAATCGTCGCGCAGACGAAAAGGGACACGGTGCCGTGCGGCGTGCTCGCGCGGTGCCGCACGGGAAGACTGGAGGAACCATGGCACGCACAGCCGAATGCGCCGCGCCCGAGGGAAGCCAAGATCGCGACGAATGGATGACGGTGATCGAGATGCAGGAGTACATGAGGGCGAGCCGAAACAAGGCGTACGACCTCATCTGGTCGGGGGAGATCGACTCGTACAGGCTCGGAAGGAAGCTCCTGGTGTCGAGGGCGTCAGTGGACGCCTACATCGAGTCGAGGAGCGGCAGGAAATGACGGCGGCGACCGCCCCGGGAGCCGCCCGCGGCCGGGCACGCGAGGGAGCCTCGAGACGAAAGGAGCTCGAGGACGACCATGACCAAGAGCATTAGCAGGAACCAGGTGTGGCTCATCGCATCGACTAACGTGATATTCGACGCCGACGAGGCGTGCGCGATGCTGCGCATCAGCCGCGACGCCATGCACCGGCTCCCCCCTTGCACTCACCGCCAGCACATGCTATAAGGTTATTGGTGGCTCATTAAGCTACCTCCAAATGCCGGGGGAGTCCCCCGGCTATTTTTTTATCCATTCCATTGGAGTCCCCATTGGCCAAGGAGCCCAGCATCTTCGTCGACGAGAGCGGCGACCGCGGCGGCAAAGCTCGCTACTATCTGCTCGCACTCGTCTTTCACGACCAGGCAGACAGCATCGCCGAGGCGGTCACGGGCTATGAGGCCAAGCTTGCCAGGGCCGATCTCCCTAACATTTCGCTTCACTCCGAGCTCTCATGAACGGGCACAAGGATTATGAGTTTCTTAACATCGAGCAGCGCAAGGTGATGCTCACCTACTTCTCCTCGTTCGTCCGCAAACTTCCCATTTCCTATATCACGTTCGTCTACCGCCGCAGCCAGTTCGAAGACCCAGCAAGGCTAATGGAGCGCATGGGACGCGACATCTCCTCCGCCATGATTGAACACCTGGGTTTCTTCCAGTCCTTCGACGATGTGAAGGTTTACTACGACAACGGTCAGGACATCGTCAAGCAAGCGCTCGACCGCTCGGTGGGCAAGGTCCTCTCAAAAGGGGTCGTCCGACACCGCAAGACCTCGATGACCGACTACCGCCTCGAGCAAGTGGCGGATTACCTCTGCACTATCGAACTTGCCTTGGTCAAGTACGGAGCCAAGGAGAACGGTGAGACGTACAACAAGTTCTTCGGAGGTATAGGCTCTTTCAAGAGAAACTGGCTCAAGCAAGCCCGCAGCAAGCGGATATAGCCGGTCTCGCGGTTTCGCAAGGAACGGTCAGCTCTCCTCTGGTCAGGAGTCCCAAGCGACACGCTTCGAACAGCGATGGCAAAACGCAAGCAATGGCGTCGCGGGCGCCTCGTGCGCTACAGTGTCCATGTGGTCATCTCCTATCGTCTCAGCGTGGTAACTGAAAATTCTAGGCGGTGGCCACACCCCTTTTCCGGGGTACTGACACCAATGTTTGACACGCAACCGCAGCAGACGGCAACGTCCGTCTACTGAGCAAAAGCAACGAGCTTTTCCAGGTCCAAGACCGATAAGCGAAGATGAATCAAGTTTTATTCCCTTAACAGGCCCAACTTGCCAAGCCACTCGACAAAAGTAGTGATGATCCGCTCGGTGCGCATTTCGATGTCGCCCTCGGCAAAGTCGCCGCATCGCGCAATTTCCACGAGTTCGCGAACAGCGGTCCCCGACACCTCAACGCCCTTATCGTTCACATAGCCCTCGTAATACTTGCGTTTATCCGTCAGTTGGTAATCTGAGGCGCGAATGTTTACGCGCTTCTCCAACATCGCCTTGTTTCCTAGTGCTTCAAGATTTGAGCGATTGGATAGCGGATGTACCTCGTTACGCTTTCTTGCATAGATGTGTTCAATCTCGAGCGTTGTGTCCAAGTCCATGAGAGGTTGCTTAGGATCTGAGTAGGCCCACCAAACAAGCATCGATCGTGTGAAGCGACGTTGGTTGGTGAACTGATAGCTTCTGAAGCGTCCCGTAATTGTTTCACGGTCGAACAGATGGGCTGAAAAGTCGACCTTGCGACCTTCTACGATATCTATGAGTGCGGGATAGACGGGACCGCGCAGGGCGTTTACGCCGGGACGCTCAAGTGAGTAGGCGTAGATGAATCCAGTGATGTAGCAAAGGAAATCGTAGAGCTCTTTGTCGTCCAGCTCGCCTTTGGTATTGCGCTTTGCCAGGAACCAGGTACTCAACAGATAAGCCCACATGCCGTTGGGTGCGTAATTGAGAACGAATAGGCGGCGTGCTACACGCTCGGAAAAGCCCTCCTGCGCATCAACCCGTTTCCAAAAATCGAGCAGAGACTCCAAAGCGTCGAGCGTCGCGTCCTCGCGTAGGATTTCATACGAGTTATCGCTGTAGAAGTCGCGTAGGCTCTTGGTCGTTGTGTCTCGGATGCCCTTCTTGGCACGGCGATAGTACATATAGCGGGTGAAAAGCTCGTCGAGCGGTGTGCCCGAGGTCGGTTTGAAAATAAGGTTGGCCGTTTCCTCGAGCGCTTTCCAGCGCGTGACGAACTCGTCTTTGCGGCCCTCGATGGAAAAGTGCTTGTAGAACTGGCTCTTAAAGATGTCAGCGTCTGCCAACGGAAGTCCACGGTCGTTCAGAGTCGAGAAGATCCTGAGTGCGGTGTCCTGGGATTCCGCCTCGATGGGAAGCAAGATTACGTTATTGAGAATGCGAGCGGCGAACAGCGCGATGTAGCTTGGCCACTCGCTTGCCATCTCGGCCATTCTTTTAGAGAAGAAGGCGTAATTGCGTGAATAGGCGCTGTGGGCCATGGGGCCCACAGCGCCGTGGCGCAATATATCTAGAAACTCATCTTTGTCGGAATCGCTCGCCACCTCTGAATCAATTTTCAGCGCATCCATGTCGGGGTCGTCGAACTCATCGGTCTTCCAGACGCAGCCAGCAATCGAGTCACGCACTTTAATTGACTGCTTGTCCTTCATGTTTGCGAACTTGTCGTAAAACGCCCTAAGCAGCAACATGATGGTTGTAAGTCTCTGCTGGCCATCGATTATTTCAAGCTGGCCTGCGTCGTTCTTGAAAGTAACAATGGGGCCGAGGAAGTATTCATCACTAGTGCTTTTGAAGGCGTCACAGTCGTCGTTGGGAAACGCGAAGGTGAAGAGATCGTCCCACAGCGTTGCGCACTCGTCTTCGCCCCAGGCGTAAGGTCGCTGGTAATCTGGGATGAGGAAGTCTGAATGCTTATCTGTAAGGAGCAGCTTGATCGTTTTCTGGTCGATGTTGAGCTTGGACATTCCGGAAACCTCCGTGCAGGTATCTTTTTGCATCCAGAATTATATTGCACAGAGTAAATAAGATGCTTGATGACGGCACGATAGGACCAGAGAGCGCGGGAACAGATTGAAGACCCGCATCAAGCACTCTCTTTATGTTCTATCGCTAATTAGTCCCAAATAGCGTTGAGAACCGCGTGCCAGATGGAGCTTAAAGACTCAATCTACCCGCGTCCCATATCGAAGATGCTCGTGTCCCCATCAGTATCCATGTCAAGCGTCTCTGGCACTGCCATCGATGATTCCATCGACTTGTCGATCGAAAGTGCGTCAACAGGCCCGCCGAACGCCAGGAAGAGCCTCATCACCAGCTCGATCCACCGCTGCAAAGACTCGTTCAGCTCGCCCCAGGGGGGCAACCCAGCCGCACCTCCTTGGCCAACCCGCCATCGAGTCCCTCGGTGCTTTCTGAACGCTCACGGAGGGTCTCGCCTCCACGCAGGAAGGCGGGCATGACGATTGTGCGCACCGACTTGGACTTCTTGGGGGCGGTCACGGTATCCACGCCGCGAAGGCTCTGGTAGGACTTGTTGATGCGCAGCCGCGAGCTCTCCAGCATGAAGTCAGACGGTGTGAGCGCCAGGAGCTCGCCGCAGCGGATGCCCGTCCAGTAGAGCAGCTCGAAGGCGTGGAACGATAATACGAGCCAGATCAGAGAGAGCCGGTCCCCTCAGTGACTATCCGGTACGGATCTGTCAGTCCGTGTCGCACTATACCGCCTAAGGGCTGATTCGTGCGCAATTTGGGCGAATCACGCCCTTGATTCGCGATTTCAGGAATGACTCGATTGATTCGCAAATCCGCAGGTCGCTCCTTTAATCACTCCCTGGCTCCCACCGGGGTTCGTAGCGGGTGGCGTGAAAAGGAGTGATTCAAAGGGTCGGAGAGATGTCTATAGCGCAATCGTCTGGTATTGGCGCGGTGAGGGACTTCTCACCTCCATCAGTCCAAATCGTCAAGCTCCGAAAGCCTTGCGAGCTCGATGGCCAAATCGACCGCCTCTTCGAAATCGACGCCTTCAGCATAGGGTGATGCCGAGACGTAAGAGGACCAGATGCCCCGCATCATATCGGATCTTCTGACCTCGCCGAGTACGGCCTCGTAGTCGCCCATCTTGCCGAGCGAACCGCGCCTGGAGGCGGTGGCAACAACGGCTTCGTGCAGGGAATCCCGCCAGCCACGTTAACCCGTCGCCCGCGAAAGACGTCGAACTAGAGAAAAGGACCTATTTCCCGTCATGGATTGGGTTTACCTGCATGACTAGGGCCCTTGTGTAATTGGCTGGATCACCGTTCCGGGAACCGGTATCGACCTACCTGTCCGCCAAGCTCCTTCTTCAGCTTCAGCCTAGTATCTGACTCGCGCCGTTATAAGCGAAAACCGAAGAGATGCGTCTTAGCCAAGAAAATAAGGTTAGCCTTATCTTACTTCATGCTTCGTGTGTTATAGTTAGATGGCTCTAACTGTTTGGGGGCGACAGCCATGCATGAACGCAAGGGTTTCTGGGACAAGAATGCCAGTCGGTACGACCGTTTCATGCGAAACGACCGGGCGGCGTATGAGAAGATGTATGGGCTGATCCGGCCGGTAGTGAAAGCAAAAACCGTACTGGAGGTCGCCACCGGCACGGGGCTTATCGCAAAGAGCATCGTGAATACGGCGGCGCACATCGAGGCTACGGACGCCTCTGCAAAGATGATCCTTGAAGCAAAGCGGGACAATCAATCCGCAAAGCTGCACTTTTCCGTACAAGATATGTTCCGCCTGCCCTATGCACAGAAGTCCTTCGAAGTGGTGATCGTGTCCAACGCGCTTCACATAGTGCCGTATCCGGAAAAGGCCCTGCAAGAAATCAGGCGGGTGCTGAAGGACGACGGCGTGCTCATCGCGCCAACCTTCACCCACGCGGGGAACTCGGTTTCCGGCAAAGCAAAAGCCTTTTTCATGAGTATGGCGGGATTCCCCCTCCACAGCAGGTGGACAAGCGAGGAATACTTGTGTTTCCTGCGTCAAAACGGCTGGGCGGTGCAGAAAAGCGCGGTGTTGAAGGCCTCGTTCCCGTTGACCTATGCGGAATGCACGAAATCGGAGGGGCCAGATGTCGTTCTTTGAAAACACCCGCAAGCCCGTGGGCCTCGGCGGGAAACTTATGGTTGCCATGATGAATCTGGGCCACAGCCCTGTGGCGCGGTGGGGACTTCAGTTTCTACGACTTACGCCAAATGCCAAGGTGCTGGATTGCGGCTGCGGCGGCGGGGCAAACATAAAACGGCTGCTGAAAAAATGCCCGTATGGCGTCGTCAAGGGCATCGACTATTCGCCCGTCAGCGTGGAGAAGGCTAGAAAGCTCAACCGAACTGCAATTCAGGAGGGGCGTTGCGCCGTCTTGCAAGGCAGTGTGGCGGATATGGCGTTTGAGGATAGCTACTTCGATGCTGCCACGGCCTTTGAAACCGTCTATTTTTGGCCTGATTTGCCCCGATGCTTCTGTGAGGTCTGGCGGACGCTGAAGCCGGGCGGGACAATTCTTATCTGCAACGAGAGCAATGGCGATACGAACAAGGACGAGAGGTGGACGCAGATCATCGGCGGCATGACCATCTACAAGGACATTGAATTAAAGGCGTATCTGGAGCAGGCGGGTTTTCACGAGGTGCAGATACGCAAAAAGAAAAGGTGGCTCTGCGTCACGGCGCAGAAGTAAGGGCATCAAGCACGGGCATTTTTGCATCCATCCTGCACATGGCGATAGACATGACGGTCATAGCGGCTGTGCTGGCGGCAATTATGACAGTTTTTATTCACTGAGGAAGAAACCTATGAAATGTAAAATTGAGAAAAACACCGTACAGGAGACGCTGATCATTCCGCTGTATGCGCGGAAGGTCT
>CABQHT010000008.1 GCA_902464035.1 uncultured Collinsella sp. | reverse complement strand
GCGCTCTACAACTTCCTGTTTGTCGACCCGCGCTACTCGCTGTCGTTTATCGACCACATTCATCCCGGCATGTTTTTCACCATGTTCGTGGTCTCGCTCGTGTCGAGTTCAATCGCGCTGGCACTGCGCCGTGCCTTGGCACAGGCCGCTGCTAGCGACCGCCGTACGCAGATGGTGCTCGAAACCAACCGCATGTTGCAGCGCTGCGCCGACGAGCCGCAGATTGTGCATGCCATGGCCACGCAGCTGGCGCGCCTTTCGGGCTGCCCGGTCGTGTGGTACAGCGCCGATACCGAGGATGATGACCTGCTGCCGCGCGCGACCTATACGGCGGTGGGCGATGCCGCGCCGGTGCACCATCTGGCGCCCCAGATGCCGCCGCTGCTCTCGGCTTCGGCCTACGTGGGAACGCCGCTCGACGCCACGTTTGGCGGTTCGGCGTTCTATGGCATCTACCTGACGGTGCGCTCGGGCGACAGCATCGTGCGCTCGAGTGACCCCGCCTCGGTGGTGGGCGTGCTGGCTGTCGTTGCCGAGCCCGATGTGCTGACGCACGAGGAACGGATGCTGGCCGACGCCATCGTGAGCGAAGGCGAGCTCGCGCTCGATCGCGCCCGCGCCATGGAGGCACGCGAGGAGGCAGCGGTGCTCGCCAAAAACGAGCAGCTGCGTGCCAACCTGCTGCGCTCCATCTCGCACGATTTGCGCACGCCGCTCACGAGCATCTCGGGCAATGCCGACGTGCTGCTCGACCAGGGCTCAACCGGCACGGCGGTGCTCGACGCCCAGACGCGTCGCAACATGCTGCTGTCCATTCGCTCGGATGCGCTGTGGCTCAACGCCACCGTCGAGAACCTGCTTGCCATCACCAGGCTCGAGGGCGGCGGTATGCATCTGTCGACCACGCTCGAACTCGTGGACGATATCGTCGAGGAGGCGCTGCGCCACGTGAACCCGGCCGTGCGCGAGCACGACCTTAAGGTGGTGGCGGGCGACGAGCCGGCGCTCGTCAACGTCGATGCGCGCCTGATGGTGCAGCTTGTGGTGAACCTGGTGAACAACGCCATCACGTATACGCCGGCGGGCTCGCATATCGTGATTTCGATTGGTGTCGACGAGGGGCGCGTGACGTGCTCGGTCGCCGATGACGGCCCTGGCATTGCGCCCGAGGACCGCGGCCGTATCTTTGAGTCGTTCTACACCGCCAACCATGGCCTGGCCGACAGCCACCGCAGCGTGGGCCTGGGGCTTTCGCTCTGCCGCTCCATTGCGCTGGCGCATGGCGGTAGCATAGAGGTTGCCGCGGCGGATCCGCATGGCTCGGTCTTTACAATCGAGCTTCCTGCCGCCGATGTTTCGTTTGATAAGGAGTAGCGCTGTGCCGAACTCTGCCGTGAAACCGCTGATCTTGGTCGTTGAGGACGACCCCGCCGTCCGCAACTTAATCGTAGCCGCACTCGAGGCGCACGGCCTGCGTCATATGGCCGTGGAGACCGGACACGCCGCCATTGCCGCTGCGTCGTCGCAGGCGCCGAGCATTGTACTGCTCGACCTGGGCCTGCCCGATATGGATGGCGTCAAGGTGGTGGAGTCGGTGCGTTCGTGGTCGGGCATGCCGATCATCGTGGTTTCGGCACGCAGCGAGGACGCGGACAAGATCCGCGCGCTCGATGCCGGTGCCGACGACTACCTGACCAAGCCGTTTTCGGTCGAGGAGCTGCTCGCGCGCATTCGCACGACGCTCAGGCGCCTTTCGTATGCGCAAACGGGCGGCGTTGCCTCCGAGGGCTCGTTCGATACCGGTGAGCTGCATATCGATTTTGATGCCGGCATTGCCATGATGGATGGCGAGGAACTGCACCTGACGCCGATCGAGTACAAGCTTCTGTGTCTGCTGGCGCACAACGCCGACAAGGTGTTGACGCACCAGTTTATCCTGCACGAGATTTGGGGCACGGCGACCAAGAGCGACCTGGCGAGCCTGCGCGTCTTTATGGGCACGCTGCGCAAGAAAATCGAGTCCGACCCCGCGCATCCGCGCTATATCCAGACGCATGTGGGTATCGGCTACCGATTGGTCATCCAAGGCTAGATCGCCAACCACCATCCCAATATAAGTTGCGGTGAAATACGGTCTAAATTTGCCTAATTCCAGGCAAAACAGTCCGTATTCCACCGCAACTTTGTTATTTGCCCTTGGGCTTGCTGGCGTAGAACTTCTTCTTTTTGGGCTTGCCGTCGCCGCGCGGCCCTCGGTCGCCGGCCTGCGCGTGCGCGGGTGCTGCTGCGCGAGGCTTGCGGGCCTCGGGGTTGCGTAGTTCCTCGACGCGCTCGGCAATTTCCTCGGCGCTAAAGCCGACCTCGGCCATGGCGTCCTCGATGGGCAGGCGGCGCACGATGTAGCAGTGGTGCACCTTCTGGTTGCGCGCGAAGTCCTCGGGGATGGTCTGCGCCGTAATGTCCTCCAGCACCACGCCCACGCGCGCGAGCTTGCGCGTTTCGGGGCGGAAGCCGCGCAGGTTGCAGCTAAAGATGGCATGGCCGCCCTGCGCGAGCAGGCGCGATACGCCGGCCAACAGCTCAACATGGTCGCGCTGGACATCCCAGGTGCGGCGGCCCATCTTGGAGGAGTTCGAGAACGTGGGCGGGTCGACAAAGATCAGGTCCCAGCGGTTGCGCGTCTGGCGCTGGTCGCGAATCCAGGCAAGCACGTCGCCGCGCACAAAATGATGCTGAGGCCCCACAAAGCCGTTCTGGCGCATGTTGCGCTCGGCCCAGTCCAGATAGGTATTGGAGAGGTCGACCGTCACGGTCTCCTCGACGCCGCCATCGGCCGCGTAGCAGGTGGCGGTGCCGGTGTAGGCGAACAGGTTGAGGAAGCGGCGCGCCTGCTTGGCGTGCTCGCGCACCAGGTTGCGGGTGACGCGGTGGTCTAAGAAGATGCCGACGTCCAGGTAGTCGTCAAAGTTGACGGCAAAGGTGAGGCCGCCCTCTTCGATGAGCGGCAGGCGACGACGCGCGATATTGGCGCGCTCACCCGAGCCGCCCTTGCCGGCGCCCTGCTTGCCGTACTGCGAGCCGCCGCGCGAGCGCATGCGGGCCTTGGCGTGCACATGCTCGGCGGGAACATCTAGGATGCGCGGCGCGATGGCCAGAATGTCGAGCATACGGGCCTGGGCCAGTGCGGGGTCGATGGTCTTGGGCGCGGCGTATTCGGCGATGACGAGCCAGCGGCCCGGCGTCTGCGGGCAACCCTCGTACAGGTCGATAGCGGCGGAGTAGTCGGGCAGGTCGGCATCGTAGACGCGGTAGCAGCTCACGCCCTCGCGCCTAGCCCACTTGCGGCGCAGACGGGCATTCTTGCGCAGGCGGTTGGCGAACTGCTCGGACTCGGGGATGAGCACGGGCAGCGGCTTGCCGTCGCCCAGGTCGAGCATGGCGGCAGGCTCGGGCATGGCGGAAGCGGCGGCTTCATCGTTGACTTCGTTGGCATCCGCAGCCTCGGCCTCGGCATCCGCACTGGTCGCAGCCTCAAACGCTGCGGCGGCGTGGTCGAGTGAAGGCCAGACTTCGACGGTCGCCTCTTCGTTGTTGGGCATGACGGCGATCGAGCGCTCGGGCTCGGCGTGGAGCGCGCGGGCCAGCAATCCGTCGCGGGTGAGCGCGGCGACCGGTGCCGAAGCGAGCTCGGGCGCGCGGCGCAGCTCGCCGACCAGCGTCATGGCGTCGTGCATGAGCGAAAGCGGGGTCTCGGTGGTGTCTGCGACCAGGGCGGCACCGGCAACGGCACCTGCGTGGTCCAGCACGGTGGCGGACTTGGCGGCGCAAAAATCGACAAAACGCTTGTAGCCGGCACACTTAACCATGCGCTCGGCGGTCTTGCGTGCGGCGGGGTCAATGTCTACGGCCACGATGCGTGCCTGCCGCTCGCGCGCTGCCGCCTCGCGCTCGCGCGCCTTGGCAAGTAGCTGCTCCCACAGGGCGGCATCGTGCAGCTGCCAGCCCTCAAAGCCCCAGCGCTCGCGTGCGGCGCCCGGGGCGCGGTCGGTCAGAATGTTCACGGCCTCCAGCAGCAGACCGCCGCCGGCGCACGAGGCATCGATCAGCGTGGGAAGGGCTTCGTTCTCGTAATCGTCGGCCGTCAGCTCGCGCTCGCATAGTGCGGTCCAGCCGACCTGCGCCAGCACCAGGGCGGCGTAGTCGGGGCGCAACACGTGTGCGCCCTCGCCGGCACGAGTCGCAGCGGGCGGCAGGCGTTTGAACAGCGGGTCGCCCGAAAGGTCTAGGCTTATGCTCGCGCGGCGCTGGCGCAGCGAAAGCAGTAGGTGAACATCGGGGTCGGCGGCATCGACATCGGCGCGACGTCCCGTGGTCTCGGCCAGGCGGTCGCACAGCGCGTCTTTGGCACGCAGGGCCGAGAAGCGCGTGTTGCGCAGCTGCTCGGTCACGCCGCGGGCGGTAATGGCGATGGTGGCGCCGGGGCGGACGATGTTCTCCCAGGCGATGTCGTAAACGCTGTCGTACAGCTCGTCGGCATCCTGCGCCTCAAAGCGCCCGAGTACCACGAACACGCGGCTCGCCAGGCGCGACCACAGACAGGCGCGGTAGCCTTCTTCGAGCTCGCCCTCAAACGTAGCGCGGCCCTTCAGGCGGCGGACATGCGAAAGCCCGAGGCGTTTAAGCTCATCGGCGAGTGCGGACTCAAAGCCCTCGGGGCAGCTTGCGTAAAATTCCATGGGTGACCTCTCTGGTTGCGTCGCTCCATTATATGATGGATGCTTCGTTTGCCCTTATTCTCGAAAGGAACCCATATGATTGATGCGTGCCCCGATTCCGCCGTATTGTTTTTTGACGTGGACGGTACGCTGACGTCGTTCGACCCCGACGATATGACCGATAAGGACTTCAATGCAATCCATCCGTCGAAGGCTGTTGTCGATGCATTTGGTCGCCTGCGCAATGCGGGCCACCAGGCATTTATCTGCACGGGCCGTCCCCTGTGGCTGGTTGCCGATGGCCTGCGCGCGCTGAACCCGGCGGGTATCGTTGCCATGGCGGGCGCCACGCTCGAGGTCGAGGGCCGCGTGGTGCATGAGGAGTGCTTTGACGAAGACATTGTTGAGGAGCTCGCGCGTCGCATTACTGTGGCGGGCGGCGAGGCGTTGTTCGAGACGAACGGTGCCACCTATTCACTTGAGCCAGTTGGTGTCGAACAGTCATTTCTGTTAGGCGCCGGCGTGGTGCATGGCGTTGATCAGATGCGCGTCGATGGCCGCTTGTGCGTAGGCAAGGTGTGCATTAACGCGTGCAACCTGGCTCGCGTAGCCAACAACGACGGCTTTATCGATCGCAACTTCGAACTATGCAATACTGGCGGCCAGAACCGCGAGCTGAGCCCCAAGGGTATCGACAAGGGCGTGGGCGTGGCGCGGGCGCTGGAGTATCTGGGTCGCACCGGCAACGCGCGCACCTTTGGCTTTGGCGATTCCGGCAACGATCTGGGTATGCTCGCCGCCGTCGAGACGGCTGTAGCCATGGGCAACGCCATGCCCGAGGTCAAGGCAGTCGCCGACTACGTGACCGACGATGTCGCACACGATGGCACCGTCACAGCGATGCGCCATTTTGGGTTGATTTAATAAATGGCCGGGTCGCCCGCAGTGGGGGCGACCCGGCCATTTGAGCTATTTTGCAATATAGAGCTTGGGATGACTGCGACTGCTCTCGATCGCCGCCGTCATGATGCCCTCGTCGTCTCCATCAACGATGATGCCGTCGAGGTCATCGATCTGCGCGGACTGATAAAAACTGGTCTTGTTGAACTTTCCCTGGTCAACCATCATGTAGCCCTGGTTTGAGTTGGTAAGGTACATATGCTTGATCATGGCCGAGAAGTCGTGCTCGACGGTAAAACCGTGGTCGGGGTGGAATCCGTCGGCACTGACAAACGCCTTGTCGGCATGTAGTTTGCTCATGCAGTCGAGCGTTAGTGCGCCCGCGAGATAGAGGTGGCCCTTGCGCACGGAGCCGCCCAGCAGCACTACCGAAGCATTGGGGAGATTGAAGCTGGCGTAGTTCGCGATTGCAAGATCGCCGGTGATAATGGTGATCTCACGCTTGTCCATGAGGGCCTTAGCGAAGTAAAAGCCTGTGGTGCCGATATCAATTACCAGAACATCGCCATCATCAACAAGAGTTGCTGCGGTTGCGGCGATGGCTTCCTTGGCCTCGACTTGGACATTGATGCGCTCCTCGGGATACGAGATTGCGTTGGAGCGAGAAAGCGATACCGCTCCGCCGCGTACGCGACGCAGCTTGCCTTCGGATTCCAGCGAGATGAGGTCGTGCCGTGCGGTGACTTCCGAAACCGAAAAACGGCGAACGATGTCGGATACCGAGATATTTGGCTTTTCGGCCAGCCAATTCATGATAAATCGCTGACGCTCGGCCGGTGAAAGGTCTGAAGTAGATGCCATATGCCGCTCCTTTTGAACAAAAGGTAAAAGATGCGCCTTTCGTAATCGAAATATAACGTATCGATATGAAAAGAACAAGGCAAATTCGAATGAATCAAAAGAACGGAATGGCATGTCACAAATGCATGCGTAGCAGATAGTTCGCACGTAAACGGGCTATAAAGAGTCTCATTCTGAAGGTGCCGCCCAAAAGAAGTACGTTCACGCCCGATATTCGACCGTTCACGGAAAGTTGACAATTGAGCTTTCGATAGCTTTTGAAATGGTTTATAAAAGAAAACCGAAAAGCTTTTGAAACAAAGAAGAAGGCTTTCGATAGCAATAGTGTTAGATGAGAAAGGACCGAACATGGCGATCAAGGTGTTTGCCGACGGCGCTAACCTCGAGGGTATGCTTGACATGCATGACAATGGCAACGTTCAGGGCTTCACGACCAATCCTTCCCTTATGAAGGCCGGCGGCGTGACCGACTACCGCGCTTTTGCCAAGACGGTTCTTGAGCACATTACTGATGTGTCGGTCTCTTTTGAGGTATTCGCCGACGACGAGGCGGGTATGGAAGCCGAGGCTCGCGAGATCGCAACCTGGGCAGACAACGTCTACGTTAAGATCCCGGCGCTCAACACCAAGGGTGAGTCCACTGCCGCGCTGGTCAAGCGCCTTTCTGCCGACGGCATCAAGGTGAATGTCACCACTATCTTCACGCCCGAGCAGGTCGACGAGTTTGTCGATGCCGTCTCTGCTGAGACCCCCTCTATTCTGTCCATCTTTGCCGGTCGCATTGCCGATACCGGCGTCGATCCGCTGCCCCTCATGGCGGAGTCCGTAAAGAAGGCTGCCGTTAAGCCTGCTGCCGAGGTTCTCTGGGCGTCTACGCGCGAGGTCCTCAATATCTTCCAGGCGGAGTCCGTTGGATGCCAGATCATTACGGTCCCCAATGCCCTTCTTGCCAAACGCAAGAATTTCGGGAAAGATTTGCTTGAGTACTCGCTTGATACGGTCAAGGGCTTTGCCCGCGACATTCAGGCGCTTGGTTTTCATATCCTGCCCGAGGAGTAGGGGACGAGCATGCTGACCGATCTTCTTAAGCCCGAGCTTGTTGCCTGCCACGTCGAGGCCTCCGACTGGGAGGAAGCGATCAGGGCATGCGGTAAGTTGCTCGTAGACGCTGGCAAATGCGACCAGAGCTATGTTGACGCCATGATTTCATCGGTTCACAAATTCGGCCCCTATATGGTCTTGGAAGAGGGCATCGCCATGCCCCACGCTCAGGCAGATGGCAATGTGAGTGAAGCGGGGATCTGTATCGTCACGCTTGACCCTGCCATTGCGTTTGGACACGAGGATTTCGATCCAGTTCACGTGCTCGTGGGTATTTGCGCACCCGACCCCAAGGCTCATCTTGGCTGCTTGGCGGAGCTTTCGCAGATGTTCGAGGACGAGGACTGCGTTGCCAAGCTCAGCGCATGCGATACGCCCGAGCAGGTTTTGGAGACCATGCGTTCATTCTTTTAGGCCTTAATGGCACGGCGATGCGTCGCCGCTTTTGGATAGACGGAAAACCGTCACGTGTAGGAGAGGAAGGTTGCCATGCATATCATCACCGTATGCGGAAACGGCATCGGGTCCAGCCTGATGCTCGCTGGCAAAGTCGAGGAGCTTTGCGAGGAGGAGGGCATCAAGGCCGACGTTGAGTCTATGGACCTGAACGGTGCTTCTTCCGCAAATCCGGATCTGTTCATCACCGTTAAAGAACTCGCCCCCGAGCTCCACGGCAACGTTGTGATCGTTCGCAGCTATGTGAACAAGAAGAAGATCCGCGAAGACGCCCTCGAGGCAATCAAGGCGGCCGCCGCTAACGCCTAAAGCGGCACAAAAAAGGGCGGTTCCCTGTGGAAGAGGGAAACGCGCCCACGTTAGAGAGAAAGGAAGCGCAGATGCAAGCCATCCTTCCCATACTTGAGTTTATCCAATCGATTCTGACCAAGCCAGCGTGGATTATGGGTCTATTTGCCTTTGTGGGCCTTGTCGCGCTTAAGCGTCCTGCCCACAAGGTGATGACGGGCACCCTGAAGCCCATTCTTGGTTACATCATGCTGTCCGCCGGCGCCGCTGTTGTTCAGGAGAACCTTGCTCCGCTGGGTACCTTCATCGAGACCGGTTTCCACATCACCGGCGTCGTGCCCAACAACGAGGTCGTTGTTTCGATGGCTCAGAGCGTCCTCGGCGTTCAGACCATGATGATCCTGATTCTCGGCTATGTCGTGAACATTATCATTGCCCGCTTTACCAAGTTTAAGTACATCTTCCTGACGGGCCATCACAGCATGTTTATGGCCTGCCTGCTGTCTGCCGTTCTGCAGGCATCTGGCTTCCAGGATGTCCAGCTTGTCATCGTGGGCGGCATGTTCCTGGGCCTCGTGAGCGCTATGCTCCCCGCCGTTGGTCAGCGTTTCACCGAGAAGGTTACCGATGGCGATGAAATCGCCATGGGCCACTTCGGTTCACTCGCCTATTACATCTCCGCTGCAGTCGGTACGCTTTTTGCTAAGGACGCCGAGGAGAACAGCACTGAGAAGATCGAGGTTCCCGAGAAGTTCGCCTTCCTGCGCGACACTACCATCTCCACGGCTCTTACCATGGCCTTCTTCTACCTGGTTACCGCTTTCGCCGCTTACATCGCAGATCCTGCGGTCGTTACCAAGACCGCTGGCGGCGACAACGTGATTGTCTATGCCCTGACCTGTGCCCTGTCCTTTGCCGTTGGTGTCACCATCGTCTATAACGGCGTTCGTATGATCCTTGCCGACCTGGTCCCGGCTTTCCAGGGCATCTCCAACAAGCTGATCCCCGGTGCCATCCCCGCCGTCGACTGCGCTGTCTTCTTCCCCTATGCTCCCACCGCCGTCATCCTCGGCTTTGTCGCTTCCTTTATCGGTGGCGTGGTCGGTATGTTCATCGTGGGCGCTACCCTGGGCATCTTCATCATCCCGGGCATGGTTCCCCACTTCTTCTGCGGTGCTACCGCAGGCATCTACGGCAATGCTACCGGCGGTCGCAAGGGCGCAGCTCTTGGCGCTTTCGTCAACGGCCTGCTCATCACCTTCGCCCCGGCCCTGCTCCTGCCCGTTCTTGACGTCTTTGGCTTCAAGAACACTACGTTCGGCGACTTCGATTTCTCCGTCATTGGTATTACGCTTGGCCGCGCTGCCGAGGCCTTCGGTACCACCGGTGTCTACGCGATTCTTGCTGTCCTTCTGATCGTCGCCTTCGTCCCCAACTTCATCCACACCAAGGGTGCTGTGATTAACCACGTTGAGGAAGAGTAATCCAGGCATACGTTAAGCCCTAATCGGGCGGAGCTCCGATAACCGGCTCCTACACGGAAGCGGTGGCGTCTCAAATGAGGCGTCACCGCTTTTGTTTTGGAGTGGTTGTGAAAACGTACCGGTGAAGCGCTGTCTCTGCGCCGCGAACGGAATCAACCGCGATGATCAGCAAAAACGTTTTGCCGCTGGGGTGTCGATATAAAAATGGTAAAACTGCAAAACCGTTCGCCGAGAAGATGAAAACCCGCAGCTCACGCCTTGATAAACGTAGGTAAAGTGTTTAGCAGTTTATCGCCCATGTGCAAGCGAAAGGAATCAGGCAGATGGCAATCAAGGTGTTCGCTGACGGTGCAAATCTCGAGGGCATGCTCGACATGTACGAGAACGGCAACGTTCAGGGTTTCACGACCAACCCGTCCCTTATGAAGAAGGGCGGCGTGACGGATTACCGCGCGTTTGCCAAAGAGGTCTTGACCCACATCACCGATGTATCCGTGTCGTTTGAGGTCTTTGCCGACGACGTCGAGACCATGGAGGGCGAGGCGCGCGAGATCGCTACCTGGGCCGAGAACGTCTATGTCAAGATTCCGTGCGTGACTACCAAGGGCGAGTCCACCGCCGAGCTGGTCCGCAAGCTTTCGGCCGACGGCATCAAGGTCAACGTCACCACCATCTTTACGCCTGCGCAGGTCGACGAGATGGTCGAGGCCGTTGACGCCGAGACGCCGTCAATCATCTCGCTCTTTGCCGGCCGCATCGCCGACACCGGCGTCGACCCCATTCCGTTTATGACGGAGTCGGTCAAGAAGGCCGCCGCCAAGCCCAACTGCGAGGTCCTGTGGGCGTCCACGCGTGAGCTTATCAATATTTACCAGGCGGAAGGATGCGGTTGCCAGATCATCACGGTGCCCAACAGCATCCTGGCCAAGCGTAAGAACATCGGCCGTGACCCGTACGAGGTCTCGCTCGATACCGTGCGCGGTTTTGCCAAGGATATCGCCTCGCTCGGTTTCCATATCCTGCCGTAACGCGAACGCTGGCTACATCGCGGGTTGTTCGCCCCGGCCTTTCCTTTCCCTATCGCTCACGCGCTTCGCGAGGGTCGCGCTAGGCAAAGGAAAGGCCGGGGCTGCCGACACGAACTTGCCGGTAGGTTGGTGATAGGCTTCCATATCCTGCCGTGGACAAAGGTACCCCCGCCTGCGCCGTGCAAAATTGAGAGTATTCAGCAAGGTAAAGGCTTTTACCAGCTGGGTGAAGCATGGAACAGCCCCCGTTTTGGCTCTGATGACGCTAAAACGGGGGCTGTTTCTTGCTTTTTCGTCTCTGAGGGGCATCCGGAACGGTGGAATTTGCAGAATACTCGCGATTTTGTACGTCGCGAGAGGGGGGACCCTTGCTTGGCGGTTTACTTCCCCTGCACCATGGTGAGGGAGATCTTCTTGCGGTCGCGATCGACCTTTTCAACCCACACCTTGACCGTGTCACCGACGCGCACCACGTCGCTGGGGTGCTTGACGAAGCGGTTGGCCAGCTTGGAGATGTGCACGAGGCCGTCCTGGTGCACGCCCACGTCGACGAAGGCGCCAAAGTCGACGACGTTGCGCACCGTGCCCTTGAGTTCCATGCCGGGCTCCAGGTCGTCGATCGAAAGCGCCGAGCGGCTAAAGACTACCTCGGGCGCGTCGTCGCGCGGGTCGCGGCCGGGCTTCTTGAGCTCGTTGACAATGTCGATGAGCGTGAGGGTGCCGCAGTCTAGGTTGCTTGCCAGCGCCGAGATGCTGCCCAGACGGCGCTCGATGTCGGGCACGCCGCCGCGGCTGAGCTCGCTTGCCGCAACGCCGGCGCGTTCCAGGACGGACGTGGCCACCTCGTAGCTTTCGGGGTGGACGCTTGTCGCGTCGAGCGGGTTCTTGCCGCCGCTGATGCGCAGGAAACCTGCGGCGTTGAGGTACGCCTTGGGTCCCAGCTTGGGGACCTTCTTGAGCTGGCGGCGATCGGTAAAGGCGCCGTTTTCCTCGCGGTAGGCCACGATGTTTTTGGCCACGCTTGGCGTAATGCCCGACACGTAGCCCAGCAGGCTCGCGCTTGCGGTGTTTACATCGACGCCCACGCGGTTGACGACGTCCTCCACCACGTGGCCCAGGGTGCGCGAAAGCTCTGCCTGGTCAAGGTCATGCTGGTATTGGCCCACGCCGATGGACTGGGGCGGAATCTTGACGAGCTCTGCCAGCGGGTCCTGCAGGCGACGACCCAAGCTCATGGCGCCGCGCACGGTGACATCCAGATCGGGATACTCCTGGCTCGCGAGCTCGGAGGCGGAGTACACCGACGCGCCGGCCTCGTTGACGATGGTGTATCGCAGCCCAGGCGCCTGCTCGGCAATGAACTCTGAGACGACTTCCTCGGTCTCGCGGCTGGCGGTGCCGTTGCCGATGACGATGGTGTTGACGCTGTCCTTCTTGACGAGGCGGGCGAGCTCGCGCTTGGTGCCGGCGACGTCGTGGCGCGGCTTGGTGGGATAGACCACGCCGTGGTCGAGTAGCTTGCCGGTCTCGTCCATGACGGCGACCTTGCAGCCGGTGCGGTAGCCCGGATCGAGCGCGAGCACGCGGGCGCCGCGCACGGGGCGCGCCGAGAGCAAGCCCTCGAGATTCTTGGCAAAGACGTTGATGGCCTCGGTCTGGGCACGAACGGTGAGTTTGGCGCGGGCCTCGCGCTCCAGCGAGGGGGCCATGAGGCGCTTGTAGCCATCGGCGATGGCGGCGTCAAAGACGGGAGCAAACACGCCCTGGCGACGGGGCCAGCGGCTGCCGAGGCGTGCCGTAGCGGCAGCGCCGTCGACGTTCACGCGCACGCGGAGCTTGCCCTCGCGCTCACCGCGGTCGATAGCCAGCACGCGGTGGTTGGGTATACGGCGCAGCGGCTCATCATAGCTGTAGTACGGCTCGTAGGGGGTCTTCTCGGCGGGGTCGGTGGCCTCGACGACGATGTCGGCGGTGTTTTGCGTAAAGGCGCGCAGGTCGGCGACGTTCTCGGGATCTTCGGCCACCGTCTCGGCCACGATGTCGGCGGCGCCGGCGAGCGCCTTTTCGGGCGTGTCGAAGCCGGCCTCCTCGTTGACGTAGTCCGCGGCGGCGTCGAGTGCGCTGCCCTTGGCCGAGGTCTGCATGATGATCATGTTGGCGAGCGGCTCCAGGCCGGCCTCGCGTGCCTTCTGCGCGCGGGTCATGCGCTTTTTGCGGTAGGGCTTGTAGAGGTCCTCGACACGCTGGAGCTGTGTGGCCTCGCGAATCTGTTGCTCGAGTTCGGGCGTGAGTTTGCCCTGGGCATCGATGAGCAGGATGACGTCCTCTTTACGCTGCTCAAGATTGCGCAGGTAGGACAGGCGCTCGTCGAGCGCGCGCAGGGCGACGTCGTCCATGCCGCCCGTGGCTTCCTTGCGGTAGCGCGAGATAAAGGGAATGGTGTTTCCCTCGTCGATGAGCTTGACGGCCGCCTCGACGTTGGCGGCCTTAAGGTTGAGCTCGCGCGCGAGCTGGGCGATAAGATCCATGAAACTCCTTGCGTTTAAGGTGCGTTTGCAGCACAGAGCTACCAAGGATACCACCCGTCCCAAAAGACTGTTTTGGGGCGAACGAATCAAGCCGAGGTGCAAAATAGCCCCCGCCCCAGAAAAATCGTCGGCAACGTAGCAAAATGCCCCGCGGGCAGGAGGCTGCTCGCGGGGCAAAGAAGAGGGGCTTATTTGTGGCGGACCGAGGGGCCCGGCATGGGGTTTCTGCCGCGGCCTGTCCTAAGGTGCTACAGCTCGACGAGCTGGCCGGTCTCGGCGGCCTCCTTGATGGCGTTGAGAAGCGTGAGCGTCTTAACGTTGTCGGTGGGGGTCACGACGGGCTCGACCTCACGGCGGACAACCTTCACAAAGTGCTTGAGCTGCATCTTGTGCGGCAGCGCCGGGTCCACGGCCGGGATCTCCATCTGCAGCGGCTTGTGCCAGTTGGAGGCGCCGTCGTAGGAGAACTGGTGCAGGCGGGGCAGCGAAAGGGCGCCCTTGGTGCCGCCAATGAAGTAAGCGTCGGCGTCGAAGGGGCGGTACTGCGGATCCTCGCGAGCGGTTGCCTCCCAGTTCCAGGGGCTGGCGGTGGCGTCGGAGATGGTCATGCTCGCAAGCGCGCCATCGGCAAAACGGACGTTGACCACGGCGGAGTCCTCGGTCTCAAAACCGCGGGCGGCGCTGGACTGCATGCCCTGGACGGCGACGGGCTCGCCCAGCAGGTAGCGGAGCAGGTCCACGTCGTGAACCAGGTTGACCAAGATCGGTCCGGCACCCTTCTTGCGGCGCCACTCGACATCGAAGTACTCGTCATTCTTATAGATCATGTAGTGGAAGCTCGACACGGTGAGCTTGCCCAGCTCGCCGGACTCGATGATCTCCTTGGCCTTGTTGACGAAGGGGTTGTGGCGACGGTGCTGACCCACGAGCACGGGCACGCCGGCGGTCTCGGCCTCGGCGGCGAAAGCCTGGGCATCCTCGAGATCGTTGGAGATCGGCTTTTCGACCAGCGGCACGATGTTGCGCTTGATGGCCTCGCGAGCAACGCCCAGGTGCAGGTCGTTGGGGGTGGCGATAATGACGGCCTCGGGTTTGACCTCGTCCATCATCTGGGCGGGATCGGTGTAAAACGGCACGCCAGCGGCCTCGGCCGTGGCGCGGGCGCCCTCAAAGGCGTCGGCGATGGCGACGAGCTCGGCCTCGGGCTCCTCGGTGACAAAGCGGATGTGGTTGCGGCCCATGGCACCGGCGCCGATAACGGCAATGCGGACGGGGTTGAGCTCAGACATTTCGACTCCTTAATACTGGTGACCGGTGGAATGCGACAAAAGGGCTGCCCCTTTGTCGCATCGGTAAAACTAGGCGGACTTCTTCTTGCTGTCGGAGGCCATCATGTAGACGGTGAGCACGACGGCGATGGCGGCGATTACGATGGCGCCGTAGAAGGACTGCTGGTAGGCGGCGCTGCCGGCCTCGGCGTGATACAGCACAGCGGTGATGGGCTGGCTGATCCAGGTGGAAGCGGCATAGCCCAAGAACATGATGCCGTAGTTGACGCCGATGTTGCTGGTACCAAAGGCGCCACCGGTGAGCGGCGGGTAGATGACGAGCAGGGCGCCAAAGCTAAAGCCGAGCAGGGCGAGCGCAACAAAGAACATGCTCTGCGTAAAGCTCATCGACATGATGACGAGCGCGACGATGGTGACGACAAGGCTGATGAGCAGCGACTTGTAGGCGCCGAGCTTGTCGATGATCTGGCCGAAGGACAGGCGACCGACCAGGTTGGCGCAGGTGTTGACGGAGACGACCACGCCGCCGAGGGCGACGGCTGCGGCACTCGTGGGGTCGGCGAAGAGCTGGACGGCGGCGATGGAGGCAACCTTGCCCACAAGCAGGGTGCCCGCGGTGGCGGCGAAGGCGAAGGTGGCGATGAGGACCCAGAAGCGCGGGGTTTTGACCATCTCGCCCGGGGTGAGGTCGCCGAAAGTGCCGGCGTGCGCGCCGCCCTTGGGGGCCTCGAAGCCCTCGGGCAGCCAACCGGCCTCGGGGGCCTTCAGGAACAGGGCGGAGGCGGCGATCGTCACAAAGAAGATGACGCCGAGTGCCTTAAGGGCGCCAAAGATGCCAAGGCTCGGGATGAGCAGCGAGGCGAGCACCGGGGACAGCACGGCGGGGCCGGCGGTCGAAGCGGCCAGGGTGATGCCGGAGGCGAGGCCCTTTTTGTCGATGAACCACTTTTGGCCGGTGGTGAGCGCGGGGTTGTAGCCCAGGCCGTTGCCGATGGCGGCGACGAGCGAGAACCACAGGTAGAACTGCCACGGCTCGGTGACGGTGCCGGACATGAACCAGCCCACGCCGTAGCACACGGCGGCAGCGATCACGACGTTGCGCGGGCCGATCTTATCGGAGATGCGGCCGGCGAAGATGCCCGTCACGGCCATGATGGTCTGGAAGACCGGGAAAGCCCAGGTAAGAGCGCTGGACCACTCGGGATAGACGGCGAGCAGGTTCTTGCTCACAACGGAATACAGCGCGATGGAGCTGATGAAGAACATGGTGACGCACGCGGCGGAAAGCACGACGGCGCGACCCTTGTTGGAGTTGGTGGAAGCCATTGGACTCTTTCTAATCGATACGGGGGAGGGGAGGGGCAAACGCCGCTGAGGTGCTTGCCCCGCGCCCCTTTCTACCGGGCTGGTTTACTGGTCAGTCGGCTTTGCGACGCCGGACTCATCGGACCAGAGCTCGACGCCCTTGTTCTTGAGGTAGTTGTCGGCAAAGGCGCGGCGGCCGCCGGGCTTGGCGGTGAGGTCGCCCATCATGTTGGAGAAGCCGCCGTCGACCTTGATGGCGTCGCCGGTGGTAAAGTCCGAGCGCTTGGACGCCAGGAACATGACGGCGTTGGCGATATCGCTGACCTCGCCGATGCGGCGCGTGGCGATGAGGCGGCTGCGGCTCTTCTCGACCTCGGGATCGGCGTAAAAGCTTGCCGACATGGGTGTCTTGACAAAGCAGGGCTCGACGCAGTTGGAGCGGACGCCGTAGGGGCCCCACTCGGCGGCGAGCATCTTGGACATCATGTTGACGCCCGCCTTGGTGGAGCTGTACACGCCCGAGAACGTCTCGGGGGAGTGGCTGGCAACGGTCGAGATGTGCACCAGGCGGCCCTGGCCGGCCTTGATCATCTCGCGACCAAAGCGCTGCGAGGTGATGAAGTAGCCGGTGAGGTTGACGTTGAGCACCTGCTCCCAGTCGCTTAGCGGCAGGTCCTCCATGGCGGCGAAGCGCAGGATGCCGGCGGTGTTGACGAGAACGTCGACGCGGCCGAAGTTGGCGATGGTGGCATCGACGGCAGCCTGAACCTCGGCCTCGTCGGTGGCGTTCATCTTGTAGCCCTCGGCGTGGATGCCAAACTCGGCAGCGAGGTCGGCGGCAGCGGCCTTGACCTTCTCCTCGTCCAGGTCGAGCAGGACGACGTTGGCGCCATTGCGGGCGAACTCGCGGCAAATCTCGACGCCCATGCCGCCGAGCGCGCCGGTCACGGCGCAAACATCGCCCTCGAGCTTAAGCCAATTGCTCATAGGAACTTCCCTTCTTGTGCCTCCCGGTGGGTCGCTCCCATTAACCGACCCACGTGGTTTTCGCTGGTTATCGTATGCTTTGCGTTTGCGCAGGTGAATTGCATATTTGTTAGAATGGCGTTAACCGTAGGTTTACACTGTGTGCCGCAGTTTGCCTGTGCTGAGCGCGTGACCTGCGAAAACGACCCCCTGCGGCACCGTGTGGCCGTACGTGCGAAAACGGAGAGATGACGTGTACGATCGACGACTTGAGGCTATATCTGCCGCCGCGGAGCTGGGAAGTTTCTCGCGTGCCGCGGCAAAGCTACGCGTGTCGACGCCGGCGCTCGTCAAGCAGGTGTCGGGGTTCGAGGCCGAGTTTGGCATCACGCTGTTCGAGCGCTCACATTCGGGCGTCAAGGTGACGCCGGCGGGGGCATTGCTGGTCGACGACGCGCGCTCGATCATGCGCCAGTCCGAGGACGCGTTGCGCCGTGCCCGACGCGCGGCGGGCGATGGCGGCGCGGTGCGCCTGGGCGTATCGATGATGTGCCCGGGCCGTCAGACGCTTTCGATGTGGTCGGGCATCCACGATCTGGAACCGTCGCTGCGATTTGAAATCGTGCCGGTAAGCGATCTCTACGACGAGCGCGAGACCGTCATGCGTAGCTTGGGCCGCGAGGTCGATGTGGTGCAATCGAGTTTTTCTACCCCACGCTGGGGTGATGCCTGCCAAAAGCTCCGCATTGTCAACGTGCCGTTTTATATCGATCTGCCGCGCACGAGCCCGCTGGCGCGCAAGAATCGCATTACGGTTGCCGACTTGGAGGGTATGCGTCTGCGCGTACTGCGCCACGGCAACGACGCCATGGACAGCCTGCGCATCGATCTTTTGGCCGATGGCGGCGTGGACGTGATCGACGTGGACAGTTTTGACTTTGCGCTCTTTAACGAGGCGGAGGAAAAGGGCGACGCGGTGCTCACTTGCGGGGCGTGGTCGGGCGTGCACCCGGCTTTTGTAGGCGTGCCGTTCCTATGTGGCCGCGAGGTGCCGGTCTTCTTGCACTACCCGCTCGAGCCCACCCTCCAAGTACAAAAATTCGTCAACGCCATGGCCCAACTCCTCAAGTAGCTTACACAAAACGAGGCCCTGGCCAAACGGCCAGGGCCTCACTAACCTTTATTCCGTTTTAAACAACGGGCTGATTGCGCGCAGGAGGGTGCCCCGGGGCGGCGGGGTATTTCCTCCGCGCGCAGTTTCGCAGCGAAGCGAGAATGTTTGAGCACGGAGGAATTACCCCGACGCCCCGGGGCACCCTCCGTCAGTAACCGTTCCTACTCCAGCTCAAACGCTCCCGTGTACAGCTGGTAGTAATACCCGCGCTTGGCGATCAGCTCGTCGTGGTTGCCGCGCTCGATGATACGGCCGTGATCCAGACAGATGATCGCGTCGGAGTTGCGCACGGTGGACAGGCGGTGTGCGATGACAAATGTCGTGCGGCCCTCCATGAGCTTGTCCATGCCCGCCTGTACGATGGCCTCGGTGCGGGTGTCGATGGAGCTCGTGGCCTCGTCCAGAATCATTGCCGGCGGATCGGCGACGGCGGCGCGTGCGATCGAAATCAGCTGGCGCTGGCCCTGCGACAGCTGGGCGCCGTTGCCGGTGAGCATCGTGTCGTAGCCGTCAGGCAGGCGGGTGATAAAGTCGTCTGCTCCGGCGAGCTTTGCCGCTGCGATGCACTCCTCGTCGGTGGCATCCAGGTTGCCGTAGCGGATGTTATCCATCACGGTGCCGGTGAACAGGTTCACGTCCTGCAGCACGACGCCCAGCGAGCGGCGCAGGTCGGACTTGCGAATCTTGTTGACGTTGATGCCGTCGTAGCGGATCTTGCCGTCGGCAATGTCGTAGAAGCGGTTGATGAGGTTGGTGATGGTCGTCTTACCGGCACCGGTGGCACCGACAAACGCGACCTTCTGGCCCGGCTTGGCGTACACGGACACGCCGTGCAGTACCTCGTGGTCGGGCGTGTAGCCAAAGTCGACGTTGTCCATGACCAGGTCGCCGCGCAGCGGTACGTACTCGATCTCGCCGGTTGCGCGGTGCGGGTGTTTCCATGCCCACATGCCGGTGTGGTGGTCGGCCTCCTCGAACTCCCAAGTCTCGGGGTTCACCTGCGCGTTGACGAGCGTCACGTAGCCTTCGTCGGCCTCGGGCTTCTCGTCGATGAGCTCAAAGATGCGGTCGGCGCCGGCGAGGCCCATGACCACGGCGTTGATCTGCTGCGAGATCTGGCCGATCTGTCCGCAGAACTGCTTGGTCATGTTGAGGAACGGCACCACGACGGCGATGGACAGCGCCATGCCCGAGATGCTCAGGTTGGGCACGCCCAGCGCTAGGAAAATGCCGCCTGCCAGTGCGACCAGCACGTAGAGCAGGTTGCCCAGGTTCATAAGGATAGGCATGAGGATGTTGGCGTACATGTTGGCCTTCTGCGAGACCTCGAAGAGCTTTTCGTTGCGCTCGTCAAAATCGGCCTCGGCGGCAGACTCGTGGCAGAATGCCTTGACGACCTTCTGGCCGTTCATGACTTCCTCGATATGGCCCTCGACCACGCCGAGCTCGGTCTGCTGTGCAATGAAGAAACGCGCGGAGTTAGAGCCGAGCAGCTTGGTCATAAAGGTCATAAAGGCGACGCCGGCGATGATGACCAGGCACATCCACACGCTGTAGTACAGCATGATAAAGAACACCGTGACGATGATGATGATCGTCATGAGCAGGTTGGGCAGCGACTGGCTGATCATCTGACGCAGCGTGTCGATGTCGTTGGTGTAGTGGCTCATGATATCGCCGCGCTGGTGCGTGTCGAAGTAGCGGATCGGCAGGTCCTGCATGCGGTTGAACATCATCTCGCGCAGCTTCTCGAGCGAGCCCTGCGTGACGATAGCCATGGCGCGGTTCCAGAAGAGCGAGGACAGGACGCCGACGCCGTAGATGCAGGCGAGGGTGGTCACGAGCTGTGCGATCTTGGGCTGTGCGGCTTCCCAATCGCCCGACTGCCACGATTCGCTAATAATTTGCAGGGCGCTCTGCAGGAAGGTCGCGCCGATGGAGTTGATGATGGCGCAGAGCACCACGCCGGCGACGACGAGGGGCAAAAGCACCGGGTAGAAGCCAAAGAGCGTCTTGATGAGGCGCGACATGGTGCCGCCCTTGCGGTTGAGCGCGCGCTCGGCGGTCGTTGCCTTACTCATGGGCCTCGCCTCCTTCCTGGGTCTGAGCTTGCGTTGCGGTCATGTCGGTGTTGTCTGCCGCCGTGTTCGCGTCGCCAGAGACGTCGTCGGCGTCTTGTGTACCTTCGGCAGACATCTTGTTTTGCGAGGTAAAGGTCTCGCGGTAGATCTCGCTCGTCTTGAGTAGCTCGTCATGGTTGCCGATCTGCGCGATACGGCCGCCCTCCATGACGATGATGCGGTCTGCGTCCTGCACGGAGCTGATGCGCTGGGCGATGATGATCTTGGTCGTGTTGGGCAGATAGCTTGCCAGACCTGCGCGAATCTTTGCGTCGGTCTTGGTGTCGACGGCGCTGGTGGAGTCGTCCAGGATCAAGATCTTGGGGCGACGCAGCAGGGCGCGTGCAATGCACAGGCGTTGCTTCTGACCGCCCGAAACATTAGAGCCGCCCTGTTCGATCCAGGTGTCGTAGCCCTTGGGGAAACCGTCGACAAACTCGTCGGCGCAGGCCAGATGAGCTGCCTCGCGGACTTCCTCGTCGGTGGCGTTCGGGTCGCCCCAACGCAGGTTCTCGGCGATGGTGCCGCTAAACAGCACGTTTTTCTGCAGCACCATGGCGACCTGGTGACGCAGCGCGTCCAGGTCGTAGTCGCGCACGTCCACGCCGCCCACGCGCACAGCGCCTTCGGTGGTGTCGTACAGGCGGGCGATGAGGTTGACGAGCGTGGACTTGGCCGAGCCGGTGCCGCCGATGATGCCGATGGTCTCGCCGCTCGTAATGTGCAGGTCGATATCGTCGAGCGCCTGGCGCTTCGCATGCTTGGAATACTTAAAACTCACGTGGTCAAAGTCGATGGAACCGTCGGCAACCTCGAGCACGGGCTCGGCGGGATCGGCGATCGTGGGCTCGGCGGCCAGCACCTCGGCAATGCGGTGTGCCGATTCGTCGGCCATGGTCACCATGACAAAGATCATCGACAGCTGCATCAGGCTCATGAGAATCTGGAAACCATAGGTAAAGGTCGAGGAGAGCTGGCCCACGTCGAACAGCGTGCCCTGGCTCGTGATGATGAGCTTGGAGCCCAGGTAGATGATGACGACAAACGCGCCGTTGACGCAGATGTTCATCATGGGGTTGTTAAAGGCGAGCAGCTTCTCGGCGCGGGTGAAGTCCATCTGGACGTCGCGCGCGGCGGACGCGAACTTCTCCTTCTCAAAGTCTTCGCGTACGTAGCTCTTAACCACGCGCATGCCGGTGACGTTTTCCTCGACGGACTCGTTAAGGGCATCGTACTTGTGGAACACGCGCGAGAAGATGGGGCGCACCTTAAAGATGATAAAGAACAGCCCAAAGCCCAGCAGCGGAATGATGACCAGGTAGACCATGGCAACGCTGCCGCCCATGATAAATGCCATGGTAAAGGCGAAGATCAATACCAGCGGCGCGCGCACGGCGATACGGATGATCATCATAAAGGCCTGCTGCACGTTGTTGATGTCGGTGGTCAGGCGCGTGACGAGCGAGGAGCTCGAGAACTCATCGATGTTGGCAAAGCTGAACGTCTGGATTTTGTAGAACAGGTCGTGACGCAGGTTCTTGGCGAAGCCGCAGCTCGCATGGCTGCAGGTGACGCCTGCCGCGGCGCCAAAAGCAAGCGATGTCAGCGCGATGAGCACCAAAAGGCCCGCGGTGGGAAGCATCTCGGCTACGGTGGCGCCGTCTTTGATGGCGTCGATCAGGTTGGCGGTGATAAATGGAATCAGCATCTCGCAGAGCACCTCGCCAAGCACGAGCAGCGGCGTGGCAACGGTGACTTTCATATAGTCGCGGATGCTTCCCATGAGGGTTTTAATCATCCAGTTCCTCCCAGGTTACGCGGATTTTATCGAGCATTTCGGCGAGGTCCTCGCGCTCGTCGTGGGTGAGCGCGCTAAAGGCCCGTTCTCTAAAGCGAATGCGGGCTGCCTGGTCGATGCGGGCGTTTTCCCGGCCGGTTTCGGTCAGGCGAATGGTGAGTTGCCGTCGATCCTTGGGATTACGGCTGCGCTCGATGAGGCCGTTGAGCTCGAGCTTGGACAGGATCTCGGAAAGCGACCCCGGCTTGAGGTCAAAGTGCATGCCGAGTTCCTGCTGCGACATCTCGCCGCCGGGTTGCTTGGCCAGCAGGCAGATGATGGGCGCCTTGCCGGACACGCCTCCGCCATGAAAATGCATGTAATGGCCGCAAAAGCCCAGGCCGCTCAGGATGCGCTTGGCGAGTTTGTCTTCCGAGCTAACCGCTTCGGGTACATCCGCCGGCTGTGACGGGTCGCCGCCGGGCTCGTGCGAACAAAGGCTAAGAGGTTCATCGCACATGAATTAGTGCCGCTCCTTTCTTTAGTTAGGTAGAGGAATTGTTTTGTGCCTAACTAATCTAGGAGCATGAGAAATGAATGTCAAGGTACCAAACTTATTAAGTTACGGCGTTTTGCCAAACGCCGTAACCGCTCGACGCTGCAAGCGTTCCTAAGCGGCAATCTGACGTTCAATCGTCGGGCATGGCCACAAGGCCTATGCCCTCCTCTTTCACGTCACCTTGCTCGCTTAGGAACGCTTTCGCTGTCCGTCCTCAACCTGTGATTCCGCCACGGTCCGCTTCGGTGCATGTGATCCCTTGGGGACGGAGGAAAAAAAAGATCGTTTTCCGAAACCTTTCCGCAACAATTTGCCCTTCGTACCGCTCGCCTCCGCCCACAACGCCTCCTGCGCTACACTTAGTCGCACTGTGGCGCTGCTGCGCCGTGCCCGAACCAAGGGAGACCCTCATGAAGAATACTCAGCTGCTGCTGATTAACGATATGTGCGGTTACGGCAAGGTCGCGCTTTCCGCCATGCTGCCGGTGCTGTCGCACATGGGTTACCGTATCCACAATCTGCCGACGGCGCTTGTGTCCGATACGCTCAACTATCCCAAGTTCTACATCCACGACACCACGGAGTACGTGCGTCAGAGTCTTGCCATCTGGGAGGAGCTCGGCTTTGAGTTCGACGCCATCTCGACCGGCTTTATCGTGACCGAGGAAGAGACGCGCATCATCTCGGACTTTTGCCACCGCCGCGCGCAAAAGGGCACCAAGGTGTTCGTCGACCCCATCATGGGCGACAACGGCAAGCTCTATGCGGGCGTGCCCGAGTCCACGATTGGCCTTATGCGGCACCTGCTGGAGTGCGCCGATTACGCGGTTCCCAACTACACCGAGGCCTGTCTGCTCACCGATACACCTATTGCAGAGCAAATTACGCCCGATGAGGCCCGCGCCCTTGTGGACGCCGTGCGCGAGCTGGGTGCCAAGTCGGTGGTCATTACGAGCGCCGTGGTCAATGGCACGAACGCGGTTATCGGTTACGACCATGTAGCGGGGGAGTACTTTACGATTCCCTTTGAGCTCATTCCGGTCTATTTCCCGGGCACGGGCGACACGTTCTCGGCGGTGCTCGTCGGCCGCGTTATGGCAGGTTGGAGTCTGCAGCGCGCGACGTCCGATGCCATGCGTGTGGTGGCTGAGCTTATCGAGCGCAATGCCGACCAGGAGGACAAGTCGGCCGGCCTTCCAATCGAAGCCTGCTTGGATGTGATTGACCATGAGTAACGCTGGCGAGGGCGGCACCAAGCCTGCGGGCGGGGGCAAGCCGCTCGGCGCGCCGCGGGGCAAACGTCCGCGTATCCGCGTGAGCTGCGTGGACCAGCTGGGAACGTGCCGCTGCCATCATGGTCACAAGCCGGGCGACGTTTTTGACTTCGACCGAGACCGCGGCAAGATGTGCGCCATGGCCTGCCATGTGGGCTTTCCCTATATCGATATCCTGCGCTATGGCGGAACCGTGCCTGGCAACGAGCCCGGTACGGCAAAGTTCTGCTGCCCCGAGGTCGATACGCTGAACGTTTGGCTTGCCGAGATCGTCGACGAGTAACCGAGCGAGGATTTTCTCCCGCCGAAATATCGAGCGTGGATTATCTCCCGTTTTGGGCGCAATTTCGCACTCAAAGTGGGAGATAGTCCTCGCTCGATTTGTATGCGAGAATCCCGACCTCACTTATGCCCATGCTTAGGCGCACGCGTCGTTGTTCTGTGCGCGAGTAAGCTCAAATTTCTGCATTTCATCAAATTTCGGTACTAAAAATCTCTGCATTTCATCGATAATAGTCGATATAAATATCTGCATTTCATTTATCGAGGCGATGGGAGAGCTTATGTTGCGCAGGAAAATCGCTGATGAGCTTGATTGTTGGCAGAGATCCATTGAACGAAAGGCGTTGTTCGTCACGGGTTCTCGCCAAATCGGTAAGAGCTACTCGATTCGCGAGTTCGGTAAGTCAAACTACGCAACCTATATCGAGCTCAATCTCGCGGAAAATCGCCAGGCAAAAGATGCTCTTCTCGAGGCACGGGATGCCGACGATTTCATCAGCAGGGTGACGCTTCTCTCGGGAAAGCCGATAGCACCGGGCAAAACGCTCGTGTTTATCGATGAGGTCCAAGAGGCCCCCGACATCATGACGATGGCAAAGTTCCTTGTTGAGGACGGGAGGTGCCGCTGGGCGTTTTCGGGGTCAATGCTCGGGACCCAGTTCAAGGGCGTTAGGTCCTATCCCGTGGGATATGTTCACGAGCTTAGGATGTTCCCGCTCGATTTTGAGGAGTTTTGCTGGGCGATCGGGGTGAGCGAGGGAGCTCGCCAAACGATACGCGACGCGTGTATCAGCGAGAAGCCCATTCCTGATTACATTCACGACGCGATGATGGCAAACTTCAGGACCTATACCGTTGTCGGTGGAATGCCAGAGGTCGTGCAGCGTTTCCTTGACACGCGGGGCGACCTTGCCTCTGTTCGTCAGCTACAGTCAGAGCTCAACGAACAGTACCGGCGGGATATCTCCAAGTATGCAAGCGGGCGAGCCCTTCAGGTGCAGAGCATTTACGATCAGCTCCCTATTATGCTCGAGGGCGAAAACAAACGCTTCGTGCTCAATTCCATTGACCCCAAGGCGCATTACGACAAGTACCAGCGAGATTTTGTCTGGCTTGTCGATGCCGGCGTTGCTCTCAAGGCGGATATCGTAACCGAGCCAAAGTCGCCCCTGCTCAAGACGGCACGGCCATCGCAGTTCAAGCTATACCAATCGGATACGGGCATGTTGATGGCGCGCTACCCCGTTGGCGTCGCCCAGGCGGCGTATCTTGATAGCAAGGAACCCAATCTGGGCGGTATTTACGAAAACGTGGTGGCCCAGCAGCTGGCTGCCCAAAATCGCCAGCTTTACTACTATCAGACAAAGAAGCGCGGCGAAGTGGACTTTGTGGTCGACGGACCGGATGGAACAGCTGTTCCGATCGAGGTTAAATCGGGTTCCTATTACCACGCGCACGCCGCGCTCGGCCATGTGCTTGATACGGCCGAATATGGTGTAAGGCTCGGGATTGTTTTCTCGAGAGGCAACGTTGAACGCAGCGGAGCTGTTCTTTATTTGCCGCTATATGCGACCTGGGCCCTTTCGGATGTTTTGGGTGACTCCTGCGCCGAGGGGATAAAGCTGGAGGTCAAGCCGGTCTAGGGCCAGTCCCGAATGTGACAAAGGGGCAGTCCCTTGGTCGTATCGAGTTCCACTGCCCGAGAAAATGAGCGTGGATTTTCTCCCGTTTAGAGCGCACTTGAACGCTCAAAGTGGGAGATTTTCCACGCTCGATCTGTATACGAGAGAAAATCCACGCTCGATGTATACCGATGACGCGGTTCGCGCGGTTTGTGCGCCCGCGAACCTACATCTGCTCGAGCATAGCGGTGCAACCGTCGAGCACATCGCGGTAGGTGGCATCGAAGTTGCCGGTGTACCAGGGATCGGCCACGTCGCCGGGGCGCTCGGTCCAATCGAGCAAGCGCGTAATTTTGCCGTCGGGGTCGTTGCCAAAGATGCGACGCAGGCCACGCGCGTTCTCAGCATCCATATAAACAATGTGATCCCAGTTGCCATACTCTGTGCGACGCACCTGGCGGGCACGGTGCGCAACGACGGGAATCCCGACCTCGCGTAGCTTGGCAACGGTACCGTGATGTGGCGGGTTGCCGATCTCCTCGGTCGAGGTCGCGGCGGAATCAATGACAAACTCGCCCGCGCGCCCGGCGCGGTGCACCAGCTCGGTAAACACCGATTCAGCCATCGTCGAGCGGCAGATGTTGCCGTGGCAGACAAAGAGAACGCGGTGGACGGGCTTTGGGCTATTCATGATCAGCTCTCTCCAAACGAAGCCAAGTACGACACATTATCGAACGGCGTCCCTAGGCCCTGACGATGCCAGCGAGCGCGACAGGTTCATGCTGGGAACCTCGATTATGCGCCAGAACACAACGGAGACGAGCATGCTTGCGGGCAGCGAGACCGCGGCAATCGCGAGCGGGTCGACAATCCCGAGCCTGGGCAGCAGGGCAACGAGCGCACCGATGACAATGGCGTGGGTAAGGTAGAGGCTGTACGACACCTTTCCCAAAAAGACCATGGGGGCCGCAGAGAGCGCACGGCGCGTGAACCCGTCGGCGATCGCGACGACAACCACCACCAGGCAGGCCGCGTTCATGGCGGTGGACTTCAACGCCTCGAGGACCCCACCGGGATGCCACGCGAGCGAGAGCTCGATAACACCAACGGAGGCTACAAGCAGCGCCAGCTCGGCCAGCATTGAAAGCTTGGCGGCCTTGATTTTGTCGAATCGCCGGGCCACCATGACGCCAAGCCAGAACATCAGGCAAAAGCGCAGCGGAAAGTAGCCCGTCCAGTGCGAGACAAGCACCGCAATAAAGGTCGCAACAACCGCCAGACCCGTCCGGCGAATCCTTGATATGCACCAGATGGCCAGCGGAAGCGTCAGGCTAAACCAGAGCTCCCAGCTCATGGACCAGACGGGAGAGTCAACGCGGACGAGCTGCGCGCCAAAGAGGTTGTTGACGCCATCGGACACGTTGAACAGCACGTCGAACTGCATGAGGATGTCATGAACCGCAGTGGGAAGGCCCGCGTCGTAGGCGACGGCAAGCGCGGAGCGCGATGTGGACCCCAGGCGCCAGGCCACGTAGCCCGCAGGAAGGGCCAGCGCAATCGCCGCAAACAGCGGCCCGCAAAGGCGGACGACCCTTCTTGGGTAATAGCCAAGCCAGTCGTACCCGCCGTTTCCCATGTGCTTAAAGGGAACAAGAGACAGCACTATGCCAGACAGGATGAAGAACACCATAACCGACGCGGTGCCAGGGAAGAGACTCGGACCCCCCCGCGCCAAACGGCTTGACCATGATGTCGACGTGATACAGGAACACCATCAGAGCCCCGAGCCCTCGCAGGCCGTCAAGCGACAAGACGCGCTTCTCGTGACCAGGCATCATCACCCCTTCCTTCGTGCATTCGAACAGAACGTCCCATTATATACCCTCATGGATTTAGCGTACATTTTGATGAGCCAGGCCCCCAAATCGGGCGGATTCGGGGGCCTGGCTCATGTGCATGTTAACGGCGGCGTGTAGATTGTCTACGGTAACATGGCATCTAACTACGCAACTCAGATGCGCGAGCTGCTGGGCATGGAGTAAACGCCCCACATATCTATAAAATCCGGTATAAAAGGCGGCGGCAGACAATGGGCTGCCGCCGCCTTTGAGTTACCCCACGCGCATTTCGTGTACTTGAAATACACGAAATCGTAGAAAATCGTGTATCTGAAATACATGAAATTGCACTGCTGGAGCTTGCAGGTGGATAAGTACTACCCGTATGGGACGGTTTTCACCGGTTGCTCGCCACCCTGGGCTCCTGGGCTGTGTTCGCCCCTATGCTCGTATTGAGGGCTGTGCTGATTGACGACGGCGCTCCCAGCGAGCCAACTTAATCGTCACCAGCGTAAGCGCCCAGGCCACAAGCGAGAACGCGGCACCAACCGCGCCAACGTAGGCAATGCCAACGCTGCTCACCACGGCGCCGCCCACTGCGGTGCCAAACGAAATGCCGACGTTAAACGCCATGGGTTCTACCGAGCTCGCGAGTACCATCGATTTGGGATGGCGGCTGCGCGCCACGTCCATAAAGTGCGTGATGCATGACACCGAGAACAGGTACATGAGCAGCGCTAGGCTAAAGACAAAGACCAGCGCGAGCGGCATGGTGTCGCCCACGGCAAACAGCCCGAGTAACGCCGCAGCTTGCAGCACAAACGTCACAAGCAGCGCCTTCATGCCAAAGCGCGCGTCGATCCATCCGCCCAAGATGTTCGAGACCAGGCAGAACACGCCGTAGGCCATAAGCGTGGTGCTCGCCTGAACAGTGCCCATGCCCAGCACCTGCTCAAGATAAGGCGTCACGTAGCCGTAGAACACATAGACCGATCCCACGCCAAACAAAAAGATGAGCATGCCGGTGATGATGCTCGGTTCGCGTAGAAGCCCCGCCTGCTCGCGAAAGGTGGCAGGTTCGTCGGTCTGTCCGGCGCGCGGCATAAACGCCACGAGCGCTCCGCAGATCAAAACGGCAAAGGTCAGCGTACCGTACATGGCCACGTGCCAGTCGAGCGTGTCGGCCACAAACTTGCCAATCGAGGTCACAAAGACCATCGCCACGGAAAACGCGCCGTACACGACCGAGATGGCAAGCGAAGTTTGCTGCGGGGACAGCAGCTCGGGGATGTACGTCACGCCCACGGCGAGCAGTGCGCCCGAGACGGATCCCAGGACAATGCGCGAGATAAACAGTACCTGGAAGTTGGGCGCCAACGCCATGACCAGATTGCCGAGCACAAAGATAATGCTGTAGCACACGAGCAGCTGGTAACGACGGAAGCGCCCCGTGCTGAGCGCAAGCACCGGCGTCGCGATGGCGTAGACCAGCGCGAACACGCTGATGAGCTGGCCCGCAGTGGCAAGTGATACGCCGAGTTCCGTCGCCAGGTCGCTTTCGATGCCGATGACCACGAACTCGGAGCAGCCGAGCGAGAATCCCAACAGCACGAGCAGCGCCAGGCAGAGCCTGGTGCGCGCGGGGGAGAGCGCGGCGGCGGTTGACTTACTTTTAGGCGTGGTTGCGGCGGTCAAGGTTGTCACTCCAATGTCGCATGAATAAGCGGGATTCAATCCCTGCAACTCTAACAGAATGTGTCAGGTGCCTGCCTCCTTTGTCGCAGGCTGCGCTTGCCTGTATAGTCGCAATACAGGCGAAGATGGTCTCAGGTACATTGCGGGCGACAGGAGATCCCATGGGTATGCACACGACAAAGGTTGTAGTGGGCGAGGGCAAGTTTGCGCTCGAGGCCCAGTTGACGGTGACGCCGCGAGGCATGGCGGTGTACGCCTGCTCGCCGGAGTTTGCGCACCTGGGCGCCACGGCGCAGGCCATTCCTCGCCCCGAGCCCGGCCGTACGGCGACGGTGAGCATCCTGGCCGTTCCGTGCCATCGAGACGAAATTCCGGCGCACGATATTGCGGCGGCGCTGGCCACGCGCTTTGGCGTGCCGGTAGTTGCAAGCACGGGTTTTCATGTGGAGAACGCGACGGCGGACGACTTGCGGCGCATGCTCGATACCACCAAGGAACTCATCGCCGCGCTCGAGGAGGCCGCAGCCCGCATTCTGCGCGCCGGCTGGGATGAAGGCGGCGCAGGCGCCGAGGTCGTGGCGGTCGATGCCGCGACCGGCGAGGCGCTTGGCCCCGTCGACCGCATCGAGGCCCATACCGGCGAGGGAATCCTGCATCAGGCATTTCTGACGCTTCTGGTCGAGGGCCAGGGCGAAGACGCGCGCCTGCTGCTCTGTCGTCGCAGTCCGCTCAAACGCCTGTGGGGCGGGGTGCTGGCCGATAGCTGCGCCGGTCATCCGCTCCCCGGGGAAGACGTCGCGGCCGCCACGGCACGTCGCATCAACGAAGAGCTTGGCATCACGCGCGAGCCCGATCAGCTCAAGCACCTCGGACACGTGGTGTACCGCGAGGACCACGGCGACGGCCGCTGCGAGTGCGAATGGTGCGAGGTCTACCTTGCCCATGTTGAGCCGGGCGAGCTGCATATCAACCAAGAGGAGATCTCGGAAGTGCGCCGCGTGGCCCCGTTCGAGCTTAAAGGCTACCTGCAGGGTCACCCCGAGCAGCTGGCCCCCTGGCTTCGCGAGGCCCTCAGCGACCCATCCATCCGTACGGATCTCGCTATGTGAAACAAAAGACAGTCCCTTTGCCACATCCAAATCGTCACAACATTCGATGAAAATCTCGAAATCGAGGAAAAGCGTCGAATGTTGTGACGGTTTTTGCCCAGAGGATCGCTTCTCATCCAAAAATCCCGCTTGACTGTATTGCCACAACACAGCGCAACGTAAGGGGTGTCCGATAACGGGCGCCCCTTTTTAAGTGGCAACGTGGCCGCGAATCCGGTGCGCCCTCAACAAGAAAGGTGGGGAGATGGAAGCGGAAAAGAAGGCGTTTAAGATCACCAAGCGCGAAGTTGGCTTTGTGCTGGGTATCGTTGTCTTTTTGCTGGTGAAGTTTCTTCCTTTGGCGGAGCTGAGCTCGACGGTCGAGCTCACGGTCGGCGGTCAGACCTGTCTGGCACTGACGCTCGCCACGGTAGTGTTCTGGGCATGCGGTGTGGCACAGCCGGGCTTTGTGGGCCTGCTCTACTGCGCGCTGCTCGTCCTGTTCAAGGTGTGCGTGGACGACACGGGCGCCGCGAGCATCTCGGCAACGGTCGCCTCCACGTTTAGCTCGTGGACCAAGGCCACCATGTGGCTCGTCATCGGCGCCTACCTCATCGCCAGCGCCGTCAAGGAGTCGGGCCTGGGCGAGCGCATCGCCTACGCGTTCATGCTCAAGTTCGTGCGCGACGCCAAGTCGCTCATCATCTCGATCTTCGCGCTCACCTTTGTGCTGTCGCTGCTGATCCCGCATCCGTTCCCCCGTGCCTTCCTCATCCTCGCCGTCGTCTCGGTTATCGCCCAGTCCGCCGGCTATGGTGACGAGGACAAGGGCAAGCTCGGCTTCCTCGTGTTTGCCGCTGCCGCCCCGGGCTCCATGTTCTTCCTGACGGGCGATTCCACGCTCAACCCGCTCGTTGCGCAGTACAGCGCCGAGGCCGGCGGCATGAGCCCGTCCTTTGTCGACTGGTTCCTGTACATGAGCGTGCCTATGCTGGTCGCGCTGCTGTGCACGCTGTTCCTGGGCCTCTTCCTCTTTAAACCCAGCAAGGAGCTCGTCTACGATCGCGAGCGGATCGTGGCCAAGCAGGCCGCGCTCGGTAAGCTCTCCGTCAAGGAGATCCGCACCATCGTGTGGCTTGTCATCGCCATCGCGCTGTGGCTCACCGTCTCGGGCGATTACATCGGCTGGGTGACACTTGCCATCGGTGTCGCGCTCGCCATGCCCATCATCGGCGAGGTCCTTACCCCCGCCAGCTGGAACGCTGTCGACATCAAGTCCCTCATGTTCCTGACGGCCGCCATGGCCGTGGGTTCCGTGGGCGGTGCCACCGGCATGAACGCCTGGATCGCCGATGTCGTGCTTCCCAGCTCCGTGCCCGAGAACATCTTCCTGTTCGCCCTGCTTGTCGCCGCGCTCTCCATGATCATCCACATGTTCATGGGCTCGGTCATGGCCGTGCTCGGCGTGTGCGTGCCGGCGTTCATCAGCTTCGCGGCCGGCTCCAGCGTGAGCCCGCTCGCCGTGGCGCTCATCGTCTTCACGTCCATCAACATCCACTACATTCTGCCGTTCCACAACCTGCCGATCCTTATCGGCGAGGGCAAGGACGCCGGCGGCTACACCTCCAAAGAGGCTATGCGCATGGGCATTCCCCTCACTGTGGTCGTCTTTATCGTCGTGCTGGTCGAGGCCGCCTGGTTCCACCTCTTTGGCCTGATGTAAGCGGTCGAGCGCTTGGGCTGTAAGCAGCCGAGTGCTCGAACTGCGAGTGGCCGAGCGTCCCATCTATGAGCGCCGCGGCCCCACTACGTTACCCAGCCCGGCGGCATCCTCGCCGCCGGGCACTCTCCCGAAAGGAGCATGCTATGTCCACTACCGATGCTTCCCAGATCCACGACCTGCGCTCCGCGCTCGACTTTTTGCGCGAGATGCCGGGCCAGCTGCTCGAGACCGACACCCAGGTCGATCCCGATGCCGAGGTCTCGGGCGTCTATCGCCACGTCGGTGCCGGCGGCACCGTTATGCGCCCGACCAAAGAGGGCCCGGCGATGGTCTTCAACAACGTCAAGGGCTTTGACGATGCCAAGGTCTGCATCGGCATGCTTGCCAGCCGCAAGCGCGTTGCCGCCCTGCTCGACCTGGACGAGGAGCACCTGGGCCTCGAGATCGGCAAGCGCTTCGAGAACCTGATCGCGCCCGAGCAGATCGCCGAGGGTGCGCACGTCGACTGTCAGGAGGCCGTGTACAAGGCGACCGACGAGGGCTTTGACCTGCGCAAGATCGTTCCCGCTCCCACCAACACGCCCGTCGATGGCGGCCCCTACATCACCATGGGCCTCGCCTACGGCACGAGCCCCGACGGCTCCCAGTCCGACGTGACCATCCACCGCTTCTCCTGCGTCGACAAGGATAAGCTTGCCATGTGGATTACCCCCGGCAGCCGTCACCTGGGCGCGTTCTTTGACGAGTACTGCCAGCGCGGCGAAGACATGCCCATCTCCATCTCCATCGGTTTGGACCCCGCCGTGTACATGTGCTGCGGTTTTGAGGCTCCCACCACACCGCTCGGCTTCAACGAGCTGCAAATTGCCGGCGCCCTGCGCGGCCACGCTGTCGAGCTTGCCGACTGCGTCACCGTTCCGCAGAAGTGCATCGCCAATGCCGAGTACGTGCTCGAGGGCTACCTCATGCACGACGAGACCATCAACGAGGACGTCAACGGCCACGGCTACGCCATGCCCGAGTTCCCCGGCTACACCGGCGGCGCCAAGGTCTGCCCGGTGATCAAGATCACCGCCGTCACCACGCGTGTCAACCCCATTATGGAGAGCTGCATCGGCCCTTCGCACGAGCACGTGTCCATGGCCGGTATCCCCACCGAGGCTTCCATCTACAAGATGGTCGAGACCGCTATCCCGGGCCGCCTGCTCAACGTCCACGCTGCTCCCTGCGGCGGCGGCAAGTTCGTTGCCATCATGCAGTTCAAGAAGTCGAGCAAAAATGACGAGGGCCGTCAGCGCAACGCCGCCATGCTCGCCTTCTCGGCATTCTCCGAGCTCAAGCACGTCATCCTTGTTGACGAGGATGTCGATATCTTCGATATGAGCGACGTGATGTGGGCCATGACCACGCGCTTCCAGGCCGACGTCGACCTCATCACCATCCCCGGCTGCCACTGCCACGTGCTCGACCCGTCCAACGACCCCGCGTTCGACCCCACGATTCGCGAGCACGGCATCGCCTGCAAGGCCATCTTCGACTGCACGGTCCCGTTCGACCTCAAGAAGAACTTCATTCGCTCGCAGTTCATGGAGATCGACACAGACAAGTGGGCCAAGGAGATTGCTTTCTAGTAAGTAGCCCTACCAAGTAGTTAAGGAGCCGTCATGCCTGAGTCTTCTGTCCGTCCCCGTCGCATTGTCGTTGGCGTGTCTGGCGCCAGCGGTGCCGCGCTGGGTCTTGAGTGCCTCAAATGCCTGCGCCAGGCAGGTGCCGAGTCGGCGCTTGTCGTCACGCGCGGGGGAGAGATCACCATCGAGCAGGAGCTCGGCATGACGCTCGACGAGTTTGCCACGCATGCCGATGTGGTCTACGACAACAAGAACATCGGCGCTGCCTTCGCAAGCGGCACCTATCCGGTCGATGGCATGATCGTGGCACCCTGCTCCATGAAGACGCTCGCCGGCATCGCGAGCGGCTACAGCGAAAACCTGTTGCTGCGTGCGGCCGACGTGCAGATGAAAGAGCAGCGCCGCCTGGTGCTCATGGTGCGCGAGACGCCCTTCAGCGCCATTCATGTCGACAACATGGCGCGCCTGGCGCGCGTACCGGGCGTCATGCTCATGCCGCCCATGCTCACGTTTTACAACGGCCCCGCCACGCTCGATGACGCGGTGCATCACATCGCCGCCAAGGCGCTCGAGGCCGTCGGCGTGTCATGTGCAAACTATAAGCGCTGGTCATAGGCGTCTTTAGGGTAGGATACGAGTAGTGTTTGAGCCCGCTGCCCCTGTGGGCGGCGGGCTTTGTGCGCAAAAGGGATGTGTCGGGAGGACCTATGCAGACGGGCATGTATGCGATTAGCGAGATGGCGAGCTTGTTTAACGTTTCGCGCCAAACGCTCATCTACTACGACAAGATCGGTCTGTTTAAACCCGCCGTGGTGAACGAAAAGGGCTACCGTTTCTATTCGCCCACGCAGATCCCGCTCATGCGTCTGATCTGCATGCTGCGCGACCTGGGGCTCGAACTCGACGAGATTGACCGCCTGACCTCGACGTTCGACATTGGCGAGATGACCGATCACCTGCGCTCGCGGGTGCAGGCGCTCGATGAGCAGATTGCCGGGCTCAAAGCCGAGCGCGCGAGCGTACAGGAGCGTCTAAGCTTTTACGACGAGGCGGTTTACTGGCGCGAGCGCGAGGGCAAGCCGGAGCTCAAGCAATTCGAGCGTCGCTACGTGGTCTTTGAGGAGTTTCCGGGCGATATCGAGCGCGGCCGCTCGATGCTTCACCCCACGCTCATGCGGGCAATCCTGCGCATGCGTACGTTGACGGGCACGCGTCCCATGCGCGGCTGGGGCGCCATGCTACGTCGCGAGGCGCTGCATTCCGACGACCCTATCGCCGGTGCCGGCTCCTTTGCCGTGCTGCCGCGCGGTGCCGAGGAAATGCTGCCGAGCGATCCTGCCGAGCTGGCAGAGATCGGCATCGAAGTGCTGCCCGAGGGCACATACCTGTGCATGAGCCGCTGGGGCATGCCGTACGAACCCGAGGGCATCCGCGCCGTCGTGGCCTGCATGGACAAGCACGCGCTCCGGCCTATCGGCAACGCTTTCGACTTTTGCTACCTCGATACCACCAGCTACGACGAGTCCCACCAAGAGGACTTTTGCTGCATCCAAATCCCCGTTACCCTCCAGATGTGACAAGGGGGCTGCTGCCTAAACCGTCACAACATTCGGCGAAAATCTCGAAAACGAGGAAAAGCGTTGAATGTTGTGACGGTTTTCCTGTCTGTGCCGGCGAGCTCCAGCGCCGTCTGGGGATATAAGGCTAGCAAGTGTTTATTTGCGAGGCCAAGGGGGCGCCCCGTATGGATATCGATAACTTTGAATGGTGGTATAGCGAGGGCGAGGTTCCGGACGAGGAGTGGGATGAGCCGTTGCCGAGTGATGTGTCGGGCGACGATGCCGACGCCGTCTCCGATTCGGACTCCGATGCCGCCGAACCCCTAACCTTTGAACAGGCTTGGGCCCAAGCCGAGGCCGATGAGGCTAAGGCCGATGCCACAGCCACGCTCGGTGAGCCGGCCGATATGTCCATCTCGCCGGCAAAGACCCCGCAACCTCGCCATACCATCGACCCCGACAGCACGGCATCCTTCAGCATTCTCGACGTGCCCTCGCAGGGTGCTCAGGCGCCCGCGCCCACACGTCGCCCCGACCTGGCTCGCGAGGAGGACGCGGGCCGTCGCTCTCCGCTCGGCCCCATCCTCATCGCCTTCATGGCCGGCGTTATCGCATGCTCGGTAATTGGAAACGTCTGGAGCCATGTTGAACAACAACGAAAAGACGCCGCCAAGGTCGAGATGTCCGTCGAACAATCGCTCAGCCGCACGCGCTCGGTGCATGTATCGGTCGAGGTCAAGGACGGCGCGACGTGGGACACCGCGCGCGGCGACAGCCAGATGCTCGTCCATATCGTGGGTCGCACGCTCAAGGGGCAAGCGATCGACGAGTACCAATACGTCAATTCCGAAGGTGACGGCATCGAGCTCAAGCCCGGCGACTACGAGCTCACGGTCGATGAGCCGCCCGTCGCCACCGACGGCACGCGTTACCGTGCCTCAAAGCGCATGGTTCCGGTGAGTTTTAATTCACAGGCGCCCGATACGGTCGATAGCACGCCGCAGGGCGGGTTTGACCTTTACGCTATTGCTCAATAACTGCACCTGTCGCTCAACCCCGCCGCCAAGAGTGGGACAATAGCCCTCGACACCGTTGTTTACTATTGGAGGAAGTAGCATGTCCACCGTCACTACCATCAAGCGCGGCGGCCTCATCGCGGCCATCGATTCCATGGGCGCCCAGCTCACGAGCCTTGCCCTCAACGGCAACGAGTATCTATGGCAGGGCGACCCGGCCTTTTGGGGCAAGCATGCGCCTATCCTGTTCCCCATCGTGGGATCGCTGCGCAACAACATGGCGACATCTGCGGCCGGCACCTGCGAGATGCCGCGCCACGGACTCGCTCGCATCGTCGAGCACAAGTTGGTCGAGGTTTCGGAGGACGGCTCCTCGGTAACGTACGAGATCACTGACACGCCCGAGTCGCTCAAGGCGTTCCCGTTCCACTTTAAGCTCAACATGACCTATGCCCTGACCGGCGACGCCACGCTCACGCAGACCTTTGCCGTCACCAACACCGGCGACGTGGCCCTGCCGTTCTCGGTGGGCGGTCATCCTGCATTCAACGTGCCCGCCCCCGGTGCCGAAGACGAGGCGTTCGAGGATTACGAGCTGGCGTTTACCGAGGCCTGGACGAACGAGGCCCCCATCATCACGCCCGATGGCCTTATGACGTTCGAGGGCAGCTACAAGGCCCCCGACAACTCGGACGTGCTGCCCATCACGCACCGCAGCTTCGATAACGACGCCATCATGTTCACCGATACCCCGGGCTCCACGCTCACGCTGCGCGGTCGCAAGTCGGGCCACGGCGTCAAGATCGACTTTGAGGGCTTTAAGTACATCGGCGTGTGGTCTGCCGCCAACGACGCTCCGTTTGTGGCGCTCGAGCCCTGGACCGGTCATACCACCATGGACACCGAGGACGACGTTTTTGAGCACAAGGTCAACACGATCACGCTGGCGCCGGGCGAGACGGACGTCCGCAGCTTTAGCGTCACCCTGCTCTAGAGGTTCCGCCGTTCTAACGAACGACGGACCGGTCGACGCTGCGCCCTTAGGTTTCGCCGTTCTGACGAACGGCGGGCCGGTCGACGCTGCGAGCCGCCCAGAGCGACAATTTGCCATTCAAAAGGCACGGCATGACCAGAAGGTCTATGCCTCGCCTTTTTCATGCCAAGTGGTACATGGGGCAGGCTGCTTTGCGCCAATCGTCCTCGTGTGTCTATTAATTTTTCGCGCACATGCCGCGCTGCTGGTTGCGGGCGTATATCCTGTCTTATTGTCAGCAAAACGAAATTGGGAAGGCACCAGATGCAATCTCGACAACAGCGCGACGCGCATCCACAGCCGGTATGCAGCCGTCGCATCTTTTTGGGTAGCGCTCTCGCTGCGAGCGCTTCTGTCGTCGCCGGCGCACTTGCCGGCTGCCAGCGTCCCTCCACGCTGGAAGTAGTTCAGCCCACGACGGGCGGCGGTCGCGATGACCTGTCCGATTCCGTTATCGGCAAGGATAAGATCCGCATTGGCATGGAGGCGGCCTACGCCCCGTACAACTGGCAGGTTTCCGAGGCCAGCGAGTTCACGATCCCCATCGATAACGTGCAGGGCGCTTATGCCGACGGCTACGACGTGCAGATCGCCAAGATCGTCTGCAAGGCCCTTGGCGGTGAGCCCGTTGCCGTCAAGCAGAGCTTCTCGGGCCTCATCGATTCACTTAACAATGGCCAGATCGACCTCATCATTGCCGGCATGAGCGCCACGCCCGAGCGCGAGGAGTCCGTCGGCTTTTCCGATCCGTACTTTATCGGCTACTTTGGCCTATTCGTAAAAGAGGGCTCGCCCTACCAAAACGCGACCAAGCTCAGCGACTTTAGCGGCGCCACGGTGCTCGGCCAAAAGGACACGATGCTCGACACCGTCATTGACGAGATCCCGGGCGTCGTCCACAAAAATCCGGTCGATTCGGTACCCACGGTGTTCTCGAACCTGCTGCAGGGCACTTGTGACGCTGTGACCTACAACACCGAAAACGAGAAGGGCTATATGGCCCAAAACCCGGGCATCGTGCCCATTCGCTTTGCGGAGGGCGAGGGCTTTAAGCAGGAGGTTACGGCAAACGTCGGCTGCCGCAAGGGCTCGGACAAGCTGCTCAAACTTATCGATAAGACGCTCAAGGGCATCAGCCAGGAGGAGCGCGACCAGATGTGGGACGCGTGCCTCGACCGTCAGCCGGCATAGGGAGGCAGCATGAAAGGCATCAATCGTCTGGCCTCCTTTATCAAGGCCGACCACCGTTATGTGTACCTGGGCACGAGCGTTATCGCGGCGCTCGGCTTGGCATTTAGCCAGCGCAACCCCACGCCGCTGAGCTTTTTGGCGCCCACCGGCATCTTCCAAGATTGCCTTTGGGCGATTCTTTGGGCCTGGATCGTCGTGTCGGCGGCAGCGCTCGTCACCAAGGTTATGCACTGGAGCGACTATCGCGAAAAGTCACCGTTTGCATCCGAGCGTTTCCGTCGCGGCGCGCGCCTGGGCAGCTATGTCGTGGTCGTCATCGCGGCGATCTTCTTTGTCGACCGCTGCGTCATGTCGTTTATCGACCTGGTGCAGGTGAGTATTGTCTCGGACTCCAACCCCAGCGACTTTTTGTCGAGCCTGGTCTACATGACCTACAAGAGCGGGGACTTCTTTGTCCGCGGCATCGAGATCACCATCGCACTTGCGACCTTCGGTACCGTCATCGCTTTTTTCCTTGCGCTGCTCTTTGTGTTTTTGCGCATTCAGACCTTCGATCGCGTGGACAACGACTTGGTGCGCTTCTTTAAGAGCATTGGCCGAGGCTTTGCGACCATCTACTCCACCATCGTGCGTGGCACGCCCATGATGGTCCAGGGCCTACTCATCTATTACGCGGGCTTCACCGTTTTGCGCGGCATGGGCTTCGAGACCGCCCAGGCCAACCAGATCTGGAGTACCTTCACTGCTGGCCTCGTCACCATCTCGCTCAACTCTACCGCCTACATGATGGAGGTCCTGCGCGGCGGCATCGAGTCCATCGATCCCGGCCAGGCCGAGGCTGCGCGCTCGCTGGGCCTGTCGCAGTGGCAGGCTATGCGCAAGGTCGTGTTCCCTCAGGGTATTAAAAACGCGATCCCGGCGCTCACCAACGAGCTCATCATCAACATCAAGGATTCGTCGGTGCTCTCGGTCATCGGCGTGTTCGACCTCATGTACGCCACCACCACCGTCGCCGGCGTGTACTACCGCCAGATGGAGGTCTACTGCGTGGCGCTTGTGGTCTATCTGATCCTGACGCTCGTGGCGAGCCGCCTGCTCGAGGCCTTTGGCAAAAAGCTCGGCGCCGAGGCTCCGGCCACGCTGCCCAGCTCTAACTAGGCTTAAGACGAGGAGAATCATCATGGCAGATACCGCCACTACCGGCACTGCGGCAGCCGTGCAAAACCAAGAGCCGCTTATCCGCGTCGAGGGCCTGCGCAAGAGCTTTGGCTCACTCGAGGTACTCAAGGGCATCGACCTGTCCGTCAATTCCGGTGAGGTTGTCACCATCATCGGCGCCTCGGGCTCGGGCAAATCGACCTTCCTGCGCTGCCTCAACCTGCTCGAGACCCCGGACGCGGGCCACATCTGGTTCCACGGCCAGGACCTCACGGCCGAGCGCTGCAACATCAACAAATTGCGCGAGGACATCGGCATGGTGTTCCAGGGCTTTAACTTGTTCAACAACATGGATGTGCTCGACAACTGCACGCTCGCGCCCGTCACGCTCAAAAAGATGAGCAAGGCCGAGGCCGAGAAGGTCGCGATGGAGCATCTGACGAGCGTGGGACTCGAAAAGTTCGCGCACGCCGCCGTTGGCCGCCTGTCCGGTGGTCAAAAACAGCGCGTGGCCATCGCTCGTGCCCTATGTATGAATCCGCAGATCATGCTGTTCGACGAGCCGACCTCCGCGCTCGACCCCGAGATCGTGGGCGAGGTGCTCGAGGTCATGCGCAAGCTCGCCGCCGACGGCATGACCATGGTCGTCGTCACGCATGAGATGGCCTTTGCCCGAACCGTGTCCGACCGCGTGGTCTTTATGGACAAGGGCGTGGTGCTAGAGGATGCCGCGCCGGCCGAGCTCTTCGGCAACCCCAAACACCAGCGCACTCGTGAGTTCCTCTCTCGCTATCTCGAGGACAAATAACCGACCGCAAACGCTTACGTTGCAGGGCCGCTCCCGTGGGGCGGCCTTTGTCGTCACAATCGAAAGGATGTCATGGCCGAGGTTTGGCGCTTCTTTGCGCATGAGGACGATTTTGCCGATATAGACGAGGTCGGCGCGTGCGAGCGCTTGGGCCGCGTGCTGTCGTTTCCGACCATTTCGAGCATGGATGCCGAGGCGGTGGACTGGCAGCCCTTCGACGACCTGCGCGCGTATATGCAGCAGGCCTGGCCGCACGTATTTGCGGCGGGCGAGGTCGAGCTTATCGACCACTCGCTGTTGGTGACGCTTTCCGGCTCCGACCCTGCTCTCAAGCCCGTTATGCTCATGGGCCACATGGACGTGGTCCCCGTGGTGCCGGGTACCGAGGCCGACTGGACGCACGCCCCCTTTAGCGGGCACGTGGACGACACCTACATTTGGGGTCGCGGCGCGATCGACATGAAGGACCAGGTCGCAGGCATTCTCGAGGCCGTCGAGTATGCGCTGGCGCACGGTTGGGAGCATAAGCGCACCCTGCTGCTGGCTTTTGGCCAGGACGAGGAGACTACGCAGTGCGGCGCAGGCGCCATCGGCCGCGCGCTCGAGGAGCGCGGCATTGAGCTTGAGTACCTGATCGACGAGGGCGACTACCGTATCGTTTCGGCTGCCGAGTACGGCGCGGGCGAGGGCTGGCTTATGCATGCCGATCTCGCGGAGAAGGGCTACGCCGATATCGTGTTGAGTACGCGTAGCGAGGGCGGGCATTCGTCCAACCCCTACGGCGGCACGTCGCTCGAGGTGCTCAGCCGTGCCATCGCCGCAATCTGCGATATCGAGTGGCCGACGCGCGTGACCGATCTGCTTGCCGCGCAGCTTGTCGAGCTGGGGCTCTACACGGCGGATGAGATTGCCGCCAACGGGGGCGCCATTGTCCGCGATTGCCTCGCCAGCAAGAAGCTCTATCCGCTCGTGACCACCACCTGTGCACCGACCCAAATCGAGGGCGGTAGCACCGGTGCTAACGTGATGCCGCAGGATATGTGGGCCAACATTAACTTCCGCATACTCGAGGGCACGAGCGTGGCCGACGTTGTGGCGCGCTGCCGTGAGGCGGTTGCCGGGGCGGACCTTGCCGGTCGTGTCGAAGTGGAGCTGGGCCCCGGCAGCTCCGAACCCTCGCCGTCCCCGCGCATCGGTGGTCCCGGCCTCGAGGCGGTTCGCTCCATCGCCGCCCGCTATTTCCGCGATCCAAAGGGGACGGAGGAAAACGGATCATCCGAGCCGTTGGCGATTGTCCCCTCGACCGTGATCGGCGCGACTGACGCTGCCAACTACCAGCCCATTTGCCCTGAGTGCATTCGCTTCTCGGCCTTTGTGGTTGATGACGACGAGTGCGACCGCGGCGTCCACGGCACCAACGAGCGCATCACCCGCCGCGCCTACCTCCAGGGCATCCGCTTCCTCATCGCCCTGCTCCACACGCTCTAGCATGCGACAAAGGGACTGAGCCGATTTCATCGGTAATGAGACAAAAACTGTCATAGAATAAGACTAAGATATCTTAAGAGACATATGCTGGGGTTGGTATTCCTTGAACGACTGCGGGCATGTGCCAGACTGCCTCGGCCCCCGGGGAGCACCCGGGCAGGTCGCCGTATGACTGGGGGGGGGAAATTATGCAGGAGCTCAGAGAGACGACGTCTCGACTCGTGAATAATGCTACCGGGGGGGTGTCTAAGCAGGGAACTTCCTGGTGAACACCGGCCGCGCGAGCGGTGGTCCGTCATGTCTTATGGCCGTCGTCGTGGGCTGCGCCCGGTCTCGCCATATGTGATTGTTTTGGCCCTCGCCGTCGCGCTGACGGCGAGTTTCTTCCTGCCGACCCGTGCGGAAGCGGCGTTTTCGGACCACACGGTTACGACGATTTCGCCTTCGGGGACAACAATCAACCTGTTTGATTACTGGGTGAATCCCGATAACCATCTGTCGGTTTCCGGCAACGGCGGCGTCAACGCAGGCCACAAGTTCCAGTTTAACGACGGCAAGGGTGATGGGCCGCTCAACAATTGGACGGGCGGCACGAGCCCGCGGCCCGGCATCGTCAACAACACGCTTTCAGATGGCTACCCGAAGCTTTCCGAAGCCTTGGGCGACGAGTCCCTCCGCTACCTATTCGATTCCTCTGCCCAGACCGGCAAGACATCCCATTTTGGCGTGACGGGCCTCCTCAAGGTTCAGAACGGCTACTACGTCTATGACAGCTCCAAAAACTACGCAGCCTACAACGCTGACAAGAATGCCTTCGACATCTATGACACCTGGGGCATTGACAAAGTGGGCGATTCGTCCCACCAGGGTCAGTTCTTCCCGTTCGACGCGGCAGACAAGGTGCTCAAAGAGGAAAACGGCCGGCTCGTCCAAACCGGCATCAAGGCAGACAACACCGGTGATTCGCGCTACAACGACGGCCGCCCCGTCAACCACCACTTCGGCCTCTCAATGTCCACGCGATTCGTGCAGCCTGCTGACGGCAAGACGAACGCGGGCGACGACATGGTGTTCGAGTTCGCCGGCGATGATGACGTCTGGGTGTTCATCGACGATGTCCTCGTGGGTGATATCGGCGGTATTCACAACCGCGCGAGTCTGAGCATCAACTTTTGTACGGGCGACATTAAGGTGAACGGTAATAACGACGGCACACTGAAGAACAAGTACCAGAAGGCGAATAAGGACACTTCGGGCTTCAACGACAACACCTTCGCCGACGGCACCAACCACACCCTCAAGTTCTTCTACCTGGAGCGCGGCGCCACCGACTCCAACATGGAGCTCAAGTTCAACCTCGTGACGGTGCCCGAGTCCGACATCATCAAGTTCGACCAGGACGGCAAGTTCGTACAGGGTGCCGAGTTCAAGCTCTATAAGACCGACAAGGACTTCAAGACCGTGGGCGAGCTCATCGGCTCCGGTACCACGGACGAGGCCGGCCACCTAACGCTCACGAACGACGTGGACAACGGCGTCATCAACTTCGACGATCTCTACAACAAGGATCACGACAACAACAAGTACTACCTCCTGAAGGAGACGCGCGTACCCGAGGGATACCGCTCGAGTCTCACGGCGACGAATGGCAGCATGCAGTTCGAGTACGTGCCCGCGAGCGACGAGAACGTCGCGGGCGGCGTCACCATCAACCGCGGCGGTATGGACGCGGACAGCTCCGTTTGGCAGAGCGGTGCGTTCGCCGGCTCGAAGGAGACCATCACTGCGCCGTCGACCGTGTACAAGGCGAGTGATGACCTGACGAAGTCCAACGAGACCGTTAGCCTGGGCTCCGGCATACTGTTCGCTGTGGTGCTCAAGCGCGATAAAAGCGCAGGCACAGATATCAAAGATCAGAGCAATTGGTATGCCGTGTCGGGCGATCCATCGACGGGAGGGGGATACACCCTCGCCAAGGAGCCGAGCATGGTCGGCGCTATCGAGGTGGCGAAGAAGGACCCGCACGTCTTCACGCTCAACACGAGCGGCCAGTACCAGGTAGAGATTCAAAATCTGCCCGGTGACATCTCCAAGTACTACTACCTGCTGAGCGGTGATGCCCGCAAGGATGCCGAGTACACGGTGGCTATCTACCACACAAGGGCGAGCTCGATCGGCGACGCGACGCCTGAGAACACCGTCCACGTGTACAGCGACGACATCGCAGACGGCACGAACTTCAAGCGACAGTTCGCCACGCGCTTGCTCGTCACGAACATCCAGAATCGCCTGTTCGTGCAGAAGACCGATACCGAGGGTAAGCCCATTGACGGGGCGAAGTTCGCCCTGTACACGGCCGATCAGGTGACAGCAGACGCGAACGGTAAGGTCGTGCTCAAGGGCGAGCAGACCCCCTACGACACCCTGACGACGGGGTCAGTCGGCAACCCGGTCCCGCTCGAAGGTGCGGGCATATTCCCGAATACGAGCGACGATAACAAGCCGCTCGAGAAGGGCACTTACTTCCTAAAGGAGGTCTCGGCGCCCAAGGGCTTCCTGCTTAACGACACGCTCACCAAGGTGATTGTGGACGATTACGGCGTCCATGCCGATGCTGGTACGGACGATGACGGCGTTTCGACGTTCGTGGGCCCGGGCGCGCTCATGAAGAGTCTGGGCCAGTTTGGCGCAGAGAGCGACATCGACAACACGCTCACGTGGATCAAGGGCCAGCGCCAGACGTCCGACGGGACGCTCGACGGCAACGGCAACCTTTCCTGGAACAATGACGCCAAGGGCGGCGAGAATGAGGTACATCTTAAGTACGGCGCCAATGGACGTGTCTACCAGTATGGGCCCACCAAGAAGGACGAACCTTACCGCCTGGAGACCGAGACGGGCTGGATACGTATGGGCATCACGCAGGACGTGTCTGGTGACACTAATGCGAAGGGCGCCCGCGCCGACCTGGGCGACATGAATCTGAACGCCCTGTTTACGGGCGCCACCTGCGTGCGCGTGGCGAACGAACGCGAGGCGAGCCTCGAGGTGATGAAGAAGGTCATGGTGCCAGCGGGCCTGACGGGAAAACCGGACGCGGGGTTCACCTTCAAGTTCACCGTGCCCACGACGGCGGGGAAGACGTACAAGGCCGCGGTGTTTGAGAACGCGGGGACCGCAAGCGAGAAGCAGGTCGGCAAAATGTTCGACCTCGAGAACGGCCGCGAGCAGACCATCACGGCCGACCAGACGATCCGTGTGTACGGTCTCGCCGAGGGTGACCAGTACGCGGTGCAGGAGCTGACCGGCGCAGACAAGATGCCCGCGGGCTATAAGCTGACCGGCCGCAAGCAGGGTGACAAGAATCTGACTGAAGAAGGCGATAGCATCTCGGGCAGGATTGCCCCGCAGAATTCCGACGGCACGGTGGCCAAAGACAACAAGCTGGTGTTCACCAACAGCTACAGCGTGAAGTCTTCGGTGACGCTCACAGGCATCAAGGCGAAGAAGAAGTTCACCGGCCGTGAGTGGACTAGCGCCGACAGCTTCGAGCTTTGCCTGCGCGCCGCCGATGGAACGCCGATGCCTGATGGTGCCACGGCAGCGCCCGTGGCCGGCATGAAGCAGGTCGAGAAGACCGTTACGAGTGCCGAAGAATTTAGCTTCGGAGAGATTAAGTATGAGAAGCCTGGCAAGTACACCTACTACATTGCCGAGACTACGCCCGCCAAGAGCGATCCCAGTTGGCTGGGCGGTGTCAGCTACTCCAGCGCCGAATACAAAGTGACCGTAACGGTGAAGGATGACGGCAAGGGAAATCTGACCGAGCCAGTCGTCAAAATGGAGCAGATCTATAAGGATGATGGCACCGCCACATCTCAGGTGATCGACGATCAGATTGCGGTGATCACGAACACGTACCGCCCGAAGGAGACCTCGGTAACGCTCAAGGCGACGAAGCGCTTCACGGGCGGTGAGCTCGCGGGGAGTGACTTCACGTTCCAGCTGCTCGACAAGGACGGCAGCGTGGTCCAGACTGTCCAAAACGAGAAGGACGGCAAGGTCGCCTTTGCAGCCATCGACTACGCTACGCCGGGCGACCACGACTACACCATCAAGGAGGTGAAGGGCGCCGACTCGACCGTCGTCTACGACGCGAAGGGCGTGAAGGTCCACGTCAAGGTCACCGACGAAAAGGGCGAGCTGAAGGCGACCGTCACCTACGACGGTGAGAAGGCCGTGCCGACCTTCACCAACACGAAGCCGACGGCGGACGTCACCGTTGAGGCCACGAAAGTTCTCGCGGGCAAGGACCTGACGGCCGATGCGTTCACCTTCGGCTTGTACGACCAGGACGGCAATGGGGACGCTCGCGGCACCAACGATAAGAATGGCAAGGTCAAGCTGACCGTCAAGGGCCTGAACCTGGGCGAGTACGACTACACGCTCAAGGAGGAGAAGGCCGGCCAGTCCGTCGACGGCGTGGCCTACGACGCCAAGAAAGTCAAGGTCCACGTCAAGGTAGAGCAGAACCAGGACGACAACAACAAGACGAAGGTGACCGTCACCTATGACGGTACCGCTACGGCTCCCACCTTCAACAACACCTACACCGCAAAGGGATCCGTGGAGCTGACGGCGACCAAGACCATCAAGGTTGCGGACGGCTTCGATCACACGACGAAGCCTGCGGACGGCGAGTTCACCTTCGACCTGAAGGACGCTGCCGGCAACGTGATCGCCACCGCGAAGAACGATGCAAACGGCAAGGTCTGCTTCACGCGCGAGTTCCAGCTCTCCGACTTGGACGGTGCCGCGAGCAAGGACTTCACCTACACCATCGTGGAGCAGCCGGGCGCGGAGCCGGGCATGGTCTATGACAATCATGCCCTCACCTATACGGTGACGGTCACAGACGGCGGGAACGGAGCACTGAATGCGAAGGCGATCGTGACGAGCGCATCCGGCTCGGATACCTTCACCAACACCTACCAGCCGGCCGCGACCGGTCTGGCCCTCGGTGCGCAGAAGAGCTATGTGAAGAAGGACGACAACACGCCGATCGTCCCCAAGGACGGCGAGTTCACCTTCGATGTGTACGAGGGCAAAATGACTGCTGAGCAGCTTGCCGGGGCCAAGCCCGTCCGGACCGCGACCAACGGCGCGGACGGAAGCGTTAACTTCGACGCCTTCTCCTACGCGAAGCCGGGCACGTACGAGTACACTATCGTGGAGCGGAAGGGTGATCTGGCCTACGTGACCTACGACGACGCGGTGCATCATGCCGTGGTGACGGTTGTGGACAATGCCGGCACGCTGCAGGCGAGCGTCGCCTACGACGGCGCGGACGCCACGAAGCCCACCTTCACCAACACCTACAAGGCGAAGGCGACGAACTCCGGCGCGATCGCCCTCACCAAGAGCGTTGACGTGCACGACGGCAGCTATCAGCTAAAGGCGGGAGACTTCGCCTTCGAGCTGGTGGGGTCTGACGGTACGGTGCTCCAGACCCAGAAGAACGACGCCAAGGGCAAGGTTTACTTTAACGAGCTGACCTTCGACCATGCGGGCACCTTTCCCTTCACGGTCCGTGAGGTGCAGCCGACGGACGGCGCGCCGGGCGTGCCGGGCGTGACCTACACCGGCAAGACGTACACCCTGACCTACGTGGTGAAGGACAACAACGACGGCAAGCTGGTGGTAGAGAGCTCTACGGTGAAACCGAGCGAGGGCACCGAGAACGGCGTCACCCCCAATACCATGACGTTTGCGAACAGCTACCAGCCGGGTCAGACCTCCTACCAGATCTCTGGCACCAAGGTGCTTGAGAATGCCGACCCGGCCACCACGCGGACGCCCGCCGATGGCGAGTTCACATTCGCGCTGATTGACGTGGCCACCGGGCAGGAGATCGACCGGACCACGAACGTGGGTAAAGCGTTTACCTTCAAGGCCATCTCGTACACCGCAACTGGTTCGCATGCGTACCAGGTGAAGGAGGTTGCGGGCCAAGATGGCACCATCACTTACAGCGATGCGGTGTTGGATGTGACGGTGAACGTGACCGATGACGGCAGCGGCCAGCTGACCGCGACGGCGAACAAGACGGCTGCGGATCTGACCTTCACCAACACCTACACGCCGACGGCAACGACGGCGACGATTACCGGAACGAAGGCTCTGACCGGCCGCGACCTGGCCGAGGGTGAGTTCTTCTTCGACCTGAAGGACGCCGACGGTAACGTGGTGCAGACGGTGCAGAACGGCGCCGACGGCACGTTCGGCTTCGCGCCGCTGCAGCTGGACAAGGTGGGGACGTACGTCTACACCGTGTCCGAGCGGGCAGGGGCGACGGCGAACGGCGTCACCTACGACACGACGGTCTTTACCGCGACGGTGACGGTGACGGAGAATGCGGAGACGCACGCGCTGGAGGCGCAGGTTGCCTACAGCAAGGGCGGCAAGGCTGCGGATGCGGTGGCGTTCAGCAACAGTTACGCGCCGGCCGCGACTGAGGTGAAGCTGGGGGCCTCCAAGGTGCTGAGCGGCGAGGACCTGAAGGAAGGGCAGTTCTCCTTCCAGCTGAAGGATGCCGACGGCAAGGTGCTGCAGACCGCAAAGAACGCGGCGGACGGCACGGTGGGCTTCGAGGCGATCTCGTACGACAAGCCCGGAACGTACGCCTACAGCATCTCCGAGGTGGACGACGGTCAGAAGAACGTGACGTACGACGCGGCCGAGCACCGGGTAACGGTGACGGTGACGGACGACGGTGCGGGCCATCTGGTGGCGACGGTAACCTATGACGGCGCCGTGGCGCCGGTGTTCAAGAACACGTACACGCCGCCGACCACCCCGCCGACGGAGCCGCCTACCAATCCGCCGAGCAAGTCACCGGTGCCGAAGGAGGAGAAGCCGGGTCTGCCGTATACGGGCGATACCAGCTTGTCGCCGATGGCCCTGGGTGGCATCGCGGGCGGCGCGGTGGTGCTGATCGCCGCAGGCGTTATCCTGCGGCGCCGGAACCGGTAGCTACGGCGGCCGAGAAGGGCTTTGATTGAGGGCGGGTGGTCGCAGGGCGCGGCCGCTCGCCCTTTTTGGTGAAAGGCTATGTTAACCCGCCGTTTGCACGTCCGGCTCCAGATGGAACTCGTACTCCGGCTCCATCATCTTCTTCCGGATCTTTTCGTAGCGCCCGTCGTCGAGCTGCTCGCGCATGAGCGACGTCCTGTCCCCGACGCGTGCGGCCTCGCGCAGCCATCTGAACCACATCAGGCAGCTGTGGAGCCTGCGGGTCGATACGCCCTTGAACCTCTCGAGGAAGTGGCCGAGCGAACCCTGCGCTTCAGCATCCTCTGGACCGTGTCCCGCTCGTACCCGGTGAGCCTGCCGTGGGTCCTCGGGACCGCCCTCGCGGCGCCCTTCCCGCCCTTTCCGGACATGGCGTCCTCCGATCTCCCGGGGCCGGCCGATCCGGCCCTCAGGGTATCGGATTCCCAAATTTATCCGTATATGTGCGGATGAATGCGGGAGGCGTTCGGATGAAGTTGTATTCAAGGAAAGAGACTGACCCTTTGTCGCATTCCGTGCGGGTTATATGCAGGTATGCCTGCGCACGCTATCATGTATGGGTTAGACCGCAACTATGTACCTCATACGCGAAGGGATGCGCATGTATCTGAAGATCGACATGTTCTAGCTGGGCTTACCCCCGCAGTGGCGCCGCGCGCCCCATCAACTCTGCCGATTTTCGCCTTCACGCACATAAAGGAGTCCCGCCATGCGCGACAAGCTCGAAAAGATCATTAAGGCCTACGAGGAGCTCGAGAAGAAGCTTTCCGACCCGGCCGTCGCCTCCGACATCAAGGAGTTCACGCGTCTCAACAAGGAGT
>CABQHT010000007.1 GCA_902464035.1 uncultured Collinsella sp. | reverse complement strand
CCGTCGACGAGGCCCCAGCCGTTAAGGGGACCGCAGCTGCCGAAGTAGCGGCGGACGCCCTGCACATCAGTCTGGTAGCCCGTCAGCATGGCCCCCGTCCGGGCATCGAAGCAGTAGGGCACGCCGCCGACGGATACGGGGCCGCGCGCCAGCGCGCCGGATCCCGTCGCGTAGTACCAGGTCCCGCCGTCGAGGACCCACCCGGTCGCCATGGCGCCGGACGAATTAAACCAGTACAGGGAGCCGTTGCACTCGTGTAGGCCCGTCACCATGGCACCGCCCGCGTCGGGGTCGAGCCAGTACCAGGCGCCGCTTAGGTTGAGCCAACCGGAGGCGAGGGCGCCGGAGCCGGTCGCGTAGTACCAGGTGTCCCCGTCGAGCACCCAGCCGGTCGCCATCGCACCGGAGGAGCAGAACCAGTAGGCAGAGCCGTCGCATGCGTGGAGGCCCGTCACCATAGCGCCGCCCGCCTCGGGATCGAGCCAGTACCAGGAACCTCCGGTGTGAAGCCAGCCGGAACGCAATACAACAGGATTGGTCGAATCCGCGTAAAACCACTTACCGTCAACCGAATTCCAGCCCTGCTTCCATTTAATGGATCCTTGAGCAGCGACACCATCGATCGAATCGGATGAAATGGCGGCCGAAGAGAAGGCTTGCTGTTCGGAAATAGAAGGCTCGGAAGAGCCTACAGAAACCTCATTCTCGGCATCAGCCACACTTGGACCAACGAGCAATATCGCAGATAGAACAAATAGAGTTAATATTGTCGTCTTATTTCTTACCATGCGCGGCCCCCAGAAAGTACCAATCGTACATAGACATAGTTTACAAATGGATTGGCTCGCGCAATATGTAATTAGAAAAAAGCAATTAAAGAAGGGCTGTTAGCCGAGCCAAACGCCGCTACTGGAAAAAGAATACTGTGACCCGTCGATTTGTTGAGTGCCAGTGACCATCGCGTGTGTCGATGGATCCAGCCAGTACCACGCACCGCCAATGTAGGCCCATCCTGAGGCGAAGGCGCCGGAGCCAGTCGCGTAGTACCAGATGCCGCCGTCGAAGATCCAGCCTGTCGCCATGGCGCCTGAGCCGTTGAACCAGTACGCGGAGCCGTTGAACCCGTGCAGGCCCGTGGCCATAGCGTGCGTCGAGGGGTCGAGCCAGTACCAGACGCCGCCTAGGTTAAGCCAACCGGAGGCGAGGGCGCCGGAGCCCGTGGCATAGTACCAGGTGCCCCCGTCGAGGACCCAGCCGGTAGCCATCGCGCCGGAGGAGCTGAACCAATACGCGGAGCCGCTGCATACGTGGAGGCCCGTCACCATGGCGCCGCCCGCCTCGGGATCGAGCCAGTACCAGGAGCCTCCGGCGTTAAGCCAGCCGGTCGAGGCGATGCCGTCAGCGAACCAGTACCAGGAACCGTCGACGAGGCCCCAGCCGTTAAGGGGACCGCAGCTGCCGAAGTAGCGGCGGACGCCCTGCACATCAGTCTGGTAGCCCGTCAGCATGGCCCCCGTCCGGGCATCGAAGCAGTAGGGCACGCCGCCGACGGATACGGGGCCGCGCGCCAGCGCGCCGGATCCCGTCGCGTAGTACCAGGTCCCGCCGTCGAGGACCCACCCGGTCGCCATGGCGCCGGACGAATTAAACCAGTACAGGGAGCCGTTGCACTCGTGTAGGCCCGTCACCATGGCGCCGCCCGCGTCGGGGTCGAGCCAGTACCAGGCGCCACCCTGATGCAACCATCCGATGTACGCTTTGCCGCTAGAGGTTGCGTAATACCAAGTGCCCTCTTTTAACTGCCAGTGGTAAAGAGAAACATCAATATACGCGTAATTCATATCAACGTTTCCACTAATACCAGAAACTTTTCCACTACTCGTATACTGCCAAAAGCTGTAATTGCCGGTATAGTGGCATTTTGAGTTATATTGAGCGATCCAATGATCCCAAGAGCCGCTCTTAAACACAGAGTCGGTCAGGATATTGTTAAACCAATACAGATTTGCATAAATGCCTGGATTATATCCTGCAGCAGAAATCCTATTACAAAAGATCCGTGCTCTCGATGCAATTCCGGATTGTCGGCCATCTGCAATAATCGACTTATCCTCAAGATCGTAATACACCGGCAATCTTGGATTATGTCCAGAAAGGCAGTCAATCACCATTGATGCCTCGTCAGCTGCTTGCTGATCATCCCGAGCGTACGAATAAATATAGATACCGTAAGGAATTCCAAGACGCTCGCACTCAGAAATATTTCGGCTGAACTGATAATCAACACGACCGCCCCAAGATGGAGCGCCAAACCCAATACGCAGAATAGCGAAATCGATACCAGAAGCCTTCACAGCATCCCAGTCAATACGCCCTTGGTGCTCGCTGACGTCAATGCCCTGCGCCGTAACCCCATCGGGAAGGGTGTCCATGGACAATAAGGCTATTTCATCTTCTTCTGAAGAATCTTCCTCTGCGACTAATTGCCCATCCTCATAACGCCAAGAATTCTCAACCAGAGCCTGTGCAGCCTCCGCATTCGCAGGGAATACAAACACAGATATGGACGCAAGGGCCATCAGCACCAACGATGCCGACAACAACTTAAGATGTTTGTTCATGTAAACCTCGTCATTCGCTCTTGATTGCGTCTAGCTTACAGCATGGCTATGAAAGATTTCCGAACATCCAACGGGACAAGACGCAATCTAGAACGAAAATAAAATGCACGCGATACTGCACTGTAAACAACTGCTTAACAGCAGGGTTGAAACCTAGGGCTCAATATCCCAACTCTACCTCCCCAAAGAATAACGGCATCGAATTAGCTCTGATACCAAATATCGAAAAAGAAGGGGCCTCAGAGAGACCCCTTACTACCCAGCATTCTAACGAATCAATATTACTTTCGATGGGCCCAACGCGGTCAAACCGGAAATGCGATTTCCATAGCCATCGCTATGCCAGAACAAATTTTCGCTCGGCGAATTACCCCAGAAAAAGCCAATGTGGCTATCATCCGCATATGGATTGTAAGGATTGAAGAATACAATGTCCCCCTTACGAGCCAAACCACTACGTAACAGCTCATCAATAGAGCTGAAATAAGTCACATTCGCACACGTATCGATAGCGTAGCCGTACCAACGATACGCGTTTACGCAGCCGCCCCTTCCGGGACCCCCACTCCAAGGGGAATGGCTCTGCTCGGCGGCAATGGGAGCTAAATTACCGCCCGCTTTCATATATGCATGCGATACAAATCCACCGCAGTTCATACCCGTATAACCATCCCAACGGGGATCCCCCTTTGGATACATGCATGTTTCCTGGCTAACGCGTGTATCGTACCGTGTTCCACAGTAATAGCCGTCGTTTTCGTGACTCATAAGCCAATTGACCAGGCTGGACCTATTGACCCCCAAAACAGAACCAGACGTATTCAACCATGCACCGCTTGCATTGAAGTAGTAGTCAACGCCATCGATTTTCAGCCACCCATTAGCAAACATGGCACCCGAAGGCTGGAGCCAGTACCACGTACCGCCCTCATTAAGCCATCCAGTTTTCATCTTGAATGTGGAAGGGTCCATCCAATACCACGCACCGTTGACATATTGCCAACCAGACTTAAGGACACCATTGGAAGATGCGTAGTACCAGTTATTGCCGTTTTCGTCAGAAGCGTCATTCGACATAATCCAACCAGATGCCACATTAACGACACCGTTTGCGTCCGCATAGAAAACTGCGTCTCCAATATGAATTGTACCTGGCAATGAAGACAAGTCGGCACGATCGGCGATTACGGGAGATCCATCAGATGAAGTAGGCAACGGGTCGCTCAGTGCTCCAGACGAATTCGCCCATGACACACCGTCACTCAAGTTGATCCAGCGCGAAGATGCCATCGCACCGGAATCATTAGAATAATAGCGTGTGTCGCCTACCGTATATTCACCAGTACGCATTGCGCCGGATGCATCATCAAGGTAATACCAGGCGCTTCCGGACTTTATCCATCGCCCACGTTGAATAGCTCCGTTTGATGCGGCGTAATACCAAGCACCATCAGCAAGTGCCCATCCTGTTGCCATGGCACCTGAACTAGTAAGGAAGTAGGAGGATGCATCCACTTGCACAAAGCCCGTAAGCATAATATGGCTTCCTGGATCCAGGTAATACCAAGAATTCCCTAGAAGTAACCAGCCTCCATGTAGCAAGCCGTTGGAGTCAGCGTAATACCAGTTGTTGTCAGCAAATGCCCACCGAGAGGAGAGCATGGCCCCCGATCCGTTAAAAATATAAGGGGTTCCATTGCATGCATTCAGCCCGGTGGCCATAGAACCGTCCGCAGGATCAAGCCAGTACCAACGGCCCCCATCCGAGAGCCAACCCTTTACCAGGGCGCCAGAGCCGGAGAAATAATGCCAGACGGAAGCATCAAGATGCCATCCGATAAGCATTGCGCCAGAAGAGGAGAATCCATACGTGGCTCCCCCGATCTGCAGCATTGTATCGTGGACCATCTTGCCCTCATCATCCAGCCAATACCAGTTGCTGCCGTCTAAAAGCCAGCCTTTTACCATGGCGCCAGAACCGGAGAAATAACGCCAAGCAGAAGTGGAGCCCGTAGTATCTAGGTACCAGCCGACACGCATTGCGCCCGAAGGGGAGAATCCATAAGTCGCACCCCCGACCTGGACCAATCCATCCTGAGCCATTCGACCTTCGTCGTCGAACCAGTACCAGCTACCGCTTATATATTTCCAAGAAGAAGCCGCAATTGTTCCATCAGACAAGCCCCAGCGCCAAAAACCAGCCCCTTCTTCGGGTGATATCCATCCCTGATGCCAAGTAACTTGGTCCGAAGCCTCAGAAGAAGCCCCTTTATCTACCTGAGCGTCCGCCTCAACTATTGAAGTCGACTCGTCCTGAACACCAGCATTTGAGACACTTGAGTCGACATGGGTCCCAACCAGGGCGGATGATGAGTCGTCAACAGAGCTACTAGCATCAAAGCCAAACGACGGCAAGGGCGAACCCAACAGGAACCCCAAAGAAGCAAGGCCCAAAACGGCCAGTACCCCAAATGAGCATTTCTTCATAACAGCACGGAATCCAATCACACAGCGGCCCCGTCGCCTTAGGGCAACGGGGCCTCAATCAAACTAGTTCAGCAATGTACTAACCAATTTGCTGGCAGTTCTTGCACTCGCGAGAAGCACCGCGCTTTTGAGCCTCCTGAATAGACATCTGAGAAAAGCCCTTTGCGTCCTTGCCTACAGTGCGGCACTTATGCGTATGGTAGACCTCGCTACCGTTCTTATACCAAACTAGACCGTAGCCCGGAATCCACTTGCCGTCCTCGCCGACATAGTAGGAGCCAACCCGGGTGTTCGTAGCCATAGCACCGGAGGACTGGAGATAGTAGTCGCCAACCCAGGCATCGTGGGCCATAGCGCCAGAACCACTAAAGTAGTACCAGGCGCCGCCGATCTGACGCCAGCCGGTGGCCATCGCGCCGGAATGGTCAAACCAGTACCAAACTCCACCAAGGTTGACCCAAGAGTTAGAGGCCATAGCGCCCGAACTTCCGAGCCAATACCACGTGCCGCCATTGCCGAGCCAACCGGTTGCCATGGCGCCCGAACCACTCGCATAATACCAAGAGCCTCCTGCCAAGAACCAGCCAGTCGACATTGCGCCGGAGTCGCCGAACCAATACCAGGAGCCACCCAAGCAGCGCCAGCCGTTAGCGGCCATGGCACCCGAGCCGTCGAGGTAGTACCACGTACCGCCGACGTTGAGCCACCCGGTGACCATCGCGCCAGAGACGTTAGCGTAATACCACGTCCCCGAATCGTCGATCCATCCGGTCAACATAACACCGTACTCGTTGAAATAGTACCAAGTTCCGCCGATATTTTGCCAACCGGTCAACAACTCGCCGTTGGAAGTCGCATAGAGCCACTTTCCATAGATGGAGTCATAGATCCAGCCGCCATGCTGCATGCGGCCATCGGCGTTGGCGCCAGGGGTGTTCAGGAAGTAGTTCTTGCCGTCAATTTGAACTCGGCCGTATGCCATATCATGGCTTTCGGGGTAGAAGTAGTACTTGTCCCCACCGATAGACTGCCAGCCCGAAACTGCGGTCCCGTCAGCGCCAAAATAGTACCAAACAGCTTCGTAATCGTTATGCCACTGGTTCGTGACCATGGCGCCAGTATCGGGATCGAAATAGCGAAGGTTGCCGTCCTCGCACCGAACGAGTCCGGTCTGCATCGAGCCATCGTTGTCGAAATAATACGTTCCAGCAGGACGAGAAACAGAGAAACCTGTCAAATTGCGAGACTCGCTATGATCAATATATTGAAGACCAACGAGAGAATCAATATCAGCAAATGAGGGCGCCGGGGCAACCGTCATGCAGGCGGCGGCAAATACAGCAACTCCCAGCGCTGTTAGTCCGCGCCATCTTTCTCGAAGGTTATTCATACGACATCCTTTCTCCGAGATTTAAGGCTCTCTTAAGTTATTCTCAGACTATCAATTTAGTTTTTCAACAGGAAATCGATAAAAGGTATCTTTGTGACTGCAATTTGATGAGAGCCGCCACGTCCTTGCCGTCCCGTGCATTGTCGACAGCAACGTCTTATGGCACAAACAGGATATCCTTTTCGGCGCAAATCGTTTGAGCAGGCGGCACGCGGAAGGAGTGTGTAGAGCGGTTTTCTGCTGGCTGTCAGCCACGGCATCCTTTCGGAAACCTAATTGCCGCCGGAATTAAAGTCCCCGGCGCGGGCTCGATATCCTCTCGGATATCTAATCGTCTTGGACTTTTACCTGCCCAAGCACAGTACAACTTTTACGTGCCGCCACACGGAGCAACGCTCAAAAAGTATTATCTAGAACGCAGACTTTTAAAGCAACTCAAGTACAAGACAATCGATCTAAACACTTCCGATAAAACACGCCATGGGCATTAATCACATACACAACAGGCCAATAATGCCCGTCTCGTATGCTGCGATATAATCAATTTCACCGAACACCAAACCAGCGACCCGAAGGGACCAACGTGTTAACAATTCACTATGGTGATATGGAAAACGTTATTTACAATACGTCGGTTTACTTCGATAACGTATATTCGCCCCAGTGGTTTCAAGACGCCTTTGCTCAAAGGATCATTAAATCAATCGATAAGGGCACCGTGGTAGGCCCCAATGCAATCGACACTAAAATCCTCGGCATCATCCCTCCTGAGAAGCTCTCGAGCGGCACCAAAACACTGCTGCTTATGTACTTCATGCCGCAAAACGTATATAACGCCTCAAACTGTGGTGACAATTGCGCTTATTGGATTCTGCGAATCGCCGCGCAAAAGGACTTAACAATCAATCTCTACCATATATTGGATTTTGGAAACGGTAAATTTACGGTGACCGTTGCCAACACGGGCGACGTGGTCCACACGATGTTTGACCTTGTTCCCATAGCTGGAAAATGCCTAAGGGAGAACTCCTGATGCGCGGATCATACAAGGTAGTTATTCAGAACAACCGCGTTCAGTTTAAACTGACCATCAATAGAAACTTGACCATCATTCAAGGCAACAGTGCCACGGGCAAAACGACGTTGCTCGATATGGTGGCTGCTCACGAAGAATTAGGGCCACAAAGCGGCGTAACAGTAAGTTGCAAAGTTCCCTGTAAGACAATAGCTGGAAAAAATTGGCGCAGAGACCTCCAAGAGATTTCCAGCAGCATTGTTTTTATTGATGAGGGTAATACTTTTGTTCGATCAAGAGAATTTGCCCATGAAGCAAAACGTAGCTCAAACTACTACGTAATCGTCGCCAGAGAGTCACTGCGCCAACTGCCTTATAGCGTTGATGAAGTCTACGGTCTTAAGAACACCAACCGAACCACAACGAAGTATCCCGTTTACTCTCGTGTCTACACTTCTACATATCGTATTTACGGTGATACTGAATTTAAAGGCGAGAGGCCCGAGCTTGTCATCGTCGAGGACACAAATTCGGGCTACGAATTCTTCAGTTTGCTATGCAAAAAGAGCAGTATTAGGTGCATCAGCGCGGGTGGAAAATCAAATATCTGCAATTGCATTACGGACGCACCAGAAAACGATATCCTCGTGATTGCCGACGGCGCCGCCTTTGGACCAGAAATTGCAGAAGCAACTGCACTACAGCGCCGAAAGAACATCAAGCTATTCCTGCCGGAATCGTTCGAATGGCTCGTGTTGAAGTCGGGATTATTCAACAGCAAACACATTAAGGAGATGCTACTTAATCCCGCTGAACATATCGAAAGCTTAGAGTTTTTTAGCTGGGAGAAATTCTTTACTGCGGAACTCGTCGAATGCTCACGAGGCACACGTTTTCGATATGACAAGAGCCGCTTGAACGAGGAGTATTTGAACCCCACCGCCCTTGCGGCTCTTGAGGATACTTTGCCGAATCTTGGCATCACTTCGCGCTAAAGCGAGAAGCACTCGTTCTCGGCAGATAGGTTTGGCCCGAGCCAGGGGTCGCCGTTGAAGAAGAACTCCGGCCAGCGCTGCATGAACAGGGCCTGTTCGCGCTTCCAGCGGCGCAGCTTTTCCTCGTTGGCCTCTTCCCTGCCGCGCGAGGTGAACTCGTAGTGGTACAGCTCGGCATAGGGCGTAAAGATGGTACGGTAGCCCGCCTCCCATACGCGCAGGCAAAAGTCCGCGTCGTTAAAGCCGACGGCGAATTCCTCGTTGTAGCCTCCGACCTGCTCAAATACATCGCGACGGACCATCTGGCAGGCGCCCGTTACGGCGCTGAAGTTGCCGGGGCGCACGGCGCGGGCAAGATAGCCCTCGCGCTTTGCAAAAGGCATCTTTGTGGCCGCAAATTAAAAAACGCAATACCATGCCCATATCGATACGTCATATGCGGCCAGCGCATTCTATTGATGTGGAAACCGGTTCGATTCCTTGATTTAAACCGAAGCCTCTACAGCAATTAATAGCGCCTCCAACAACACCAGCACCAGAAACATGCCAACCGAGCCATCATCGAGGGTCTCAGAAAACTTCGCAACGGTTACCACGTCAGCCTTCGGCTCGATCGGCTTCTTAACAGCAGCCTCGATGATAGTCGTCTTAGTTGCAACAACCGTGGGCGATACTATGTCTATAACAGGCCCTGCGTGCCCACGACTCGCTTTACTAGATGGTTATCGACCAACCCGCAACAACCAGAGAACACTAGTTCAGAATCCCAATCGTTCCACCACCAGCGTAGAGGGATCGTCGGCAAATCACGCATGCGGTAGAAAATGGCAAGAGCCTAAATTTAGTTCGAAGCTTTATTTAACAAATCGAAAGGGCCGATAAAACGCATGATGAAACTAACCAAGAGCCTCCTGAGACCCTCCAGCATCAAGCAAATCGCAAACACAGCCGTTGGAACCAGAAGCACCTGCAATAATCCCAGTCCAACGCCGACACGCGTAAAGGGAAACAGCGAGCTCCAAAGCCAACTTCGGATAGGCGCATAGTCAGAAATAAGATAAGTAGCAAAACAAAGCCTCGCTACAGCGTTAATGAAACGGGAGGAAAAATGCGGCATCTTTAAATCGACCAACAAGACCGAAACTGCTATAGCTAACGAAAAAATAGACGCCGGTGAACCGAAAAAACCGCTATACAAATTCGCAAAGGTCGAGCCCAGCAAGCCATCAAAATGGAATTGACCGTAAAACGAGATTGCAACTCCCACAAAGGAAGCAATGCAGCAAGCAACCAGGAGCCGCATATCCACTATTGACAAGTCTACATACCAGCGAATATAGCAAACAACAACGCAAATTATAATAAAATCTACTAGTAGCCCGTCGATGGGAATCCAAAAGAGCGGCACATAACGCAGGAATCCAAAGACAGAGACCAGAAAAACTCCTAGATACAGATGTAGTTTCTGGCCCAACGCATGCAAAGCCGGAAGTATAAAGGGCAGCAAAAATACAAGCCAAGCATAGACGGTTACAAACCACCAACTAGAACCAGTAAGAGTTGGTGCAAAAATATCTATCAAATTGGTTGGACTTACTTGAATATCGCCGCGAAGCATGAAGAAAAAGCCCAGCGCAATACTATAAAAGAGAACCGTGCCTTCGATTGAAGCTATCTGTTTAACAGCCTTGTTTATGGAGTATTCGACTTTCCCCGCAACAAACCAGATTGTTATGGCAACAAAGCAGCCGACCGCAGTTCTTCCAATTGGATAGAAAAAGATATTGTAGAAAAACCTAGTAAACGAATCAGGAAATACGGAAACAGAATCAGCGTTGTGAACAACAAAATGCTGAGCCATTACCGTCCACATAAGGACAATGCGAAGTAATTCGATACGGGAATCTCGCATTTTTACCATAATGCTCCCAAGTAAAAATCAAAACCTAATAATACCTCGACCTAGAACCGTTCGAGAATCTCCTCGGCGTTCTCTCGCAGATAGATATCTAGGTCCGGCACGGCAAACTGCACGTAGCCCCTCTGTGGTGCCTGAATAACCTCTCTTTGTAGCAATTTTGCCCTAATGGAGCTGACCTCATTGGTCTTTTTACCCATGCGCTTAGCAATCTCGGATGATTTGGACTGTTGTTTATCCTCGCACATGGCCAAAAGGTAATTGATATCGTTGAGCCCCAGTCCAGAAATCGCGGGCTCGTGAACAACATCGTGAAAACGAGCCTCTGCCAGCGCAATGCCTTCGATAACATCGCGCTCGCTCACGTTGGCACTTTTGACACGATGCAAGTTGGCGCGCTGCCAAATGGAGTAACCGACCAGTTGCACCAAATAGGCATAGCCCTTCGTGGCCTTAGCGGCTCTCGACAGCAGATCGTCCTCTATGGTCAAACCAGTCGCTATAAAGCTATCGCCCATAGAGAGCGCTACCTCCACCTGGTTGATAGGCGCCAGATCTTCGGGGAGGGCACGACGCAAGAATGTAAGTGCCTTGCCGTTAATAAGATCCATAACACCAGCGGGCAATCCGGCAAATGCGAGAGCAATATCGACTTTCTCCCCTATTAGAAGCTGCACAGCAGAAGCAATAGCGCGCATATCGTCAATCGGGGCATCCTGCACCTCATCTATTGCAATAAACAGGCCCTTGGAAGACTTTGCGGCCGAGCCAAGCAACTTTCTAAGACTCGACTCTTTTGGCACAACGTCGAATTTAGCGGAAACAAAGCCGGCATTTACGCCGACTGAAGCATTGGTCGCAAGGGAAGATTCTGCAATCTGATCCTTCAGGTCCAGCAACAGGTTGGGACCAGCAGAAACAATAGCCGTCTTCCAGCCAAGCTCTCGTGCACGATCTCTAAGATCACAGAGCAAAACAGTTTTTCCGGAACCCCTTGGCCCGGCAACGCGCATGAGCCTCGCAGGTGCACCAATTCCCGAATTCAAACTCTCGGTAAACTCAAGGGCAATATCATCACGACCAATTATGCGCGGAGGCTCAGCGCCGGCAGTGGGACGAAACGGGTTATGGAATATTGTGGCGCTCACTTGTTTGCCTCTCAAGGAAATCGATTATCGGTCAATCTTAGCTTTATTAGTTTATCGCAACTATATCGGATTATATCGAGTTGTATAAGCCTGTACAAACTTATCGTAGAAGTATCGAGCTATCGTAATGTAAACTAACAAATAGCCTAAACGCTGCCTTCTTCCCAACTCATGGCGAAGTCAAGCTGAGGGCCTTCTAACAACCATTGTCTAAAGCGAGAAGTACTCACTCTCGGAAGACAAGTTAGGCCCCAACCATGGATCACCCGTCAAGAAAAACTCCGGCCAGCGCTGCGTGAACAGTGCCTGTTCGCGTTTCCAACGGCGCAGCTTCTCCTCGTTGGCCTCTTCCCTGCCGCGTGAGGTGAACTCGTAGTGGTACAGCTCGGCATAGGGCGTAAAGATGGTGCGGTAGCCAGCTTCCCGCACGCGCAGGCAAAAGTCAGCGTCGTTAAAACCGACGGCAAATTCCTCGTTGTAGCCGCCGACCTGCTCAAATACGTCGCGTCGCACCATCTGACAGGCACCTGTTACGGCGCTAAAGTTACCCGGACGTACGGCGCGGGCAAGATAGCCCTCGCGCTTTGCCGAGAAATCCTGGTTGGCATGGGCAAGTGCGCCACGCACACCAACCAATATGCCAGCGTGTTGCACCAGATGGTCGGCAAAGTAGAGTTTGGCGCCCACCACGCCCGCATCGGGACGCTGCAGATAGCCCATCATCTCTTCGATAAAGTCGGGGCTTATGACCTCGGTATCATTGTTCAGCAACAGAAGGTAATCACCCTTGGCATGCTCCACGCCAAAGTTAATGATCTGGGAGTAATTGAACTCACCCGGCCAGTACGCAACGCGCGCGATGCCCTTGCCTTCGGATGCTGCAGCCACGCGCTCTGACAGGGTTTCGTAATACGCAAACGTCTCCGGGGCTTCGCTGTTGTTCTCCACCAAGACGATCTCGTAATTGGTATACGTGGCCTTCTGGGCGATCGACATCACACAGGCGTCAAGCGTCTCAATGTGATCCTTGGTGGGAATCACAATGCTCACCAGCGGCGCAGGCTCCGGCAGCGCAAAGCGCATGCGGTAGACAAACGGCGTCTCGGTCTCCTCGACCGTTCCGCAAATGCCCAGCGCGTTAAAGTGGCGCTGCAGCGCAAGACGACCGGCTTCAATAGCATACGGCTTGCTATCGGCAGAGCCATCGGCGGTCGACCCCGGATGAACGCGCCAGTGATACAGCACGTGCGCAACATGTTCAAACCGCGCGCCCGCCGCAAGGCAGCGGAGCGTCAGGTCGTAGTCCTGGGCACCCGCAACGTCTTCTGGGGACGTGCCGATACGATCGATAAGCGCCTTCTCCACCATCAGGAAATGCGTCACGCAGTTATGGCTATAGAGCAAGTCTACATTGAGCTTGGTCTTAAAGACCGGCTGGCCCCACTCCCCCGTTTTCTGAAACATGTCCTCGTCGCAGAACAGGACCTGGGGACGCTCGCCCTCGGCAGCATTGTTCAGCGCGGCAACATAGTGGAACAACGCGTCCGGCTCCAGAATGTCATCGTGGTCCAAGAACGCGATGTAGTCGCCCATCGCTTGCTCAATACCCGCGTTGGTGTTGACCACAATGCCGCCGTTGCCGGGCAGCTCGATGCGCCGGATGCGCTCGTCATGAGCGGCTGCCGTAAGGTTGGCCACCGCATCCCATTCGGGCGAGGCATCCATAAGCAGCAATTCCCAGTTGTCATAGCTCTGGGCTAGCACCGAGTCCAGCAGCTCGCGCAGGTAGACTCGATCGGTCTTGTAGCACGGCACCACAATGCTCACGAGCGGCCTATAGGCAAAGGCCGCCGAAGCGACACGCTGGCACGCCAAATCGCCCGGCTTTGCGCGATGCTGCTCAAACCAACGTCGATAAGCTGCGTCGTCTGCACGCGCGTCCTTCATACGGTTCCAGCTGTCGTCGACCATGCCGTTGTACAGGCGACCATCCATGGCGCAAAACCCGCTCTGGATCTGCTCTGTGGGATCGCTCACAATCGCGACAAAATCTCGTATATCCTGAGGCATCTCAACGCTCAGAAACGTTTTATTGACGCGGCATCCGTCCTGCTGCGGCACATCGACCTGCGACTCAAACACATGCACGGTGACATCGATGGCATTCATATGCGTATCGGAGATCTGGAACTCGGGTGCGCACTGGGGGTCTCCCGCCCAGGTAACCTCATAGCGCCACACCGCGCCGGAGTCTGCCGGCAAATAGCGAATGGCATCGATCTCGTAGCGACCGCAGCATTCGCCACGCTGCGCATCGCGGATAAGCGCGCACAGCGCAGGCTTTGCTTTGTAGTTAATCTTGGATTCCAGCTTGGCCACGCGGCTATCGAGGCGAATAGAGCCCAACCTTTGACCACCGGATGCAAAAACGACATCCATCGACGAGCCATCCAAAAACGGAAGTACCATGACGGCGAGCTCGCGCTCGTAACCGGAAACGGAAGGGCAAAGCGCCAGCACACGGCCATGATCGACCGGGAGCACCAGCGACGGCACACGAGAACCGCTCGTCGTCGCATGGACAAACGCTTGAGAACCCTCCCGCTCAATAAGCGCGGCGACATCCTGACCGGCAAAACGAAGCAGCACAAACAGACGGCCCTGGCTGCGGCAAAGTGCCAAACGTTTGATACTCATCTACACTTCTCGCTTTCCCAGGGCGTTCGCTGCCATGCGTTTGCAGGCACCCAGGCGCCCAAACCTCAAGACGTCGTAATCGAACATGAGCTTTTTGCACAAACGAGCAGCAGGGGCCTTACCGATAAGTGCCGCGCGCACCATGGCGGCAACCGAAGGAGCACATTGTGCGAGCGCAGCATCGTTGTCCACGGCAGAACCGTTAAGCGCCGCGGCAACGGCAGCAAACACTTTGCCGCAGTCCGAACCCAGCAACCTCAGCGCATCGTACAGCACCAGATCACACAGGAAGTACGCCAGGTCATCAGCATGCTGTGCGTCGAGACCGTCGCGCTGCCAGTCAGCCAGCATAGCGGAGTAAATCTTCACGTGCTCCAGCAGACGTGTCTCGTCGTCGTAGCGCATGGTGTCCATGAGCGAACCCTTGCGAGCCACGCGATAGTCGTACAACTTGTTCGAGATAAGCGCGGTCTTGTGCGAACGACCGTACACGGCAAAGTCGAAGACCTGGTCCTCGCCATACTTAACGGTTTCGTCGAACACGATCCCGTTGCCCAGCAAGAAGTCGCGCTTGCAGGCGGTGCGCCATGCAAAGGGACGAGACGCTTCCTTAAACAGCAGGTCGGAGCTATAGCCCTCAAACGACACATCGCGCGGGCTAAGCACATAGTTAAGCCACGGATACCCCGCCTCCAGCGGATACGGGTTCGCGCCAAAGGTCAACACGTCGCAGTCCTCGCGCTCAAAGGCATCGACGATCACGCGGCATGCATCGGGCGTAAAGCGGTCGTCGGAATCCAAGAACGCGACAATAGGCGCCGTGGACGCGGCGATGCCTGCATTGCGCGCGCTCGACAGGCCCCCGTTCTCTTTATCGACCAACGTAAAGCGCGCATCCTTTTCGCAATAGGCAGCCGCAATATCGCGCGAACCGTCCGGCGAGCCATCGTTGACCAGCACGCCTTCCCAATCGGGCATGTCCTGCGCAAGCAGGGAGTCCAGGCACCAGGCCAGGCACTCCTCCACCTTATAGATGGGAACGACAACGGAAATCTTGGGGGTAGTCATAGCCAAGTGCTCCTACTGTGCGGCCGGCACGTCATCGGGATGCGGATTATCGCCGTAGGTGCACTGATACGTCAGCACGCGCCAGACCAGCGGCAGGCCGCCAATCTTAAAGTAGTGCTTAAACGTATTGAGCTTGCCGGGCTTCTTAAAGTCAAAGCGCGAATCGATATAAGCACGGGGCGACTTGACCATCAGGCGCAAGTCGGTCTCGCCGCGCGGATCGAACAGCGACAGATCAAAGCGACCGGCATCCCAATCGGCCTTGAGCTCGGGCGAAGCCTTCTCCCAAAACTGCTCGCGCAGCTCATCGACCAGACGCTCGTCATTCCAGCGATACGTATCGACCTTCATGCGCATTAAAATGCCCTGGAGCTGAACCTTGAGCTCGGGACGTTCATCCAAAAAGCGCTGCATCTCGGCGTATTCGTCGCACACGCAAAATACCTTGTTGGGCGAATTAACTGAGCTCTTCTCGTTGTCTTGGCGATAGCACAAAATGGGGTCCGCGATAAACGCTGCACGCTCGGCGCATGCCCAAACCTTAAAGTTAAAGCCTGCGTCCTGATACGAGGCGCCCGGCGTGGGAAGGAACCGAATCTGATTGTCGTTGAGGAACTCGCGCCGATAGATGGCCGACCAAATGGAAGGTTTGCGGTAGAAGATGCCCGGGCGATCGACGGGGCGATACGCGGCGCCCGTCATATACTCGCCGATGATCCCAAACAGCTCACGGCGCTCGCTGGGCGTGGACCAATACAGATAAAAGTCGCCCTTTACCACATCGGCATGCTCAGCATCGGCCTTGGCGACCAGCTTTTGGAGCGAATCCTCAAACATAAAGTCGTCGGACTCAAGAATGCCCACGTACTCACCGCGCGCCATCTCCAGACCGCGGTTCATCGAGTCGCCGTAGCCGCTGTTGGCTTTGTCGATCATCTTTACACGGGGGTCGCGCTCCATGTACTCGCGGATGATATCCGGCGAGCTATCGGTGGAGCCGTCATTGATACAGATGATCTCGATGTCCTTGAGCGTCTGCGCCACGGCGGAATCGAGGCACTCGCGCAGATAGCGCTCGACATTGCAAATGGGGACAAGCAGCGAAACTTTAGGGGTATCAGAGTTCTGCAAGAGAACCTCCTGTTGAATAGCGTGTAACAGGGTTATTTTAGCAGCCGGGTTGCGGCGGGCGGCAGCGCTTGGAATTAGATAAAGCGCTCCAGACAGGCTTTGAGACCGCGAGTCGAAAGATAGAACAGCGTGGCGTCTGCCATCGAAACGCCCGAGGTCGCCGCAACGAGCTTGTGGGCAACACGCCGAACGGCGCCCTTAGCAGGCATATCCGCCCACGCCGTTCCCAAAAACGTCGTGAGATCCATGTTGACGCGAGCCGCCACGCGATGGAAACCATCGGCATCCAAGCGCGCCAGGTCGAACACAATTAGGTCTAAAAACCAAGTTATCAGCTCGCCGGGGCACAGGTCCAAAAGACCGTAGGCCGCCCAGTCCTCCAAGACCTCCTCGAGCATCCTCATGTGGGCGTCAAGCTTTTTGGCGCGAGCATCGGCACTGTTGAACTCGTGCGTCGCCGATTCACTCTCCATCACGTAGTGGTAGAACTTGTCCGGCATGACGACGGTCTTGCGGGCAAGCGCATAAGCCGCAAATTGGAAGACGACGTCCTCGCCCAAAGCCAAACCGGGGGCGAAGCGAATGCCTTCGCGATTGAGCAGCTCGCGCGAAAAAGCCGCACGGCAGGCATACGGCTGCGCATTCGCATGGAACAGCAACTGGGGATCACGGGCGCCGAAGGTACCGGCTTTGGGGCTCATGAGTTGCTGGACGCGTTTGGGGGCAGCATCGGCTGGTTCACAGACGCCGCCAAAAACGGCGGCCTCGGCATCTGCAGACTCCATGGCATGCAGCACGCGCTCGACCGTCTGGGCATCGATGCAATCGTCGGCGTCCACAAAAAAGACGGTCTCGCCCTCGGCGGCATCGATACCGGCATTTCGAGCACACGAGACGCCCGCATTTTCCTGGTCAATCACCAGTACGCGATCGTCGGCCTGCGCGATCCGGCGCAACACGTCCAACGAATCATCAGTCGAACCGTCGTTGACGCAGACAACCTGAATCGAGCGCTCGGACTGGGCCAACAGCGAATCGAGGCATCGCTGAATGGAACGCACAGAGTTGTAAACGGGGACGACAATGGTAGCTTTAGGACACGAGGCCTCTCCCATGCCGACCTACCCCCTCAGCGATTCGATGAGAAAGGCGGCGACCACGCCAGGGCCTCCAACCGAGGCGTAATACTTAGCGCGCCCCAAGGCACCATCCGTCGCAAAACTCGGATGCTCGTCAACCCAGCCCTCAGGATCTTTGAGAATGGCAGCGAGATTCGCGCGCTTCCACGGCTTGAGGTCGTCAAGCGAAAACTCCCCCGCGTCCAAGGCCGCCTGAAATTCCTTAGCCATCTGCACCAGGAACTCCTTATAGAACTTAGGCGCTAGGCGCACATAGTTCCACATGTACGAATCGTACTTAATGAGTTGATTGAACTTGAGCATGCGCGCGACGTCATCACCTGCGTGGTCACGGGCATAATCCTCTCGAATCCAACGCTCAATCTCGGCATACTCGGTATTGACGCAAAAGACCTTAGCCGAAGAATTCACCGAGGAATTCTCGTTGTCCTGGCGATACGACAACACGGCATCATGCAGGTAAACAGCCTTATCGGCGCACGCGATCACCTTAAAGGCGAACGACGTGTCCTGAAAGGATGCCCCCGGAGTCGGCAGGAACTTAATGCCGTTGCGCTCAAGAAAATCGCGACGGTACACGGCCGACCAAATCGACGGCTTTTGCTTAAAGAACTGAGTCGTATCGCTCGGGTGCACCGGCTTGCCGCAATCCTGAGGTCTAAACATCTCGTGCAGCGAGCGGCGCTCCTCGGGCTTAGACCAGTAGAAATCAAAGTTCGCCTTCGCGAAGTCGGCATTATTGCTATCGGCGGCCGAGACAAGCTTTTCGAGTGCGTCGGACGCCATAAAGTCATCGGACTCCAAAATGCCCACGTACTTGCCGCGCGCCATCTCCAGACCGTGGTTCATCGAGTCGCCGTAGCCGCTGTTGGCCTTGTCGATCATCTTGACGCGCCTATCGCGCTCCATATACTCGCGAATAATCGCCGGCGAGTTGTCGGTCGACCCGTCGTTAATGCAGATGATCTCAATATCCTTGAGCGTCTGCGCCAGGGCGGAATCGAGGCACTCGCGCAGGTAGCGCTGAACATTGTAAATGGGAATAAGCAGCGACAGAACAGGGCTGCCAGAGGCGTTAGTAGACAAATGTGCTCCTTAGGAAATACCTGTCGTTTCATGGTATCAAAGGGTCAGCGCGCCAGCCGACGTTTATATAATCTATGGAGCTCGCAGAGGAAAAACCGATACGAAAGGACGTCATGCAGCCCAAAGCCGCACGCAATATATCCATCGAAACGCTGCGCTTAATCGCGGTCGCTGAAACGCTCGTGCTCTCAAGCAGTAATCAGCACATCAATGTTACGTATAGCAGTCACGTATAGCAGTCACCTCGCCCATGGCAGGTTCCTGCGTTTTATTCAAAGCTTGCCGTCAAGGTGCGCCGAGCCTTTACAATAGGACAGTCTCAAGGACGTATTCGATAGCTTCCGCGCAGCACTCGCCCGCCGCGCGTGAAAGGATATATTGCCTCATGCCTTCAACCCCTCCCGCTCCCATCGATAAGCTCGCCATCGTCGTCGTTACGTACAAGCGCCAGGAACTCCTGGCCAACTTGTTCGACTCTATGACCGAGCTCACGGCAACGCCCTGGCGCATCGTGATTGTCGATAACGAGAATTCGCGCGAGACCGAGGCCATGTGCACCGCATTCAACGAGCGCCTGGCCAACCTGTGGGGCATCGACACCGAGCAGCCCGACGCGCAGGGCGGCACCGACCGTGTCATCTACGCCCCGCAGCTCGAAAACGGCGGCGGTGCGGGCGGCTTCTCCGCCGGCACTAAATGCGCCTACGACCTAGGCGCCCAGTGGTTCTGGGTGATGGATGACGACGTGCTCGTCATCCCCGAAGGCATCGAGCGCTTGGCCAAGTGGACCGACCGCTACGATGTTATCCAGGGTTCGCGCTTGGACTTTGACGGCGGCGCCTTCTTTTGGCAGTACCAGCTCATCCTTTCGCTCGGCATTCCCAACCCTGTCGCCAAGTGGGACCTGGGACCCGAGGGCTACCGCGCCATGAACCAGCTGTGCTTTGAGGGCGGCATGTTCTCGCGCCGCGTGGTCGACAAGATCGGCCTGCCCGACGCCCGCTTCTTTATCTACGGCGACGATGCCTGCTACGGTTACGTAGCCAGCCAACACTTCCCCGCCGCCGTTGTTGCCGACGTGGTGCTCAAGCGCGCCCGCGCCGTCTCTAACTGGGACATCGCCGGCAAACGACAGCTCAACTCCACGAGCGACACCAACCGCTACTACATCATGCGCAACCGCGGTTATCTGGCACGCTACATGCAGATCTACGGCGACTACCACCCCGTGCTGTTCCGTTTGGGCAATGCCGCGACCTTCTGCAAGGAGTTCATTCGTCTGGCAGCAGTCGACAAATGCTTTAAGACCGGCATTCCGGCGCTGCGCCGCGGCATGAAGGACGCCCGCAAGATCGTCAAGGACCCCAACTGGAAGCCCATGCCGCCCATGAAGGACGCAGAACAGTAAAGGGCTTTCGCCCGCCGCTACAGTCGTTGGCACACCACGGACACACGCTGACCGTCAAAACCAAAGCCCCAGCGCATGCGCCCGACGGCGGGGCGTGGCACGCGGATATCATCGATGCCGTCGCGCTCTATGTCGAGCAGCGCCTGAACCGCTAACAGTTCCAGGCCCAGGGCATCGACGCCAGGGTCGTACAACATGTTGATCGTAATGAGCGGTCGCTCATCGAGCATGCCGAGCGTGTCGGCCACGTCAAACACCCGACCGGTGGGAATCACCTGGATATCCCAGCGATCCGAGACGCCACTTCGCTTGGAGCTGGGATTGCAATAGCCGGGCAGTCCAAAGCAGAGCCCCTGAAGCGCCAGATGATAGGCTGTCGGCATATCTGATTGGCCCACATCGATGCCCAGATCGCCGATAGCACAGCTCAAAGCTTGCTTTACAGTGTCCTCGTCTCCTCGACACAGCCCGTCATGGAACGAGTCGATAACTCCAACGTCCTCAACGGCGCACTCAAACCATTCCAGAATTACAAGACGGAGCGCCTGACGCACTTCGTTGTTAGGCAGACGCAGGGAACGAAGGCACGCGCCGTCCTCCGAATGCCCCGTCATATCCGTCGTAAGAAATCCAGACAGATACAACGCAGTCCAGATATCATCGGACTTGGCGGCATCGGCCTCCTCGGCATGCACATGCACTGGCGCCACAATAAACCCATGTGGCTCAACCAAATCGAACAATGCGGACAGGCGCATGAGATTCCAGTCACCGACGCATGCGCTCAGACGGTCGGCGTAACCATACAGATCCGCCCGAACGGGCGCGACGCAACCGCGCTGTGCGTAGTCCACCACGCGCTCCGGGCTCGAGCAATAATAACCACCAAGCAGATAGCCCTCGAGCCACTCGCGCGCGTCATCCAGACAGTCGTTGCGCCCGATGCGATCCAACAGCACCCGGACTTCGTCGTCCGAAAAACCAAACCATCGATCACACCAACTCGACAGTGGCGTCGCCGATCGATAGGAAACCCCACGCTGGGACAACGCAAGCTCGGCAGGACCGGGGCGCTCGCCCATCAGACACGTCAATCGCAACGAGTCGCCGGCGTCGGCAATGGTGTCAAACAACGTTCGGCTGAGCGACTCTAGGGAATCCACGCCACCGTCGTCCTTAGCGTCCAAACGCTTTGGACATACCGAGTCGTAGTCGTCTATCAGAAGAACAACCTGCTCATCGAAAGCTATCTGGAGCAGTTTAATGAGCACGCCAAGCGCCGCATCGATCTCCTTATCGCTAGCCACCCCACGTGTCGCCCTCTCGATAAGACGAATCTCACGTCTTGACAGATCAGGCGCGGCAAGCAGCGGCAGCAATCGGGCGCACTCGTGCGCGACAGCGCTGCGAATAGCCGCCGCAGCATCAGCGTCACACCTCACAGCGGCAGTTGAAAAGTCAAGCGTGATGACCGGATAACACGCGTGCTCATCACGATAGCGACCGCCGCCCGCCTGCCAGATCTGGGTGCCGACGAACGGACTTCGATCCGGCCGCCGGCAATCAGGTCGTTCCAAATAGCATTTGAGCATCGATAGGTTCATGCTCTTGCCAAAACCCTTGGGCCGACAACAAAGCGCAACAGGCGCTTCGCTGTCCAATATATCGGCAATAAACATAGTCTTATCGACGAGTAAACACCGATTGATTGCATCCGAAAAGTCGTGTACATCAACCGGCAGAGCTGCGTTATCCGCATAACTGAGCAACCGTGCGCCAAACGCATGAGCAACACCATAATTCGCCTGTTCAGACACCGTAAACTCTCCTTCTAACGCAGCACGATGTCCATTGTAGCGAGCGGGTAGAGCGCAACAATATCGACATGCAAACGTTTCGGGCAACGGTAGCAACAGACCCCCGAGGGGGCATAACAAATCGTTGCACAACAAAAACGGGGCCCGATGCCGCCGCACCAGACCCCGTCCCAAACTCTTATAGAAAACGATCTGGAAGATTACTTCTCCGAGCCGTCCTCCCCTGAAGCCTTGTTCTGCTGATCGAGTTTATGCTTGCCACTTACGATAGACGTGGCGCCCAGCGTGGCCAAGCTTGCACTGGCAAGGCTCGCCATCACAATCAGATCGCCCGTCTTGGGCATATTGCCGCCAGATGACTTGGTAGTTGTAGTCGTCGTGGTTGTAGTGGTCACCGTTTTGGAATCATTCTGCTCCTGGGCCTGGTTGTCGGCACCGCTCTTGTCGTCGTCTTCGGACTGCTTCTTTTCGCCCCCGGCCTTGCTCTTGTCCTTCTCCTCAGATTCAGACTTCTTATCCTCGCCCTTCTTCTGTTCTGACTTGTCGCTCTTCTCCTCAGAGCTAGAACCCTTATCGGATTCGGTCTTCTCGGAAGCCTCGTCCTTGGAGTCGCCCTTTGCGGCTTCGGTCTTTTCCGCGGAAACCTGATCAGAGTTGTCCTTGTTCTGGGTCGAGCCGTTATTGACGCCAGCCATCAGCGAAGAGCCCAGCGTAGAACCAAGTTGCACGGAGAAAGAAGGCTTCTTGTCCGGCGAAGCAACGGGAGCGTCCGGCGCCTTATTCGAGTCGTCCTTGGAAGCATCGGAATCAGGGGTTGCGTCAGAGCCGGAGCCGTTGTTAGAGCCAGTGCCAACGGACGAATCGCTCGAGCCAGTGGAAGAGTCAGAGGAACCAGCGTCGGTCGAACCAGAGGCGGCGCTGTCCGTATTGCCGGCAGAGCTTGAAGACGAATCGCCCGCAGCAGAGCCGTTTGAATCGGAGCCGTTCGAGGTAGAGCCGTTGTTGGTAGTGCCACCAGCAGAGCCATCACCGCCAGCATCGGTCGAGGGCGCATCCATCCTGTCATCATTGACATCGTCACTCGAGTCGTCATTCGAATCAGGTGTCGGCGAGGGCGCCGGCGTGGGCTCGGGCTGCACGGGCGTCGCAGCGGCAGCGGCCTCGTCCTCGGCGATATAAACCAAGCAGTCCTTCAGCTCGTTGCGGTAGCGGTTCTTCCATCCCTCATGATACTGGGGCTGGCTCGAATACTTGGTCGCCACGTTATTGACCACACTGTTGGAAAGCGCCGTCACAAACTCGCGGTCGGACATATCGTTGGAGAGATTCGCCCAACGGAAGAAGTCCCTGCAGCCACCGGTGCCGCACATGTTGGTGATGCTCCACACCATGCCCTTGACGCAATCGGCGCGGCCCGAAATATCAATGCCCAAGCCGCTCTTGAGCCACGCCTCGGTCACCGCATAGTACGAGTTGTACGCATACGCATCCTGCAGAGCCGAAAACTCAGCAGGGTCGGTGTTATAAGCACCTTGGAAGGCCTCCTGCGCAATACGGCCCAACTCGGTGAGCTGGCCGTTCTCGTACATGGCATTGCTCGTGTTGGAAATCTCGCTGCCGCGATCAATCGCATCCTTGAGCATGCTGTATTTTTCGGGGTTGTAGTTGTAGGCCTGCTTCATAAACGGAATGAGCGACCATCGACGGTCGAACTGGTAATAACCCAGCGCGTTATAGCCGTCGCCATACGAAAAGCCCTGGTTATAGTTGCCATGGCTCTCGTACTTGGTAAAGTACTTCATCTCGGGGGTCACGTTAACAAACGAAACGCCCTGGACCGACCTCAGCACGCCCGAGAAGGACTGCTGGGTATAGAGACCCTTATCGATATCGGTCGCATCCGAGGCAACGCCCGGTGTGGGCTCCTCGGCGGCAGCGGGTGCGGGTGCGGTAACGGCGCCAAACGAAAGCGCCAGCGTCAGGCCCGCGACAATAGCAGAATGCTTGGGCTGCATAAGATCCTCCCTGCATTGGTGTAGTTAAAGTGCAGTTTGCAAAGATAAGAGTAAGTATTGCAGCTCGCCCGTTGTTGCACAACAACCCCTCGGTAAACGGCAACAACCCTCCGCGAAATCCGCGAAATCTAAAGGAATTAAACAAACTGGTCGTCGGGCACCAGAAGAAGATCGCCGTAGCGTCCCATCAGCCCGTCTCTCAACTGACAGAAAGCGGGGATATAGACGTTCAAGATACGCTGAATCAAATCTTGAGCGAGCTTGTTGTCATAGATATGGACGTTCGTATTGCGGTCTCTGAGCATATCTAGCCATGCCGCCTCATCAATAAAGTCGTAGAATCGGTAGGCTTCCTTCAAGATGGCACGAGGAGACCCCGATGCAGCAAGCGTGGCGCCCTCATACTCGAGCAGACGTTTAAGGAGCTTCCAGCTCAGTTCAAACTGAAGGTTGAACTTATTAATCAATCCACTCTGAACAAAATCATTGCTAAGATCCTGATTGGGTGCATCCTCAAGATTCGCCAAGGCGCTGGCAAAGTTCTCATATTTTTTCATACAGAATCACACCATCCCTGGCAATTTCATCGAGCAATTGCTGCGATAAGGACTCATCCAGATTGACGACGTCTATATCTAAAAGAGTATCAAGACGCTCCTCTATCAGATATGAGAAACGGTCGAAATCCCGGCAACCTGCTACAGCAATATCAATATCGCTCTTAGGTAAGTTGTCACCGCGGGCACGAGAACCAAACAGCACAACCCTCTCGGCGTCACATTCCCGAGCAAAAATCTCAATTTGCTTGTACACCTTGTCGAGAGATACCATCTGCAGCCCTACAGCTTAATGTCGAAGTTGATCTCGGGGACGGCAGCAAGGTCGGCCAACGTCACGCCGTCGACGTACTTTTCGATCACGTCGTCCAGACCGCGCCAGAATTTGACGGTCGAGCAGAGATCGCTGCGGGCGCAGCTGTTGTCGATACCATCGCACGCCACCGGAGCAGTACTGCCCTCGACAGCGCGCAGGATGTCGCCAGCACGCACCTCGGAGGGATCCTTGGCCATCATGTAGCCGCCGCCCTTGCCGCGCACGCTCTTAAGCAGGCCAGCCTTCATAAGCGGACGAACCAGCTGTTCCAGATACTTCTGCGAAATGTGCTCGCGGTCGGCAACCTCGCGCAGAGCAATCTTGCCCTCGGCGTCACCGAGCGCCGCGATATAGATCATCAGTCGGAGGGCATAGCGGCCCTTAGAAGAAATGAGCATACCTACCCTACCATCGTTACTGGGACAAAACCAGGCTTGTTTGTCCCAAATCCTATGCAAGCGGAGCAAACAAACCTGATTATTATGTCCCACATCTAGAAAAGTCGAGTGGATTAGTCGGGTTTTCCCTTGACTAACGCCGAACCCATAGTAACTTTATTCCGAGAAGATTCCTAGGGTTTCGTACACCCATGAGTACACCATATACAGAGAGGGACAGCATGAGCGCAAATCCGCTGCTTTCCATCGAAGGTCTGACCGCCTCCGTGGACGAGAAGACCATCCTCCACAACGTCAACCTTAACGTCGCCGCCGGCGAGACCCACGTGTTGATGGGCCCCAACGGCGCCGGCAAGTCCACCCTTGGCCACCTGGTCATGGGCGACCCCGTCTACACGGTCAACGACGGCCGCATCGTCTTTGACGGCCAGGACATCACCGAGCTCACCACCGACAAGCGCTCGCGCGCCGGCCTGTTCCTGAGCTTCCAGGCCCCGGTCGAGATCCCCGGCGTGCCACTGTCGAGCTTTTTGCGCGCCAGTATCGCCGGCCGCCCCGGCCTGGAGATGAAGGGCAAGGAATTCCGTCGTCGCGTCAAGGAGCTCGCGGCCGAGCTTAACATGGATACCGCCTACCTCAACCGTGAGCTGGGCGTGGGCTTCTCGGGCGGCGAGAAAAAGAAGGTCGAGATGCTCCAGCTTCTGCTGCTGCAGCCCAAGCTCGCCATCTTGGACGAGACCGACTCCGGCTTGGACGTCGACGCCCTGTCCACCGTCAGCCACGGTATGGACGCCTACCGCAAGAGCTGCGACGGCTCCATGCTCATCATCACGCACAACACGCGCATCCTGGAGCACCTGGATGTCGACCGCGTCCACGTTATGGTCAAGGGCCACATCGTGCGCGAGGACGATGCCTCGCTGATCCCCTGGATCGACAAGAACGGCTTTGAGACCTTCGAGCGCGAGGCCGCCGAGCAGCGCGCCCAGGCCGAGGCCGCCGCTGCCGAGCAGCAGGCGTAAAGGGGCGACGCAATGACCAAGAACCGCACCGAGGTCGCGGACATCGACCGCAGCCTCTACGACTTCACCTATGGCGAGGAGGGATTCGAGCGCCTCGACGCCGGCATCACGCCCGACATCGTGCGCGAAATCAGCGCCAAGAAGGACGAACCGCAGTGGATGCTCGACCTGCGCCTCAAGTCCCTCGAGATCTTCAACCGCTTCCCCGATCCGACGTGGGGCCCCTCCGTCGAGGGCCTGGACATGGACAACATCGTCACCTACGTCAAGCCCAACACCGACCAAAAGCACGACTGGGAGTCGGTGCCCGACGACATCAAGAACACCTTTGAGCGCCTGGGCATCCCCGAGGCCGAGCGCAGCTATCTGGCGGGCGTCGGCGCGCAGTACGACTCCGAGCTGGTCTACCACAACATGCAGGACACCGCGTCCAAGATGGGTATCGTCTATTCCGGCATCGAGGAGGCCCTGCACGACCCGCAGTGGGAGCCGCTCATCCACGAGAAGTTTATGACGCTCATCCCGCCCACCGACCACAAGTTTGCGGCCCTGCACGGCGCCGTATGGTCGGGCGGCTCGTTTGTCTACGTGCCCAAGGGCACCAAGTTGGACTTCCCGCTGCAGAGCTACTTCCGCCTTAACGCCAAGGGCGCCGGCCAGTTTGAGCACACGCTCATCATCGTCGAGGACGACGCCGACCTGCACTTCATCGAGGGTTGCTCCGCGCCCAAGTACAACGTTGCCAACCTCCACGCCGGCGCCGTCGAGCTCTTTGTGGGCAAGCGCGCGCACCTGCGCTACTCGACCATCGAGAACTGGTCCAAAAACATGTACAACCTCAACACCAAGCGTGCGCGCGTGGACGAGGATGGCGACATAGAGTGGATCAGTGGCTCCTTCGGCAGCCACGTGGGCTACCTCTACCCCATGAGTGTGCTCAACGGCCGCCGCGCCCGGTCGAGCTTTACCGGCATCACCTTTGCCGGCGCCGGGCAGAACCTCGATACCGGCTGTAAGGTCGTGCTCAACGCCCCCGAGACCTCGGCAACCGTCGAGACCAAGGGCATCTCCAAGAGCGGCGGCATTCAGACCTTCCGCAGCTCCATCGTGGCCACGCCCAAGGCCGAGGGTTCCAAGGCAACCGTGAGCTGCCAGTCGCTCATGCTCGACGACCAGAGCCGCTCCGACACCATCCCCGCCATGGACATCCGCGCCAAGAACGTCGACATCGGCCACGAGGCCACCATCGGCCGCATCGGCGACGACAAGGTGTTCTACCTGATGAGCCGCGGCATCTCGGAGGAAGAGGCCCGCACCATGATCGTCAACGGCTTTGCCAACCCGGTCTCCAAGGAGCTGCCGCTGGAGTACGCCGTCGAGATGAACAACCTGATCAAGCTCGAGATGGAAGGAGCGATCGGATAATGAAACAGGAAACCAACACCGCTGCTACCACCCTTGAGCAGGTCAACGCGATGCCGGCTGCCACTTGGGGCTGGCTGAAGATGAATCAGACCAAGCTCGAGCTCTCTGACGAGCTTGCCGCCGCTCCCGCGGAGGCCGTTGAGGTCGAAGGCTTGGGCGAGGAGTTTTCCGGCGCTGCCGACGCGTTTGGCACCGCCATGAACGCCATGGCCGAGCGCTTCCCCGAGCGCCGCGCCTCCGCCCCCGGTGATGCCGCCGACCGTGCCCGCATCACGCCCGAGACCGAGCTCGACGTGCCCGCCACCTCCGTCTACCAGGCCGGCGCCATCAAGCTCGAGGAGGAGCTCTCCCCTGCTGAAGCCTTCGAAACCGGCATGGGCGAGGCTGCCTACGCCTACTTGGCCGAGCACGCTACCAAGCGCATCGTCATCGATGTGCCCGCATACCAGCACGCCACGGTTACCGTGCGTGTGAGCGGTGTCGATGCCGCCGCGGCCATCGCCGCCATCGACGTCGTCGCTCGCCCGCAGGCAACGCTCGACCTGCATATTGCCCTAGACTCTCCTGTTACCGGCGAGGGTGTCGTGGGCTCCGTGCTACGCGTGTGCGCCCACGAGTACGCCACCGTCAACGTGACCTGCACGCAGACACTCGACGACAGCTGGATCGCACTCGACGACACCGGCCTGTTCCTGGACGAGGGCGCGCGCGTCAACGTGCAGCACACCGTCCTGGGTGCCGGCGCCAGCGCCACCGGCCTTGCCGGCGACCTGCTGGGCGACACCGCCAAGGTGACCATCGATACCGATTACCTGGGCGCCCGCGAGCAGGTGCGCGACTTTAACTACGAGCTGCGCCACCGCGGTCGCAAGACCGAGTGCGAGATCGACGCCAACGGCGTGCTGACCGGCACGTCCAAGAAGGTCTACCGTGGCACCATCGACCTCGTGCACGGCTGCAAGGGTGCAACCGGCACCGAACGCGAGACGGTGCTTTTGGCCAACAAGGGCGTCGACAACAAGACCGTTCCCGTCATTCTCTGTGACGAGGACGACGTCGCCGGCAACCACGGCGCCACCATCGGTCACGTCCGCGACGAGCAGCTGTTCTACCTCGCCTGCCGTGGCCTTGACCAAAACGCCGCCGAGGACCTGTTCATCCGCGCCAAGCTGGAGGACGCCGCGCTTTCCGCCACCGACGAGCGCACCCGCGCCGCCGTCGTCCGCCTAGGCAACAACCTGATCGACAACTTTGAAGAGGAGCTCGCATGATCGACACCGAGCACGTTAAATGCGACACCTGTACTGCCCCCGAGCCCATGGAGCTCGACGCCAGCGACGAGGCTTCGCGCGGCTGGCCCACCGTGGACATCGAGACCAACCCCTACAAGGGCCAGTTCCCGCTGTTCCAGCAGCACCCCGAGATCGCTTTCCTCGATAGCGCCGCCACCGCGCAGCGCCCTGCCTGTTTGCTCGACGCCGAGCGCGACTTCTACCAGCGCATGAACGCCAACCCCCTGCGCGGCCTGTACTCGCTGTCCGTCGAGGCCACCGACGCTATCGCGAAGGTGCGCCAGCAGATCGCCGACGTCATCGGCGCCCCCAACGCCAACGAGGTCGTCTTCACCCGCAACACGAGCGAGTCGCTCAACCTGGTCGCCAAGAGCTTTGCGCCCACGGTGCTCGAGCCCGGCGATGAGGTCGTCATCACTATCATGGAGCACCACTCCAACCTGATTCCGTGGCAGCAGGTCTGCCGCGAGACCGGCGCCAAGCTCGTCTACCTGTATCCCACCAAGACCGGCCAGCTCACGACCGAGGAGGTTCTTGCCAAGGTGGGTCCCAAGACCAAGATCCTGGCCGTGGGACAGGTCTCTAACGTGCTGGGCGTCGAGAACCCGGTCAAGAATCTCGGCAAGCTCGTGCACAAGTACGGCGGCTACCTGGTCGTCGACGGCGCGCAGTCGCTGCCGCACATGCCGGTCGATGTGGCCGACCTGGGCGCCGACTTCTTTGCCTTTAGTGCGCACAAGGCCATGGGCCCCATGGGCATCGGCGTGCTGTGGGGCAAGATGGACCTGCTCAACGCCATGCCGCCCATGCTTACCGGCGGCGAGATGATCGATTCGGTCACCGAGCAGAACGCTGTCTGGGCTCCCGTCCCCGAGAAGTTCGAGGCCGGCACGCAGGACGCCGCCGGCATCTTCGCCACGGGCGCCGCACTCGATTACCTGGTCAACACGGTGGGTTATGAGAACATCCAGGCCCGCGAGCAGGCACTCGTCCACTATCTGATGGGCGAACTCATGCAGCTCGACTTTGTCCAGATCATCGGCTCGATCTACTGGGACAACCACCACGGCGTCGTGAGCTTTAACGTCAAGGGCATCCACCCGCACGACGTCGCGAGCATCATGGACATGGACGGCGTCTGCATCCGCGCCGGTCACCACTGCGCGCAGCCGCTGCTCACCTGGCTGGGCGTCGAGAACCTTGCCTGCTGCCGCGCCAGCGTAGCCTTCTACAACGACAAGGCCGACATCGACAAGTTCATCGCCGGCCTGCATCACGTTTGGAGCACGTTCAATGGGTAATCTGTACACCTCCACCACATTTATGGAGCACAACTCGCATCCCGACTATAAGTACGAGATGGATGCTCCCACGCACGAGCACGACGGCATCAACCCCAGCTGCGGCGACGAGCTCACCTTGCAGCTGCGCGTCGAGAACAACGTGATCGAGGAGGCCTCCTTTACCGGCCACGGCTGCGCCATCAGCCAGGCCAGTGCCGACATCATGGCCGACCTCATCACCGGCGAGACCGTCGAGGAAGCTCGCCGCCTGGCAGAGCTCTTCCTCGCCATGATCCGCGGCGAGCAGCTCTCCGAGGAAGACCTGGAAGACCTGGACGAAGCCGCCCAACTCCAAGACATCTCGCACATGCCCGCCCGCGTCAAATGCGCCGAGCTCGCCTGGCGCACCCTCGACGGCATGCTCACTGGACAAAATGATCAGTAGTATTTGTCCCAAATCTTAAGAATTTTGTTGGCCGAATCGCTTGACAATAGTGGTTCGGCCATTTTCTATTCCGAGCCCTCAGCCTGAGCCTTCACCCGCGCATAAGCGCGCACGATACGAGAAACGGTACTCTTGCTGATTCCCGTATACCGTTCAATCTCGCGCACCGTGTAGCCGCCATCGTGCAGGGCGAAAATGATTCCGTCTCGCCGCGCGGGTGCTACGGTCTTGAGCTCATTGAGCGGAACGCCCAGGCGCTTCGCCATCTTGTCGGCAAACGCACGCCGCTCCCACTCCGTCTCATCCATATCGTGAATCACCGGATCGGAACCATCGGGCATCGACAGAGAATAATCCAGAAACCCCTTGGCAGACTCAAAGAGCTCAAGCACACAAGAAGGGTCCGAAAATCCCCTCGTCGCATCGTTGTCATACGATCGCAGATACTCGGCAAAGCTGCTCCAGGGATAACGCTCGATCAGGGCGATACCTGCCTCCTGCGGATTAGCGTGAACATAGCGAATAGCAGCCATTAGATAACGGTCGGTATCGAGCGAGCGCCGGTCAAAACGGTTCTGGAACAGATGACCTGTGCGCCCCGTGCGTTTATTGAACCGCCGCGCGTACGTCAAAAGCAGCCGGTGCATCGCCGCGCTCATCGCGTCCTCGTAATCTGCAAGCACCAAATGCACGTGATTGCCCATAAGGCACCAGGCGATAACCGTCACGCCCGCCTCGCGGCAGCACTCGCGCATCAGCTCCAAAAACTCCCACCGGTCTTCATCGCCCTCAAAGATGAGCTGCTTGCCCGTACCGCGAGCACAGACATGGTAAAAGCCGGTAACCGTTCTCCAAACGCGCTGCATGGCGCTCCCTTCGCCGGGATCTGATTGCCATCCAATACAGCACGATTGAAGCGTGCCATCAAAACATTCACGCAAAACAATACACTCGCGCGGCCAAAGGCAGTAAACGGGCGGCGAACGGCACCGTTGCAACAGGTCAGACCCCGCAACGCATACAAGAGCTGACCAAAAGCTTGCCCAAGACGAACCCCCTCTACGGAAGTTCGCGACCACAGAACATAGAGTTAAATCGTTTCAATTAAAACTTCCGGGCTTCTCGCTACGAAAACTGAGCCGTTCGCCGAATATTCCGTGCATTTCGCGGTATTATAGGGGCTGCATGTCATGTCCCTTTCGAAGGGTCGCCCGGCAATCGCCAGCCACGACCCCCAGACGGGACGCCAACACGATAGAGAGGAGAGGCATGCAGTACTCACAGGAAGTGGAGAACATGTGCCCCGTTGCCAAGGGTGCATACCACGGCCCCGCACCCATCCCCGAGGAGGGCAAGTGGGTCCAGGCTAAGGAGATTTCCGACATCTCCGGTCTTACGCACGGTGTGGGTTGGTGCGCACCTCAGCAGGGCGCCTGCAAGCTCACGCTGAACGTCAAGGACGGCATCATCGAGGAGGCCCTCGTTGAGACCATCGGCTGCTCGGGCATGACCCACTCTGCCGCCATGGCTTCCGAGATCCTTCCCGGTAAGACCATCCTCGAGGCCCTCAACACCGACCTCGTCTGCGACGCCATCAACGTTGCTATGCGCGAGATCTTCCTGCAGATCGTTTACGGCCGCAGCCAGACCGCGTTCTCCGAGGGCGGCCTGCCCGTGGGCGCCTCCCTCGACGACCTCGGCAAGGGCCTTCGCTCTCAGGTCGGCACCATGTTCGGCACCAAGGCCAAGGGCGCTCGTTACCTCGAGCTCGCTCAGGGCTACGTCACTCGCATGGCTCTCAACGACAAGAACGAGATCATCGCATTCGAGTTCCTGAACCTCGGCAAGTTCACCGACGCCGTCAAGGCCGGCAAGACCCCCGAGGAGGCCATCGCTGGCGCTATGGGCCACTATGGTCAGTGGGAGAACGCTGCCAAGTACATCGACCCGCGCACCGACGAGGAGACTCACTCCGTCGCCAGCGTGTTCCCGGTTCACGAGTAGAAAGGGAGGGAAATAACTATGACTGTTACGTTCGAAGGTTACGAGCGCCGCGCTGACAAGATCAACAAGTGCCTCGCCGACAACGGCATCGCCTCCCTCGAGGAAGCTCTGCAGATCTGCACCGACAAGGGCTTCAACCCGCGTGAGATCGTCAACAACACCCAGTCCATCGCCTTCCAGAACGCCGAGTGGGCCTACACCCTCGGCTGCGCTCTCGCTGTCAAGCGTGGCGCCAAGACCGCTTCTGAGGCTGCCGCCATCATCGGCGAGGGCATCCAGGCCTTCACCGTTCCCGGCTCCGTCGCTGAGGACCGCAAGGTCGGTCTGGGCCACGGCAACCTGGGCGCTATGCTGCTCTCCGACGACACCGAGTGCTTCGCCTTCCTGGCCGGCCATGAGTCCTTCGCTGCCGCTGAGGGCGCTATCGGCCTGGCTCTGAACGCCAACAAGGCTCGCAAGAAGCCGCTGCGCGTTATCCTTAACGGTCTGGGCAAGGACGCCGCCCAGATCATCGCCCGCATCAACGGCTTCACCTATGTGAAGACCCAGTTCGACTACTACACGGGCGAGCTCAAGGTCGTCGAGACCATCCCCTACTCCGATGGTCCCCGCGCTGCCGTTAACTGCTACGGCTCCGACGACGTCCGCGAGGGCGTTGCCATCATGTGGCACGAGAACGTCGACATCTCGATCACCGGTAACTCCACCAACCCCACGCGCTTCCAGCACCCCGTCGCTGGCACCTACAAGAAGGAGCGCATCGAGGCTGGCAAGAAGTACTTCTCCGTCGCTTCTGGTGGCGGCACTGGCCGTACCCTGCACCCGGACAACATGGGCGCCGGCCCTGCCTCTTACGGCATGACCGACACCATGGGCCGCATGCACTCCGACGCCCAGTTCGCCGGTTCTTCCTCCGTGCCTGCGCACGTTGACATGATGGGTCTCATCGGCATGGGCAACAACCCCATGGTCGGTGCCACCGTCGCCTGCGCTGTCGCCGTCGAGGAGGCCCTCAAGGCCTAATCGCGCCCGCGCGATGCTCATTTAGTTGAGCTTTGGAGCCGTTACCTTTCGAGGTAGCGGCTCTTTTTGTTTGCGCTGTCGCAGAGTAGCCATTGCCGATATATCAGTTGGGGCGATATACGAGATGTGGTGAGATGGAGCGGCAGAATGCCCATGACGCCCACCTGCCATATGCGCCCTTTACCGATTTGCCGAGTCTTTGCGGCCCCATTGCCGATCACCCGTGCGACAATGCGCCGGACGAGAAAGGAATCCGATGGAATCGACTGATGTACTGGTAATTGGATCTGGCATTGCGGGCCTTTGCGCCGCCATCGAAGCGGCGCGCACGGGTGCAACCGTCGCTGTGGCAAGCGCCGGCAAGACCATGAGTGGATCGAGCTTCTTCCCCGGAACCTGGGGCCTGGGGCTTATCGGACCCGTTAACGAAGACGATGAGCAGGACCTCATCGACACCATCCAGACCGTCGGCGGCGGTGTCGCCGACCCTACGCTCGTCCAGACGTTTGTCCACGGCATTCCTCAGGCAATCCAATGGCTCGAGCAGGATCTGGGTGTTGAACTCCAGCGTCCGCAAAGCGCCGAGAGCGCCCAGCAAAAGCAGTTTATCCCCTGCTTTGACCACAAGACGCGCATGTGGCGCGGCCTCACCCGCAAGCCCCTTGAGGACGCTCTGACGACCCGAATCGAGTCGCTCGGCATTCGCCTGCTCCCCCGCCATGAGCTTATCGACCTTGTTGAAGATGCGGACGGAAAGATTGTCGGCGCCACGCTCTACGACCGCGCAAACGAGCATCTCATGTCTCTGGCAGCTAAAGCCACTATCATCGCTGCGGGCGGCACGGGTGGCCTGTTCGAGCGCAGCCTCACTTCCGCCGACGTGCTCAGCTCATCACAGGCCATCGCGCTGGCGCACGGTGCGTACCTTACTAATATAGAGTTCATGCAGATGATGCCCGGCTTCATCGAGCCCAAGCGCAACCTTGTTTTTAACGAGAAGACCTGGCGCTACGTACATGTAGACCAGCCGGTCGATATTGCCGACAGAAAGCTCGACGATCTGCTCGAGCAACGCTCCGGATATGGTCCCTTCACTTCGCGTCTGGATTCTCGCGCTATCGACCTAGCCATCGACCAAGCGGGAGCCGAAGGCCTGGCGCTCCACTACGACTTCCCCCGCGAGGACATCCCCGAGTTTGTGCAGACCTTTGCCACCTGGCTACAAGACGAGCACGGCATCGCACCGACCGACGAGATGCGTGTGGCGATGTATGCCCACGCCGCCAACGGCGGCATCAGGATCGACAAGGCCGCGTACACGGGCGTTGAGGGCCTCTACGCCTGCGGCGAGGCGACAGGCGGCATGCACGGCACCGACCGCATCGGAGGCTTATCGAGCGCCAACGGCATCGTGTTTGGGCGCATCGCGGGCGCATCAGCGGCTCGAGCAGCGCTGGACGCTCCCAAGGCGGGCGCTCCGATGGATATCGCCCTCCCCCAGTATGGCATTGCCACAACAGATGCCAAACGCCTGACACGCAGCCTTAAGCACACGATGAGCACCTATTGCATGATCAGCAGGACCGAAGTTGGCCTTTCCAAGGCGCTGCAAGAGCTTGAAAGCCTGCAAGATGATGCCACAGCTCTAAATAAGCCGCATACCAACGACAGCGAAATCGCTGCGCTCGCCCGCATACAGTCGCAGATTCAGCTGGCAATGGAGATGGTCAAAGCCATGCGCAAGCGAACCGAAAGCCTCGGATCGCACTATCGAGCGGACTAAGTCGAACACCCATCTAAAGCAGAACACAACTAATCGATATCTATGGGCCCCGTGAGCTCGAAGTGGCACGGGGCCCATTCGTGTCCGTACGGCAGCGTATCCTTATTCTGAGTACGGAGCGGGCAAAGCCCGCATAGACAATAGGCCAGCGAGGAGGAGATATGAACAGTAGAGGTATCGAGAAGTGGCGTGTCGAACTTGATAGCTACGCCAATGTAGAAGACGGCGTTGAGTATTGGCTCGCACGAGATTTAATGGAACCCATGGGGTACACGCGATGGGAAAACTTCGCCGAAGTTATTAAGAGGGCAAAAGTCTCGTGCGAAACAAACAAAACTCCAGTTGATTCCCATTTTCGTGACACCACGAAAATGGTAATTGCCGGTGTCGCCGCTCGCGCGGTTAAAGACTACAAACTTACGCGCTATGCATGCTATTTAATCGCCCAGAACGGAGATTCAAACAAGCCAGAGATTGCACTCGCCCAAGCATACTTTGCCGTGCAGACGCGCCGCCAAGAGCTCATAGAGCAGCGCTTCGCAGAGATTCAGCGCTTACAGGCGCGCCACTCGCTATCCGATTCAGAGAAACAGCTCTCGGGTATTGCATTCAAACGCGGCGTGGACTCCAAAGGATTCGCGATCATCAAGTCGAAGGGCGATGAAGCGTTATTCGGCGGCAGAAGCACGGCGGAAATGAAGCAGCAGCTCGGCATACCCAAGAGCGCGGCATTGGCGGACAGGTTAGCCGATGTCCTCATCAAAGCAAAGGACCTTACGAACTCGATGACGGCCTTCAACGCCGAGGAACACGACCTGTACGGTCTGGACCAGATCAAGCAAGAGCACGTCGAGAACAACACAAGCGTGCGTGGCAGCCTCATCGACCGCGGAATTGTACCCGAGAACCTACCGCCTGCCGAAGATACAAAGAAGCTCGAACGTCGCGTGAAAGCAGACGAGAAAAAGCTCAAGGAGGGTACAGACGGATTCACCGACCCCCAGGGCAGGCTCGACTTGTAAAACGTCTGTGCCCTTACGGGTTCGGCCCCATGCGAGGTTAATAAAAAAGACGGCCAACCGAAGTTGACCGTCTTAACAATCTTTGGTGGGCCGTCAGGGGGTCAGCCTGCTGCGCAGGCGGCCGCTGCGGCGCTTCGCGCCTTGCGCGCTGCGCTGGCAAACGCTTACGCGTTTTCTCAGCTCCGCGCCCCGACGGGTTCGACCCCATGCGAGGCCAACAAAAAAAACGGCCAACCTAAGTTGACCGTCTTAACAATCTTTGGTGGGCCGTCAGGGGGTCGAACCCTGGACCTTGGGATTAAGAGTCCCCTGCTCTACCAACTGAGCTAACGACCCGATATCAACACGAAGCAAGAACTGGGGTGGGTAAAGGGACTCGAACCCTCGACCTACGGGACCACAACCCGTCGCTCTAGCCAACTGAGCTACACCCACCGTGTCCTGTGCGCTTCGCGCTCGACTATTATTGCAAGGAACGCCACGCGATGCAAGCCCCAATTTTCAAGAATTTTGAAAAGAGTTTTTCGAGACCATTTCGAGCATTTCCCACCGGTTTCATAGGAGTAAACTTGCCCCACTGCAAATGCTCGAAAGGACCGGCATGAAAGAACTCTCCAACCGCACGGCAACGTTTACCGATTCGGTCATCCGCCGCATGACGCGCATCTCCAACAAGTATGGCGCCGTCAACCTGTCACAGGGCTTCCCCGACTTTGATCCCCCGGCGCAGCTGCTCAATAGCCTCAGCACCATCGCCACCGACCCCAAGCCGCTCTACCACCAGTACTCCATCACCTGGGGCTCCCAGGCCATGCGCGAGGCGCTTGCCGCCAAGCAGGAGCACTTTATGGGCATGCCGATCAACCCCAACGAGAACATCGTGGTCACCTGCGGCTCCACCGAGGCTATGATGGCCGCCATGATGACGGTCACAAACCCCGGCGACAAGGTCGTCATCTTCTCGCCGTTCTACGAGAACTACGGCGCCGACACGATCCTTTCGGGTGCGGAGCCCATCTACGTGCCGCTCAACCCGCCCACCTTTGACTTCGACCGTGAGGTCCTCGAGGCGGCCTTCCGCGACAACGATCCCAAGGCGATTGTCCTATGCAACCCGTCCAACCCCTGCGGCAAGGTCTTTACCCGCGAGGAGCTCACCTTTATCGCCGACCTGTGCAAAAAGTACGACGCCTACTGCATTACCGACGAAGTCTACGAGCACATCGTCTACGCGCCCCACGAGCATGTCTATATGGCCACGCTGCCCGGCATGTTCGAGCGCACCATCAGCTGCAGCTCGCTGTCCAAGACCTACTCCATCACCGGCTGGCGCCTGGGCTACACCATCGCTCCTGCCGAAATCACCGAGCGCATCAAGAAGGTCCACGACTTCCTCACCGTAGGCGCCGCCGCTCCCCTGCAAGAGGCCGTCGTTACCGCCCTCAATTTCGACGATAGCTATTACCGGGAGGTCCTCGACCTCTACACCGCCAAGCGCGACCTATTCTGTCAGGGACTCGACAGCATCGGCCTCACGCACAACGTGCCGCAGGGCGCCTACTACGTGATGATGGATATCTCGGAGTTTGGCTATGACAGCGACCTCGACTTCTGCGAGGACCTGGCCTCCAAGGTGGGCGTGGGCGCTGTTCCCGGATCGAGCTTCTTCCGCGAGCCCGTCAACCACCTCATCCGCTTCCACTTTGCCAAGCGAGACGAGACGCTTAACGCGGCGCTGGAGAACCTCAAGTCTCTGCGTGATAAAATCGAGCCGCGCGGGTAAGGACGGTCAGTAACTAAAGGCACTAAAGAAACCTCGTGAACCCGTTGGGCCACGAGGTTTCTTTTTAAAGCGACCTCATTTATTTTTTAGAGCGCTATACTTTAGTCACGGAGCAACTCGTCCCAGAGAGGAATACTATGGCAGAGCAGCAGCTTATCGGAGCGCTCGAGGCCGGCGGCACCAAGATGGTCTGCGCCACGGGCTATGCAGACGGCACGGTCCTGGAACGCGAGCAGATTGCGACCACGACCCCGCGGGAGACCGTTGAGGCCGTCAACGCATGGTTTGCCGACAAGGGCATCGCCGCGCTGGGCATCGGCGCCTTTGGCCCCACCGCAGTCAACCCTGCCTCGCCCCAATACGGCAAGATCCTGGAGACGCCCAAAACGGCATGGCGCTACTTTGACCTGCTGGGCACCATCCAAAACGAGCTCAATATTCCCTGCGGCTACGACACCGACGTCAACGTCGCCTGCCTGGGCGAGGTCACCTTTGGTTGCGCCCAGAGCCTCACTGACGTGGTGTATCTGACCATCGGTACCGGCGTGGGCGCCGGCGTGCTCTCGGGCGGTAAGCTCGTGCACGGCATGATGCATCCCGAGGCCGGTCACATCCTGGTCACGCGCGACCCGCGCGACACCATTGGCGAGCACAGCGGCTGCCCCTTCCACGACAACTGCCTCGAGGGCCTCATCGCCGGCCCCGGCGTCAAAAAGCGCTGGGGCGGCAAGAGCGCCGGAGAGATGGCCGATGACCCGGAGGCCATGGACCTGCTCGCCGGCTATCTGGCGCAGGCGCTCATGACCTACATCCTGTGCTACGCACCGCAGAAGATCGTCATCGGTGGCGGCGTAGCCGACCACACCCCCATCGTGCCGCTCGCGCGCAAGAAGTGCGCCGAGATGCTCAACGGCTACATCGTCACGCCCGAGATGGCCGACATCGATAGCTACATCGTCAACAACAGCCTCGAGGGCAAACAGGGCATTATGGGCTGCCTGGCCCTGGGCGCACAGGCGCTTCAGTAGCAGACGCACCCACAGGGCGTGGCGCGCCCGGCAAATCCGACCTACGGAACGACGCCACCACGTCTCATATAAGCCCTCAAATAAAAAAGGCCGCCTAGGACCAAACAATACGTCCTAGGCGGCTTTTTTGGCGCGCATCAGCGGCCGTAAGAGATATCGGAGCACAACGCCCGTTGCCGCTCCGCAGCAGTCGATCATCACATCGGTGATCATGCCGGCGCGTCCCGGCACAAAGAGCTGAATCGTCTCGTCGATCGAAGGAATCAGCAGCAGGAACACCGCCGTGGGCAGCAGCACGTCAAAGGTGCGCCGGCCCTCAAAATCAAAGGCGTGCGTTGCCAAGATGCCGAGCACCATATACTCGGTAAAATGCGCGCATTTGCGAACAACAAAGTTGGTCACCCATTCATATGGAAGTCCCACGCTGTGCAGGAAACCGCGGATAGCTTCCATGACCGTTAGGCTCAGCGAGCCCGACCCCGAGCCGGGAACCAGAGAATTGCCCCAGATCAAGAGCGCCATCAGGCAGGTCACGACCGCCCATTTTCGATTGATCTTAACCATGCAGAAGTTATGCCTCCGCGCGGAGCGGCGCGAAGCTGGCGGTACCGCCCTCGATAACGCTCAGATAGGCACGGCCCGTACGCTTGGCGGTAGAGGACTGCAGGCGCTCGATCTCTTCCTCGAGGATCTGATTGACGCGCTCGTGACGACGGTTTTCCATAATGCCGGCGGCAATAGCCTCGGCCCGCTCGATGCTCTCGCGCGAGATACGGGCAGTATCCTCGGGGAACACAGCGCTGTGACGGCCGACATAGGCGGGGGCAGCAGGCTGAGGGGCAGCGACGAGAGCGGGGGCTGCAACAGGAGCAGGCTCGTCAATCTCATCCAGAATCGCGGTGGCGGCGGCCCACATGTCCTCGTGGCCCGAGTAATCGGCCATGGGGACATCAACCTCGAGCGAGGCGTCCGGAAGGTCGCCGGTGTCGATGCGATCTTGGGCATCAATCGATGCGGTGATGGCTGCAGGCTCATCGAGGTCATCGAGATCGATGTCCGCGACACCGGAGATGATAGGCATGTTGGCGAGGTTTGCGTTGTACGGCGCAGCCTCAGCCGCCTGCTGCTGGGCAGGAGCGCCCCAAAGCGAGCTTTCGGCGGCACGGCGGGCGGCAACGGCCTCCTCGTCCGCGGTCATGGCTTCATCAACGTACGAATTATCGGCAGAAGCGTTCGCGTCCGCCGAGGTAGCGCTGTAGGCGTTATTGGCTGCCGCGTTGGCAACGAGTGCCACAAAAGCCGCCGTGCTGCCCGCAGGGGCGGCCTGGGAGCCCGACACGGCACGCGCCGCGGCGGCGATGTCGTCGCGATTGAAGGAGCCGGTCTGCCCGCCGTTGGTGAGCTCGTCGATGGCGACTTGATAGACGTCGCGCGAGCGCGCAGGGTCGCAGCTAACCGGCGAATCGTCGTCGAGCATGCTGTCGATCATGGACCAAGCCTCGGCCTCGTCCATGGCATCTGCGGCTCGAGCGATGGTAGGAACACCATCGTCGGCATGACGGCGCTGGAACGCACCGGTCAGGCCGGAAAGGAATGCCGAGGTAGACTGCTCCGACTGAGCCTGAGAAGCAGAAGCCGCAGCGTAAGGAGTAGCATCCTGCTGCTGAGCTGGAATCGAGGCGGTCTTGAACTCGCTTTGATGCTGATTGAGATTGGCGGCACCGCCCATGGCATCGGGCTGGAACAGACGCTCTTCACGCTGCGCACGGTACTCGGAGATACCCAGCGAGGCGGCGTAGATACCCACGCCCGCCACCGCGCCCACGGCGAAGGGAACCGCACCCGCCACGACCGTCTCGTTCACCGACGAAAACGGCAGCGTCGCGGCATACATAACCACGGGAGCGGCAAGGCCGATCCCGCACGAAAGTCCGGCAAGGACTGCTCGTTGTGTTGCATCAGAAGAAGCCATGAGCTCTCCCCATCTTCCAGCACCCAAATCGCATCATTCAGTTGGCTGCGCGAGAGAAGATGAAGCGGGGCTATGCCCCAAAGCAACGGTATATGGTTCGTTTCATCTGCGTTTTCCGTCGCGAAGCTTAAAAGCTATTATGCGAAACCGCCCTGCCGATTGCAAGCGACGATGTCGGATTGAAACGGGAAACCTGCTGCTCGTCGGTCTTACGGTCAAAAATAAGCGCGGAGCGGCGCTATGGAAAAGGGCCGAAGCTCAAAGCCCCGACCCTCTATCGCATTGATGACTATCGTTGCGTGTGGATGACAACCTAGAACGTCTGCTCGTAGTCGCTGTGTTTTTTGGCCGAACGCACCAGGAACTCCTGGTTCGTGTTGGTGCCCTTAAGACCCTTAATAAACGATGCGGCCGCGCGCTCGGTGTTGTTCATGCCGGCAAGAATGCGACGCAGACCAAAGACAAACGGACGCATCTGCTCGTCGACCAACAGATCCTCGTTACGCGTACCGGAGGCAACGGGGTCGATAGCCGGGAAGATGCGGCGGTCGGCCAGGTCGCGGTCGAGCTTAAGCTCCATGTTGCCGGTGCCCTTGAACTCCTCAAAGATGACCTCGTCCATCTTGGAACCGGTGTCGATGAGGGCAGAGGCCAGGATGGTGAGCGAGCCACCGTTCTCGATATTGCGGGCTGCGCCCAGGAAGCGCTTGGGCGGATATAGGGCCGCCGAATCGACGCCGCCCGAAAGGATGCGGCCCGAGGCGGGCGCCGCCAAGTTGTAGGCGCGGGCGAGGCGCGTGATGGAGTCGAGCACCACCACGACGTCGCCACCCAGCTCTACGATGCGCTTGGCGCGCTCGATGACGAGCTCTGCCACGCGGGTGTGGTTGTCGGCAGGCATATCGAAGGTCGACGCCACAACCTCGCCCTTGATGGAACGCTGCATATCGGTGACCTCTTCGGGGCGCTCGTCGACGAGCAGGCAGATGAGGTGCACCTCGGGGTTGTTAATCGAGATAGACTGGCAGATCTTCTTGAGGATCGTGGTCTTGCCGGCCTTGGGCGGGGACACGATCAGGCCGCGCTGGCCCTTGCCGATCGGTGACACGATGTCGATGGCGCGACCGGTAATGGAGTCCTTGCCGTGCTCCATGCGCAGCGGCTCGTTGGGATAGACCGGGGTGAGGTCGCCGAACTTGGGACGGTTGCGAATCTGCTCGGGGTCCAGACCGTTGACGGTCGTGATTTTGGCGAGGCCGGCGCGCTTGTCGCCGCCGCGCGAAGGACGCAGCGAGCCCTCGATGACATCGCCCGTGCGCAGGCGCGCGGAGCGGATGAGGTAGGCGGGCACGAAGGCGTCGTCGTTGGACTTCATGTAGCCATGGGCGTGGATGATGCCGGAGCTGTCCGGGCGAATCTGCAGAATGCCCTTGATGTCGCGGAAGCCCTCGGCCTTCGCAGCGGTGACGTAGATTTCCTCGACGAGCTCGGCCTTCTTCTTGCCGGTCGTCTCGATCTCGAACTCCTTAGCCTTCTCGCGCAGCTCAGCGACCTTCATGGCCGCGAGTTCCTCGCGCGAAAGCGTGGGCTCGGTGGGAGCGGCATTACGCTCCTTGTTGCGCTGTTTGCGATCGCGCTGGCGGTTGCGGCGGTCGTTGTTGCGGTCGTCCTTACGCTCGTTGCGCTCGTCGTTGCGCTTGTGCTGGCGACGGTTGGGACGAGTGCCGTCTTCGCCCTCAGCGGGGGCGGCACCATCGGTTGCGGCGGTGCCAATATTGGCCGCAGCGGCGTCATTGGCTTCGGCGCCAGAATCAACCTGCGCTTCGACATCCTGCTGCTCGGACGCCTTGGCCTTAACGGACTTCTTACGACCGCGCTTGGGCTTCTCGGACGCAGGCTGTTCGACGTCCTGGGCCTCGGCGACATCAGTCGACGCATCGGCGGTCGTCTCGGCAGAATCCTCGGACGCACCCTTCTTGGCAGCCTTGGCCTTGGACGTGCGCTTAGCAGCAGTACGACGGCTGCGACCGGGACGGACGTCGGCGGGCTCGGCATCGGCGGGAGCGGCCTCGGAAGTCGTAGCATCCTGGACGGGTGCATCGGCAGCGGTTGCAGACTCGGCGGTCGCCGCAGCATCCCGAGCGGCTGCAGCTGCGGCTGCGGCCTTCTCTGCCTCGACGAAGGCCTTGGGCTTGCGACCGCGACGGTGCGGGCGCAAAGCCGGATCGACAACGGGAACTTCGCTGGCCTCGACAGGCACAGCGGGCTCAGCAGGCGATGCGCCCTCCCCTGCCGCGGAACGGACCGAAGCCTCAGTGAGCTCGGGGGCTACCTGTTCCGCAACCTGCTCGGCCTTAGCAGCCGTGCGGCGGCGTGTGCGCGGTGCCGGCTTCTCGGTCGACAGGTCGGCGGCAGGCGTCTCGAGCACAGACGGAGCTGCAAGCTCGGTCAGAGCCGCGGCCTCGCGCTCGGCAGCACGACGGCGGGCGCGCACCACCTGAGCCTCGCTAATCTGCGCCAACGCACGTGCCTGCGCGACCTCATCGGAAATCGGCGCCGAGGAGTCAGCTGCAACGGTGAGCTTGGCGCGCGTCGTACGCGTGGTACGGCGCTTTGGCTTGGTGACCTCCTCGCCGTCAGCGGCAGGCTTGGCCGTGCGACGCGTGCGCTTGGGCTTTGCCGGAGCAGCCTCCTCACCAGTTGCAGGCACGGCCTTCTCAGCCGCTACAGGCATAGGCGTCGAAGCAGCCTTAGGCGTCTCAGGAGCCGAGGCTTGCGCGGGCGCCGCGACCTGGTCCGACGCAACCGGTGCAGCGGGAGCGGCCTGCTTCGTCGTTATTTCGTTTTCTTGCTGTTGATCAGACACAGTGTTTGCTCAACTTTCTTTTCAAGCCCTGTGATCACATGCTCCCTGCATAAACCTTCAGGGCGGCTAAACAGTCTAGTTCCGTTCAAAACGACGGACATCATTGATCTGTATCGAGATGATTGCGTCAACTACGCAGCGTTAGTGTAACACAACCGCCGCCACCTGCAACTTAGTCATTGGGGGGGACGTTCTTAAACGACTAGTCAAAAGGGACACTCTTTGTTTGCCACCCACAAATCTGACTGCCTCCGCCAAAACTATGGCGGTTTACTACGATGAATCGCTCAACCGCGACCACTCCGAAACTTGTTGAACTAAAACCGCAGGTAGATGCCTTGCACTTTTTAGCAAAACGCCGGCGTGGTTAGAATTCCTCAATTCATCGTAGTAAACTGGCATAGTTTCGTATTTCCAGCAGTTCCAAATTCATCAATACGTCGGCGTTTGCGAAAAAAGCCCGACCTCCGTAGGAGATCGGGCTTATAGGGCTCAGTTAAACCAAACCTACACGGTCAAATGACCCGCAGATTACATCTGCTCGGGCGCGGAAACGCCAACGAGGGTAAGCACCAGGGCGAGCGTCACGCGGACAGCGTCGCAAGCTGCCAGACGGGCGCGCGAAAGCTCGGGGTCGACGGGACGGCCCTCGCTCGGCAGAACCTGGCAGGCAGCGTAGAAGCTGTGGAAGTCGCCGGCGAGCTCCTCGGCAAAGTGGGTCAGACGGAACGGAGCGCGATCGCGAGCACAGCTGGCGATCAGGTCGGTGAGCTCGTTGAGCTTGCGCGAAAGGGCGAGCTCGGTCGGGTCGGTCAGCAGCGAGTAATCGACGTTCTCGCCAATGGCCTTGGCGGCGACGGCCTTCATGCCCATCTCGTCAGCCTGCTCGGGCGTAACGTCAGCGGCACGGCGCAGGATGGAGCACACGCGGGCGTGAGCGTACTGCACGTAGTACACCGGGTTGGAGTTGTCGCGCTTCTTAACTGCCTCGATGTCGAAGTCGACCATCTGGTTGGAGCTCTTGGAGATGAGCGTGTAGCGGGCGGCGTCAGAGCCGACCTCGTCGACGAGCTCCTGCAGGGTCACCATGGTGCCCTTGCGCTTGGACATACGGACGGGCTTGCCGTTGCGCAGCAGGTTGACGAGCTGGCCCAGCAGAACCTCGAACTTGCCGGGGTAACCGAGAGCGTCGCAGACGCAGCGGACGCGCTCGATGTAGCCGTGGTGGTCGGCGCCCCAGATGTCGATGACGTGGTCGACGCGCTGGAACTTGTCCCAGTGATAGGCAACGTCGGAGGCGAAGTAGGTGTACTCGCCGTCGGACTTGATCAGGACGCGGTCCTTGTCGTCGCCCAGGTCGGTGGAACGGAACCACAGGGCGCCGTCCTTGGTGTAGAGGTAGCCCATCTTGTCGAGCTTCTCGAAAGCGCGGTCGACGGCGGAAGTGCCGGCGGTCTCGCCCTCGGTGTCCTTCACGTACAGCGAGCGCTCGGAGTACCAACGATCGAAGTCGCAATTGACGGCGTGGCAGAGGTCGCGCATGTTGTCGACCATCTTCACATAGCCGCGCTCACGGAAGCTCTCCATGCGCTCCTGCGGATCGGCCTCGACCCACTTGTCGCCGTCAGTGCGCCAGAACTCGGCAGCCTCGTCGATGATGTAATCGCCGCCGTAGGAGTCCTTGCCCAGAGTCTCGGCAAAGTTGTCCTGGTAGGGATGGGTCTCGGGGTGCTCGTCGTTCTCGTCGGCAACAAAGGCGTCACGGTCGGCGATCAGCAGCTTGTGAGCCTCCTCGATATCAACGCCCTGCTTGGCGATGATGTCGGCAAGCTGCATATAGCGCGTGCTGATGGAGTTGCCGAAGGTGTTCATCTGAGAGCCGTGGTCATTGATGTAGAACTCACGCTGGATGTCGTAACCGGCGTGGTCCATGACGCGGCAAAGGGAGTCGCCCAGAGCGGCCCAGCGGCCGTGACCAATGTGCATGGGGCCGACGGGGTTGGCGGAAACGAACTCGACCTGGGTCTTCAGGCCACCACCGACGTTGGACTTAGCGAAATCCATACCCTTCTCGCGGGCCTCGCCAAAGATGGCATTCTTGACGGCAACGGAGAGGTAGAAGTTGATGAAACCGGGGCCCGCGATCTCAACCTTCTCGATCGCGGGATCCTCGGGCATATGGGCAACGATGGCCTCGGCGATCTTGCGCGGGGCGCAGTGGGCCAGCTTGGCGGACTTCAGGGCCATGGTAGAGGTCCACTCGCCATGAGAAGTGTCAGCCGGTCGCTCGATAGCGCAATCGTCAAGTTCAAATGCGGAAAGGTCGCCGGCCTCCTGGGCCGCAGCAAGCGCAGCGCGTACCAGCTCTTCAATCTTCTCGGGCATAGATCCTCCTTGTGTTAAAGCCCCCGAGCTCTTGGTCACTCGTAGGGCAAAAGCCAGAGTTTGTAGCACTCTATCACAAGCGACGGGCACCATCGCAGGGTAAAGCCAATCGAAATTGCATATGCACAAAATTGACTACAGCTTGTATGGAGTCACTCAAAGATGCCGGTCTGCCTGCAAATTATGCACGCGTTGAAAATGCATAAAGGTGTGAATGAGCTGTGTCTTTTATCGAATACTCTAACCTATCGGAGTTGTGTGCTTTTCCTGCATAAAGTAAGGGTTTCCGCACGTCAGCGTGGTATTCTAGACATACGTAAATTCGTATAAGTTGGAGGTAGCATGTTCTCAATCGGTCAACACGTCATTCATCCGGGTCAGGGAGTCTGCACCGTCGTCGGTTTTAGGGACGACACACCGCAGCCCATGCTGTTGCTCGAGACCAAGCAGGGACATGCGCAGACAATTCTCATGTACCCCGTGGCGCAGGCCGATCGTTTGCATGCCGCCATCTCCCAGCAAGATGCCGAGCACCTGCTGAGCCACTATGACGAGCTGGAGTGCGACACCTTTACCGAGCGCAACAGCTCGCTTGAGGAGACGCACTTTAAGCAGCAGCTCAAGCTGGGCGCGCCCGAGACGGTCCGCGTGGCAAAGACCATGATGCACCGCATTCGCCAGGCCGAGGAAGCCGATAAAAAGCCCAGCTCCTACTACATGCGCGTACTCAAGGAGGCCAAGCGCCGCTCCATCGAGGAGTTCGCCGTGGCATTGGGCGTCACCGAAGAGGACGCCGAAGCCCGCCTAGCCCAAGCCGCCCTCAACTAACCCATCCGCGCCAAAAACCACCACAAAGGGGACAGGCACCTTTGTGGTGGTTTTTTCGTTCTAGTCGTTCTAGTAGTATTCATTCTTAGCGATACCTACGAGCACAAGGAGTCTCTTATGGCAGAGCCACTTACCGCCGGAATCACCCGCGACCGCGCATTCGAACTGCTCAACGAGCACAACAAGGACCCGTTCCACATCACCCATGGCGAGACGGTCGAGGGCACCATGCGCTACTTTGCGCGCGATTTCGACCCCGAGAACGAGGAGTTCTGGGGCATCGTCGGCCTGCTGCACGACCTGGATTGGGAGGAGCATGAGGACGATCCCATGAACCACACCATCTATGCGGCCGAGATCCTCGAGGGCGAGGGCGCCTCTCCCGATCTCATTCGCGCCATTCAGACGCACACGTCCGATTTCAACACCTCGCTGCCCAAGCCCGAGCTGCAGATGGAAAAGATACTGTTTGCCTGCGACGAGCTCACCGGCTTGATCGGCGCTGCCGTCATCATGCGTCCGAGTAAGAGCGTCATGGACTTTACGACCAAGTCGCTCAAGAAAAAGTTCAAGGACAAGCGCTTTGCCGCCGGCTGCTCGCGCGACGTGATTACGCAGGGCGCCGAGATGCTGGGCTGGGAGCTCCCCGAGCTCTTCGACCGCACCATCGCGGCCATGCAGTCCTTCGCTCCCGATCGCGACACCTTCCAGGCCTAACCGCCCACGCCACCTAAAACCACCACAAAGGGGACAGGCACCTTTGTGGTGGTTTTTCGTTTGCAACAGGTTTAGGGGCGGACCTGGCCGGTGCCGCGGAGCTTGTATTTGTAGGTGGTGAGGGCCTCGGCGGCGAAGGGTCCGCGGGCGTGGAGCTTTTGGGTCGAGATGCCGATCTCGGCACCCAGCCCAAACTCGCCGCCGTCGGTGAAGCGTGTGCTGGCGTTGGCATACACGGCCGAGGCATCGACCGCGCCGAGGAAGCGCTCGCAAGCATCCGTGTCCTCGGCAACGATGGCCTCGGAGTGCATCGTGCCGTAGCGATTGATGTGTGCGATGGCCTCGTCCTCGTTTGCCACGACCTTCACGCTCATCTCGAGCGCCAGGTACTCGCGACCCCAGTCCTCCTCAGTCGCGGCGACGTAGTCATCGCCCTCCACAAAGCCGGCGTCGGCGCACGCGGCGCACGTGGCCTCGTCGCCGTGAATGAGCACGCCGTGGTCGTGCAGCACGGCAACGGCCGCAGGCAAAAACACATTGGCCACAGCATGGTCGACCAGCAGCGACTCGGCGGCATTGCACACGCCCACGCGCTGGGTCTTGGCATTGACGATAATATTGAGCGCCTTATCAAAGTCGGCGGACTCATGCACGTAGATGTGGCAGTTGCCCGTGCCTGTCTCGATCACCGGCACAAGCGACTCGCGCACGCAGCGCTGGATCAGGCCTGCACCGCCGCGCGGAATGAGTACGTCGACAATACCGCGGAGCTTCATGAGCTCGCCGGTGGCCTCGCGGTCGGTGGACTCAATCATCGAGACGGCCTCGCGCGGGAAGCCCTTGGCCTCGAGCGCATCGGCCAGCAGCTCGGCGATCATGGCACACGAGTGATAGGCCAGCGAGCCGCCGCGCAGAATGCAGGCGTTGCCGGTGCGGATGCAGATGCCCGCGGCGTCGGCCGTCACATTGGGGCGCGCCTCGTAGACCATGGCGACCAGGCCCAACGGCACGCTCACGCGGGTGAGGTCCACGCCGCTTGCGAGCACGCGGTGGTCGAGCACGCGGCCGACAGGATCGGGCAGCTCGGCGAGCTTCTCCAGGCCGGCGGCCATACCCTCAACGCGCTCGAGCGTCAGCAGCAGACGGTCGAGGAGCCCCGCCGAGGTCCCCGCATCACGCGCGGCGGACATATCGAGCTCGTTGGCGGCAACGATGGAATCGACACCGTTGCGCAGCGCTGCGGCCATGGCGCGCACGGCCTCCTGGCGCTGCTCGTCGCTCGCCGTGGCAAGCGAGGCCGACGCTGCCTTGGCGGCAACGGCAAGATCGTGGACATACGTGGCTATAACGACCGACATGGGCGGCCCTTTCTCCTAGAAGTTTGCAACCATGGTAGCCGATTTGCGCATGGCCTCACCCGCGGCGGTAGAATTGGTCAACCCGAAACACCGCAACGAATGGAAGTATCACATGGCACTCATCACTTCGTACCACGTCCCCGGCCTGTATGTCGAGGACCACAGCATCGATGTCCCCCTCGACTGGCGCGGCCTGGAGCCGATGCTCCTGGCCGTCGGCAGCACCATGCGCCGCGGCGCCATGCCGGCGCCCATCGCCGGCGCGCCCGAGAGCATCAAGCTCTTCTATCGCGTGGTTTGCGCGCCCGACCGCATCAACGACGATCTGCCGCTGCTCCTCTTTTTACAGGGCGGCCCCGGTGGCGAGAGCCCGCGTCCGCTGTCGCCCACAAGCGATGGCTGGATCGAGGAGGCCGTCAAGCACTTCCGCGTGGTCCTGCCCGACCAGCGCGGCACCGGACGCAGCAGCTGTGTTGACGGACGCACGATCGCGGCCTTGGGCGAGCGCGCCGAGGCAGCCGGCGCCGATGCGGCCCGCTCGCAGGCGGACTTCCTCAAGCGCCACCTCGCCAGCTCCATCGTGCGCGATTTTGAGTACCTGCGCCTGGTGGGCTTTGGCGGCAAGCCCTGGGTCACACTCGGGCAGAGCTACGGCGGTTTTTTGACGCTGAGCTACCTGTCGCTCTTCCCCGAGGGCGTGGCGGCAAGCTTTACCTGCGGCGGCATTCCGCATGTGCCGGCGAGCGCCAGCGAGGTCTACGCGCACACCTTCCCGCGCATGGCCGCCAAGACGCAGCAGTATTACGACCGCTACCCCGCTGACGTCGAGCGCGTGGCAGCCCTGGCCGATGCGCTCGAGGCTCAGAAGCCCGTGCTGCCCGACGGCTCGCCGATGACGGTCGAGCGCCTGCAGCTCATGGGCAGCGACTTTGGCATGAAGCCGAGCTTTGAGCGCATGCATTGGATTATCGATCATGCTTTTGTTGATGGCGACGGTACGCTGAACTGCGGTTCCTCGGTATCCGACAGCTTTTTGATGCGCGCCTTCGAGCGCACCAACACACTCACGAATCCGCTGTACTGGACGCTTCAGGAGTTCATCTACGCCGACGGCGACACCATGCCCATTCGCTGGGCCGCGGCAGAAGAGAAGGCCCATCGTGCCGAGTTCGACACGCTCACGCGACCGCTCATGTTTACCGGCGAGGCCATGTTCCCGTGGATGTTTGAGCAGATGCCCGAACTTAAGCCCTTCAAGCCGGCGATGGATCTGCTTATGGAAGACACAAGCTGGGACAAGATCTACGACCCGCAGCGCCTGGCGTGCAACGAGGTGCCCCTGCAGGCCGCAGTGTATTTCGATGACATGTACGTGGACTCGGGCATGCAGCTCGATACGCTCAGCCGCGTGGGCAACTCGCATGCCTGGGTGACGAACGAGTTCGAGCACGACGGCTTGCACGGCAGCGTGGTGTTCAAGCACCTCTTCAACGAAGCCCTCAACCGCGGAGACCTGCGCCAAATCTTCTAGCAAAGGAGCTTCCCCACCTGCCGGCACAGACGATATGAGCAGGACATAAAACATTGAGAGCCCCTGCTGCATGAAGGACCGCGGATTAGGCCGACAATGGTGAGTGTCTAATTCAGCCGCGGCGGCCACGC
>CABQHT010000006.1 GCA_902464035.1 uncultured Collinsella sp. | reverse complement strand
GCAAGACCACGCTGGCTACGGTTATCGCCAACGAGCTGGGCGCTCAGATCAAGACGACGAGCGGCCCCGCTATTGCGCGCACCGGCGACCTGGCAGCCATCCTTACTAACTTGCAGCCGGGTGATGTGCTGTTTATCGACGAGATCCACCGCCTCAACCGTTCGGTCGAGGAGGTCCTGTACCCCGCGATGGAGGACTTTGCCCTCGATATCGTGATTGGCAAGGGTCCGGCGGCGCGCTCGATTCGCCTGGATATTCCCAAGTTTACGCTGGTAGCGGCAACGACCCGCTCAGGCATGTTGACCGGCCCGTTGCGCGACCGCTTTGGCATTTCATATCGCCTGGATTACTACACGGTCGAGGAGCTCGCGCAGATTGTGACGCGCTCGGCGACTATCCTGGGCGTGACGATCGACCATCCCAGTGCACTCGAGATCGGCTCGCGTTCGCGCGGCACGCCACGTCTTGCCAACCGCCTGCTCAAGCGCGTGCGCGATTACGCACAGGTGCGCGGCAACGGTCCCATCGAGCTCGATATCTGTCGCCAGGCGCTCGAGTTCTTCGAGATCGATGAGCTCGGTCTGGACTGGATGGATATTCGCATTTTGGAGACGCTCGCTAAGACGTTCTCCGGTCGTGCCGTGGGACTTACGACCCTTGCCAGCGCGGTGGGCGAGGACCCGGGCACGCTCGAGGATGTCTATGAGCCGTATCTGCTGCAGTGCGGGTTGATGATTCGTACGCCGCAGGGCCGTCAGGCAACCCTTCGCACCTTTGAGCACCTGGGGATTGAACCTACCGTTTAGGGCGCTTTGTTTTGGCGGGCTGTTGGGCTATCGCTGGGCATCGGGTAAACATATCGCCGTTCATCGGTTATGGGTGTTTTACTATTGCGCGCCCGTGCTATGCTGAATTGGTCTTTTTCTCATTCGGTAACGAAAGGACCGCCCATGCCTACTGACATCGAAATCGCACGTTCTGTCACGCCGCTGCCTATTACCGAGGTGGCCAAGAACGCCGGCGTCGACGTTAAGCACCTTATTCCGTACGGCTTCGACAAGGCTAAGGTCGACTATTCGCTGCTCAACGAGCCGACCGATCACCAGGCCAAGCTCGTCCTCGTGACCGCTATCAACCCAACGCCTGCGGGCGAGGGCAAGACCACCACGACCATCGGTCTGGCCGATGGCCTGCGTCGTCGCGGCGTCAAGAGTGCCGTGGCCCTGCGCGAGCCTTCGCTCGGCCCCGTCTTTGGTGTTAAGGGCGGTGCTGCCGGCGGCGGCTGGGCTCAGGTGATCCCCATGGAGGATATCAACCTGCACTTTACCGGCGACTTCCATGCCATCGGTGCTGCCAACAACCTGCTGGCCGCCATGCTTGATAACCACATCCAGCAGGGCAACCAGCTTGGCATCGACGTTAAACGCATCACTTGGAAGCGCGTCGTCGATATGAACGACCGTCAGCTGCGCCACGTCATCGACGGCATTGGTGGTAAGGCTCAGGGCGTGCCACGCGAGGACGGCTTCGACATCACCGTTGCCTCCGAGGTCATGGCAATCCTGTGCCTGTCCACGAGCATCAACGACCTCAAGGAGCGCTTGGGCGAGATTGTCGTCGGCTACAGCTATGCCGGCGAGCCCGTCCGCGCCCGCGACCTTAAGGCCCAGGGCGCCATGGCGGCCCTACTTAAGGATGCGCTCAAACCCAATCTGGTCCAGACGCTCGAGGGTACGCCTGCGTTTGTCCACGGCGGTCCTTTCGCCAATATTGCCCACGGCTGCAACTCCATCATGGCTACGCGTATGGCCATGCGCTTTGGCGATGTCGCCATTACCGAGGCCGGCTTTGGCGCCGACCTGGGTGCCGAGAAGTTCCTCGACATTAAGTGCCGCATGACGGGCGTTCGTCCCAGCGCCGTCGTGGTCGTCGCGACCGCTCGCGCGCTTAAATACAACGGCGGTGTCGCCAAGGCCGACCTCAACGAGGAGAACCTCGAGGCCCTCAAGGCTGGCATGCCCAACCTGCTGCGTCACGTCGACAACATTCAGAACGTGTACGGCTTGCCCTGCGTGGTTGCCATCAACCGCTTCCCGACGGACACCGAGGCCGAGCTTGCGCTCATCGAGTCCGAGTGCCAGAAGCTCGGCGTCAACGTTAAGCTTTCCGAGGTCTGGGCCAAGGGCGGCGAGGGCGCGCTCGAGCTTGCCGATGAGGTCATGCGTCTGATTGGGCAGCCGAGCGAGCTCAAGTTTGCCTATGAGGACGGCGCCGATGTGGCCGACGCTCTTGAGGCCATTGCCACCAAGGTCTACCGCGCCGACGGCGTTGACTTTACGCCGGCCGCCAAGCGCCAGCTCGCCGAGCTGCGCGAGAACGGCTTTGGCAACCTGCCGGTGTGCGTGGCCAAGACGCAGTACAGCTTTAGCGACAACGCCAAGGCCCTGGGCGCTCCCGAGAACTTCCGCATCACGGTGCGCGAGCTCAAGGTTTCCGCCGGTGCCCACTTTGTGGTCGCACTGACTGGCAGTGTTCTGACCATGCCGGGCCTGCCCAAGGTTCCCGCGGCCGAGAACATCGACGTCGACAACGACGGCAACATCACCGGCCTGTTCTAAGCCTGTTGCCCATAGCTGCTTGCCCGCCCCGTCGCGCTCCCAAGGCCCGGCGGGGCTTTTTTATCCTTAGGCCCGCGCATGTCTTGTAGATACCGACGGGCTCTGCCCATCATAGGCTTTTGCGCGGGTAGAATGCATGGATAACTTGAGGCTCACGCGCGACGGAAAGGAATCGTTGCATGGATCAGGACAAGACAACCGTGATGGGCGGCTACGGTTCCGCGCAGGCTGGCGATAGCGCCGATGCGACCCGCGTTGTTCCCAACCCCGGCTATACCGACCCCGCCGCGACGCAGCCTTCTGCCGAGCCCACCCGGGTTATGGGCTATGGCGACACGGCGCAGGATTCTTACGCTGCATCTTCGCAAGGCCCCTATGGCAACGCAGCTCCGGACCCGTTTGATTACGCGCCGCAGGATTCTTATGCCGCCTCGACGCCGAATCCCTATGATGACCTGCCGCAAAATCCCATTCCGCAGCCTCAGCAGACGACGTATATGCCTCGCACGGCGCAGTCTCGCTACGAGTCGCGCGAGCCGTATCGCGAGTACCCCAAGTCGATTCCGCAATATGGCGAGGACGAGGAGAAGAAGCCGTCGCGTTCGTCGAGCGTGATCAAGAAAATCCTCATCGTGCTGGCGATCTTCTTTGCGCTGTCGGTTGTGTTTGCCATTGTGTCGGGCATGCTCAACAAGCGAGGGAGTTCAACGGCCGATACCGCTGCCGAGCAAACTGAGACTACCCAGTCCGGCACCGTCGATCTGAGCGATATCCCGGGGCAGTACTGGTCCAACGCCAAGAAGATCCTCAAGTCGCGCGGCGCCGATCTTTCGAATGCCGTGGTCCTGACTGATGATGGCTCAACGCCCGTCGTCGATGCCAACTGGGTCGTTACTTCTGCCTACTATAACGACAACGGCAACCTCGAAATTCAGCTCACGCACAAGAACAGCTCGGGCAACTCGTCCGACGGCCAAAGCGGTACCGACGGCTCGAGCTCCAATACGCTGGAGGACTTGAGCAACAAGGCACAGGAGCTTGGGGATAAGGCCCAAGAGCTGGGTGATACGGCTCAGAACCTGGGCGACACCGCTCAGAACTTGGGCGACATGGCGACGGATGCCTGGAACGCCCTACAAAACGGCATCTCGGGCGCGCAGGGAAACTAGCTGGTAAGTGGGCTACAGCTGCTCGGCCGGACGCTCGGGCGAGCTGAAGCCCGAATCAAATGTGACGACGCACGAGACGTTGGGCCGGCGCTCGTGCACGATGCGCGTGACGAGCTCCAGCAGCTCCTCGTCGGATATATCAAAGCCGTCGGGACGCACCAGGTCAAACGAAACGAACCCGTCGTGCTCGTGCAGGTCGTGGATGGAGAGTGCGGGGTCGATCTGCATGATGCCGCGCTTGACCCAGCCGCGCAAATCATCGCCGGTTGTCGCGATGGGGTCGCAGTGCAGCGTGATGTCAATGCCCATCTGGCGCTTGATGTCGTGCTCGATGGTGTCCAGGATCTCGTGATGTTCAAACGCGTCGCCCTCGCCGGGCATCTCCACGTGGGCGCTGGCAAACTGACGACCGGGGCCGTAGTCGTGCACCATCAGGTCGTGTGTGCCCAAGACCTGCGGATAGGACATGATCTTGTCGCGGATTGCCTGGACGAGCTTGGGGTCGGGTGCTTGCCCCAGCAACGGGCTGATGGCGTCGCGCACCAGGCCCATGCCACTGATGCAGATGAAGACGCCCACGCCTAGGCCCGCCCAGCCGTCAAGGTCAAAGCCGGTCGTCTGCGAAATAAGCGCTGCGGCCAGGACCGATCCCGAGGTGATGACGTCGTTTTTGGAGTCCTGTGCTGTGGCGATGAGTGTTTCGGAATCGATACGGTTGCCCAGCGCACGGTTGAATGCGGCCATCCAGAATTTGACGAGCATGGACAAGACGAGAGCGGCTAGGGAGACCAGCGTGTAGGCGGTGGGGGAGGGCTTGATGATCTTAGTGACCGACTCGAGGATCAGGTTGATGCCGACGGCGCAAACCAGGACGGCGACAAACAAGCCGGCTAGGTACTCGTAGCGGCCGTGGCCATAGGGGTGGCCTTCGTCTGCAGGGCGGCTGGCAAGGCGGAACCCGAGCAGGCTCACGATGTTGCTCGAGGCATCGGAGAGGTTGTTGAAAGCGTCGGCGATGAGGGAGACGGAGCCGGCGAGCAGGCCTGCGATGCCCTTGGCCAGGCACAGGGTGATGTTGAGGCCAATGCAGATGAGGCTTGCGGCGAAGCCCGCGTTGGTGCGGCAGGAGGCATCGACCGGCTCGCCCTCGCTGCCGGGAACAAGCGTATGTACCAGCCGATTTACAAATAGCATAGCGGTCGTCCTCACAATCATGTTTAAGGGGATAGTGTAGCTCGCATGGGCGCACCGTGCGCCGGTGCTCAGAAAATGCAGCAATGGTCTGCCCGCGCTAACGAGCAGGCCTTCCCGTCTGCCTGGGTGGTCCATTTTGGGCCACATGGGTATGGGCATGTGCCAGTTTGCTCGACATACTTAATGTCGACAGCCCCTGTGCAAAGGAGGACGTTTCCATGGACGAGATGTTTGCCATTAAATGCCAAAACTGCGGCGGCCCTATGTACTCACACCAGGCTAAACGCAGCTTTGAGTGCGCCTATTGCGGCACGGTCGTTCCGTGGCAGGCCGATGCGGGGGAGCCCAAGAGCGCTTTGGGCATTCGCCATGCGCCGCTGACGGTTGTCGATGGGCTACTTAAGCTCACCCATGTGTCGCAGCTCGAGCGCCCGGAGGACCCGGACTGGTATTTCTTTAATTCGCACTGGCGCAATCAGTCGGTTCTGGAGCATCTGCTATGGGAGGACCGCGGCACGGCGCAGGAGTTCCAAGAAGCCACGCACGTGAGCATTCCCTGCCCCTTCTGCGGCGCGTACTTTGAGGGCGAGTCAACGCAGCGTGTGTTTGAGTGCCCGTCCTGCGGCAACAAGATCGGCATTGCCGACCTGCTCAAGCCCGGTACGTTTAGCAAACGTCTGACCATGGGCGTGGGTGCGGAGTATGTGCCGGAGCAGGGTATTCCCTGCGAAATCTCACCGCAGCAGGCACGTGCCAACGCGCTGCAGCTGGTGCGCCAGTACCCGGATGCCTTTGCCGGGCACGACGTGGAAGACGCGATCCAAAACGACATGATGCTCTTCTATTTCCCTATGGCGCTGGCGGACCTGCGTATGATGGCGAGCTTCCCGGGCAAGGGCCTGAGCAAGGAGACCTTGGTGTACTACGAGGTACTCGATTGGGCGTATCCGCGGGCAAACTACCTGGACGTTCGTCTTATGGGCATTTTGGAGCCGTGGGACTTTGGCAAGGTGGGGCCGTTCGATCCTGCCATGCAGGAGGGCGACTTCCGCGTCGTCTCCGTCGATGCGTCTACCAAGGACCAGGTGGTCATTGATAAGTTGGCGCTCGACGTTGCGGGCAACGATGCCGAGGCGGTGCTGGGGCTCAATAAAAAGAGTATCCGCACGTGGGCATGCAAGGCCCGCAAGCACAAGGACGGCCTAGTTATGGTGCCGGTGTACTTTGTCGACCGTCCGGCAACGGACAGCCGCGACGGCGAGCAGGCGCGCATTGCCGTAAACGGCCAGACGGGCCGCGCGGCCGCGGTGGTGTTTAGCGACAAGCGCGAGACGCATATCGTGGCGCCGCTCAATCCGAGTCTGCATCTGTCCGGCGAAAGTACCGTGCATGCCGCGCCCATCGAGGTCAAATACGTTAAATCGCCGTTCCTATACCAGATCGTGCGCCGTGGAGATGGCGAGCAACCGCGCCAGGTTGCAGCCGCCGTCGAGGGTTCCTACCGAGAAGAAAAGCCCAAACGCAAGGGATTGTTCGCTGCGATTTTTGGTAAGTAGGGGAGTGGTGCCGGGGCGTCGGGCTGCATCGCAAGGTCATGAGACGAACTTAAGACTGCTGGGAACGTGCTACCATTGCCGATAGCCTTAATCTTGTAAGAAGCGGAGGCCAGATTATGGGTTTTGCGGATCAGCAGCTTCAGCTTCAGGTACCGTATTCTCCTGACGACACGTTTAATGCCTTGAAGGCAGCTATGGAAAAGCTGCCTAAAGTAAAAGTTGATAGTGCATCGCCCACAACAAGAACAGTTGCAGCCGAGATTGGTATGAGCCTTTGGTCTTGGGGCGAAAATATCAGTATTTCGGTTGTTCCAGTTGAAGGCGGATCTGGCGTTACTGTCAAGTCGTCATCTAAGGTCAGGGCAAACGTATTAAACGGGGGCAAAAATGCAAAGAATATTGCCAAGATAGTCGATGCCCTATCGAAGGAGCTCGAGCGGTATCCGCAGGTTTCACAGACTATTGAGACGCTGGCGGATAGTGGTTGATGTAGTTGCAAGGCTTGAGAGGCTTGCAGCACTGCGTGAGAGTGGAGTACTTACCGAGGAAGAGTTTGCTGCAGAAAAGGCAAAAATCCTTTCGTAATCAGACACGATGGTTGGATTTGCATTCTATTATTGAACTTGTTTATACCAGGCTGAAAACAACGTGTGTAATAAAGGTGCGTAGTAGCCTCGTCTTGATTGGCGGATGTAAATAAACGGTGGAACGGCTGTAAAAGAGCCTTGCCACTGGGTAAAATCAGGATGTGCCGCGGAACCCGCTCCTCAGTCGGTCAACTTTGGAAGCGCGGGCAACGCAGGTACTATCGTCTAAAGGGCCGGGTGCGACCGGCCCTTTGCATGACTCCCTTCGCTATCCGTTACTGCTTATATTCCCGCCAGATCGAGTAGAGGTTCCGGACGATGCCGGTTACATACATCGAGAGGCGCAGGATTTCAAGAAACAAGTTCATAGGCTTCACCCCAATCGGAGATCGGAGCGTTGCCCGCAGGCGGATTTCGCGGCAGTCGTAATTCTACCTCACAGGCCGCGGCGGGAGACATCCTACCCGCCCCATGGCTTGGAGCAGTGTCGATCTAACGGGCAATCAAGCCTCTAGTTCTCTTTGAATTGAGCAAGCATCTGCCCGAAGAAGCTTAGTTCGGATGGCTCATAAATGATCGAACCGCCGTCCGCGGTCCTGTAGACCCCGCAGGGGAGGTAACGCCCGTCGGGGAGGACATAGAGGCTGGTTTCCTCCTTCAGTCCTACTGGAAATAGCGGAATTCCGTTTTCGTCCACTTGGAACTCGTCTATATTTGCGATCTTCCTCTCCATGATGCCTCCTGCCTTATTTCTTGAATGGCGCCTTAAAACAGGCAGCTCTCAATCAGCTCTTTGCCGCGCAGAGTGTCGATCCACTCCTGTGGGATGGCTTTGAGACCGTATGCCGTGCCGGCGAGGGCGCCGGCGACGGCTGCGGTGGTGTCGGTGTCGTCGCCTAGGTTGACGGCGGCAAGCACGCAATCTTCGTAGCTGTTAGTGTTGACGAAACACCAGGTGGCTGCCTTAAGCGTGTCGCGCACGAAGCCACCCGACCTGATCTCCTGCTCAGGCACGCCTTTCAGATGGAGCGCCCACGAGGGGAGCACGTCGTTCATCACATCCCTCATCAGCTCGACAAATATGATGCATGCGTCGGTCGACGTTCTGTGGGCGTGCGTAATCGCGGAGACCTTGCTGACCTCTTCGTCTGTCGCATCGGTGAACGCCAGGGGAGCGATGCGCATGAGCGATCCGTTGCCGTTGTCGCGCTCGCCGGAGCCTCCTTTGCCGGTGCGCAGGGCGCGGGCGGTCGTACCGCCGTAATCGAAAACGCCGTCGATCGTATACTCGCCACGGGCAATCCAGCTTACGAACTTGTCGCGCATGTCCGCGGTGTCGATGTGCCCGAGCTCCCTAATCGAGTCGCAGGTAGCAAGCGTCATAGATGTGTCGTCGCTCCAGGTGCCGGCGGGTTGCCCATGCGTGCCGTAGCCGATCATGTCCGTGCATTCGAACGTACCGCGGGGCCTGAACTCGTAGGGAACGCCCAGCGCGTCACCGACGGCAAGCCCATAGATGCAGTCGCGCAGTGTTGTTTTCGGTCTGTCTGTCATGGAAAGCTCCTCTTATCCCGGGTGATGTGGAGTGCCGTCGGGGGTATCGGTCGCAACGTGCTGCTATCCTTGCGCTTCGCCATTAGTCGCTTCGTTGATGGCGCGGTACTCGGCACTCAGCTCGCGCGCCAGCTCTTCCTTGCTTGGAAGATACGGCAGGTATTTGGCGGCAAACACTTGGTCGTTGTCTTCGGGCAGCGTGTACTCGACGATCGAATCGCTTTTGTCCGCGCAGAGCACGATGCCTATGGGCGGATTGTCGCCTTCGTTCATGAGCTCGCGCGTGTAGTAGTTCACATACATTTGCATCTGGCCCAGGTCCTGGTGCGTAAGATCGTCCGTCTTAAGGTCGATGAGCACGAAGCAGCGCATCAGATAGTTGTAAAACACAAGGTCAATATAGAAATGGCGCCCATCAAAGGTGATGCGCCTTTGGCGCGCCTCGAAAGCGAAACCACGGCCAAGCTCCAGCAGGAACTTCTGAAGATGCGTGATGAGCGCCTGCTCTAGATCGCTCTCGCGAAACGCAGTATCGTCCGAGAAACCTAAAAACTCCAGCACATATGGGTCACGGATGATATCCTCGGGGCGACGAGCCGGGGCGCGCTTTTGGATTTCCTGGGTGACGGCCTCCTTGTCCTTGCTGGCAAGTAGGCGCTCTCGGAACATGGTGTTGATCTGGCGTTCGAGCTGGCGCGTGCTCCAGCGAGAATTGGCGCATTCGTTCATGTACCAGGCGCGAGCATCAGGGTCGGGAATGCGCATCAACCTGCGGTAATGAGTCCAGCTCAATTCGCTACGCAGTGCGTCGCGAATTGGAAACGCAAGAAAGAACTGACGCATATTGCGAAGGTTTGCGATGCCAAAGCCTCTTCCGAAATCCGCGGTAAGCCTTCTGGAGAGGCCCGCAATCAATGCCTCTCCATATGCTGCGCGCTCCTCTCCGCCCTGCTCGTCAACAATGCTCTTGCCGATCTCCCAATACGCCTCAACCATCGCAAAGTTAACGGCGGTATAGGCCTTGTCGCGAGCGGCGTTGAGAATTGAGGAGACCTGCTTGTAAAAACCTTCGGGCACGATTGCCGATTCTCCACGGTTTACCAGTTCGCCCATCACTGTCGCCCCACTTTCCTCTTGTGGAATGCATCTTGATTGCATTTAGTTTAAAGCCTCGCGCGGACACGAATTGCTTTGCTGTCTGGCACCTTCGCATGGGAGCCTTGCGGTGACTAAAATGTGGCAATAGAGACAGTTTTAGCGAACCCCACGGGAGTGACGCGTATGGACAACAACACGCTGCTATTCCAGGACAAAGGTTCGGGTAGGTTTAAAGACGTTAAGATCTACCCCAATCGTATCGAGGTGCTCAAGAAGGGTACTTTCGGCGGCAAGCACACCGAGATTGTCTATCTTAAGGACATCACGGGGGTCAACAGGATCAAGGGCCGCGACGTTTTCCTACGTAACAGGCTGTTGACTGCTTGTGTCTTTAGCCTGAGCAGCCGCTCCCAAGCTCAGGAGTTCGTGAATGCGCTGAACATGGTGATGTAGCCGATAACGGCGTTCGGGCTAAGGTAAAAATCGGGGCGCAGAACGGTATTCTGCGCCCCGATTGAGTTGATGCGCCCAAAAGACTGGCTTGCCTATTCGTTAACGTCTTCGGTATTGTCGCGGTCACTGGCAAGCATTGCTGCACCTGCGACCGTCGTCGCCACGGCGGCAGCGGCGAGCCCGGCGGCAATGCCGGAGCCATCGCCCGTGTCGGCGAGTTTTCCGCCCGAGTTCTTGCTCTGGTCGCTCTTGTTGCCCTTGCCATTCTTGTCGGCGCCGCCTGCGTTGGAACCCGTGCCGGTGCTGGCGCCGCCTGCACTGTCCGAGGCCGCTACGGTAAAGCTTGCGGCTCCATCGCTGGCGAGCGTGTAGTTCTGCGCCGCGTCGCCCAAGAGACCGTTCACGCGCACCCAGTACGTTCCTGCGGCAAATGTTTCGCCCTCGGCCATTGCCGTGCCCGGAGCGCCGTCCGCGTCGTGCACAAACTCGAGATGGGCCGTGCAGGCATCGGTTTCGAGCTTGCCCTCGAGTGATGCCGCAATCTTGGCGCGCACGTCTTCGCCGGCCTTAAGGCCTTCGAGTCCCTCAAAATGGGGCGTCAGCGCGCGTGGATCGATATCAATGGGCACAGAGCCCTGCAGCCCCGTAACGGTCTCGTTGCCCAGGGCGTCGACATCCACATATTCGATAGCAAACGCATGGCCCGAAGCTGTCGCGTTGAGCGCGTTGCTGCTGTCGACAAGGCGGAAATGGCCCTCGCCAACGGTCTTGCCATCCTGGAGCGAGGCATCGCTCAGCGAGTCGCCGTACGTCATGCGCATGCGGGTCGGGAGATAGTACGGGAGATAGTACGAAGCCGTCTGCTTGTGCTCCGTATCGTAATTGCGCTGGTAGATGCTCCGGGCCAGCGCCGCATCAACAAAGTCGGATGCGATGATGCCAATGTGCTTGAGGTAATCTGACTTTGTATCCTCGGTGCCGCTGGGGTTGATGTACGGGCTCTTATACAGATGCTCGTTGACTACTCGTGCCGAGGTAAAAGGATTGCCTCCGTGCGACAAGCCCGTGCAGCTGGTGTAGTTGATAGACCAGCAGCGCTCCAGGACTTGCTCCTTGGCCCCGTTATCGTCCTCGACATCTACCTCGTTGCGCGTGCGCCCGGTCGTTTCCTTCAGCGCATTATCGACCCAGCTGAGCTTGTCGGTTCCCGTGAGTTTGTACTTGTCCTGGGCGTATACCTTGGTGCAATAGGGCTCTTTGTCGCCTGTTTCCCCCGCGGCTTCAAAGCCCCGCACGTCTTGGACGAGACACATAGTGGCGCTGTCGGAGTGAGCCTTGATCTTGTCATCCCATTCGGTAAGGTCGAGGCCCCACGTGTGGCCGCTTACACTGTTGCCGGCGAGCCTAAATCGACGCAGCAGAACGATCTTTCCGCGCACCTCGTGTAGCGTGGGGATTCGGCTCGACGTATAGAACAGTTTGGGGTTGTCGTCCAAAACCTTGGCGAAAGCCGTCGTAACACTTTCGTCGGTAGCCTCGTCGTTGCCTCGTGATACAAGCATGATGAGCGCTTCTGTCGGGTTTTCGTTCAAAAACGTTTTAAAGTACCCGATGACATCGGAGAGATGCAGATAGTACCCGTCTTTTTTGAGCAGGTAGTAATCCCCGTGGTCGATACCGGGGTCGTCGCCCTTTCCGAGCCGGATATCAAAATAGCGAATGCCTTCGAGCAACTGCGTGGGAATGTAATCCTGCTGGCATTTTACTTGCGAGGATTGGGGCTCAGTGTCGTTGTCCACGCTGCAGGTGCCCGAATCGTGCGTACCCGGGATGCTCAGCTCGTCGAGGAACTTGTTGTCGTCGACGTATTTCATCCAACATGGCCCATCGACGTAGCTGCTGTACGTGATCCAGTCGAGGCTGCTAACCGTGGCATCGTTCTTTTTCATGTCGTAACCGATAAGTTCGAGCTCCCACGGAATGCTCTTACTCTTATGGCAGATCTTATTGTTGTCCTGGTCTTCGCCGTTCGATTCTATTGCCAGGTACTTAATGTCTTTTTTCTCGGTTTCTTTCTCGACCGTGCGGTCTCGGATGATATAGGTTCCGTTTGATTGACGCTCGAACGCAAAAGCGCGGCTGGGCTTGTTGTCATACTCGCCGCCCCATACGTGGATGACCTTTCCATCTTTGTCAGAGTCGTCGTCGACCGACCAAATGCTGTAGCCCGTCTTTTTATGCTCTTCGAAATTGAGCAAGGTGCGGATAGCATACCAGTTTGTATCGTCATTCTTGGTCGTTACGTTCTCAAGGATGAGCTTGCTGGACGTGCCGTCGTTAAACAGGTGACAGACGTTGCCGCGAACGTTGCCGTCTTGGTTGACGCTCGCGGTGCGAAAATAGCCCGCGGGGCGAAGGCGAATGACGAAATTGTCGAGGCTGTCCGACGGTGCGGGTGTGTTGTCTGCAAATGCCGCTCGCAGGGGAAGGCCCAATCGCGCGGTTTCGGGCAGGCTTGCAAATGGCGACAATGCTGCGAGTCCTAGGCCCAACGTGAATGCTCGACGGCTGATGGCGTGGTGCTCGATCATAACTCCTCCGTTCGCAGGGTGCGGTTATGCACTCATTTTGTTCACTATACTGCCCGGATGTCTAAACGTGTTGGCTTAATTGTCTGCGCGGCGCTATAAATCGGCGGGCGGACGCGTTGGGGCGCTTGTCTATTTGTGCTGCTACCGCGCTGGGGGGTGGTTTTGCCGCCCGGCGCCCTCGCGTTCGCCGGCTACCGGCATAAGAAAGGGAGGGCCGGCGAGCCGATCCTCCCTTGGTGCGAAGCGCTGGGGTATCGTCGCTTGTTTGTACTGCGCCCGTGTTTCCCGCTGCGCTCGCCAGTCGCTTAGCGCTTGATCTCGATATCGTCGAGCTTGACGTCCATGGCCTCGGTCTTTGCCTTGGCGATGTCGTCGGCAAACTCCAGAGACTTCATCATGGTCTCGACGGCGTCCTTGTGCTCCTCGACGTTGTCGATGCTCACGTAGACGCTGCCGCCGCCTGCTTCGGTGAAGTACTCAGTCGTCACGCCGCCCGAGTGTGTATAGGAAGCGTTGCGCCAAGTCTTGCCGTTGTACTTGACGGGGTCATTCTCGGTCCACTCAAAGTTGGCCTTCCATTTGGCCTCGTAGTCGAACAGCTCGTCGGCGTTCTTGTCAGAGTCGAAGACGGGGATGAAGCGGTCGCTGGCGTGCTCGCTCTCGGCGAACTTAAACTGGGCCCTATCGGCCGTGTCGCCTGCGACGTCGGTGATTTCGACGCCCTCGGGGACCTCGACCTTAAACCAGATGAAGTCGGTCCTCATATCCACGGCTGGCTTTTCTGCTCCGCCGCCACCGCCACTGCCGGTAGCGCCGCCGCTGCCACCGCAGCCCACCAGAGCAACTGCGGCAAAAAGACTCATGCAGAGGGTGAGAATCGCAAAGGCCTTCTTTTTCATGGTCGTGTCCTCCTCGATCTGTAACCGCCCATGGATTACCTGCCTTTACTGTACGCGTGGACGGCTCGCTAGGGTGGGCCATGTGTCCCATTCTGAGGGCCGGATTTGCGCCGACAAGTGGCAATATGCGCGGGTCCAAAAGAGGGGAGGGCCGATGCTGTCGGCCCTCCCCGGGTTGGGCGCCCGTTGTTTTAATGGGGCGCATGTGCGCGGGTGCGCGTAGGCGCGTGCGGGTGTCCCGTTACTTGATCTCGATGCTCGAAATCTCGACTTCGCGTGCCTCGGAAACTGCCTCTTCCATGTCATCGGGGAACTCGATGGAGTTGAGGAGCGCTTCGGCTTCTTTCTTGTGCTGGTCGAAGTTCGAGACGAGGACGTAGACGCTTCCCGGCTCAACGTCGGTAAAAAGCATGGTTGAGATGCCGCTGTTGTCCTCGTATGTTCCGACGAGCCACGTCCTGCCGTTATACTCGACGGACCCGCCATCCTTCCACTGGAACGTATCCCCCTTCTTTTCCGCCTGGTCGGCGTGGGACTCCTCAGCCGTCATCGCCTTTTTCCAGACGGGGATGAAGCGGTCGGATGAACCGTTCTCGTCTTCGGGGAACGTGAGTTGGACTCTGTCGGCGTTCTTGCCGGCCGAGTCGCTTACGCCAACGCCCTCGGGCATCTCGACCTTAAACCAGATAAAGTCGGTCTTCTTGGCGACGGGGGCCTTTTCCTTGCTCTCGCTCTTGGAGGCGCTGCCGCCGCCCGATGCGTTTCCGCCGCAGCCCACGAGGGCGAGCGCGGCAAAGAGGGCGATGCAAAGGGAAAGGATCGATAGGGTCTTTTTCTTCATGGTGGCGTCCTCCTTGTCTGTCGGTGACATCGCGGTACCGCATGCTGCTGGGGCCCTGTTTCCGTTTGCGGCGGATGTCTTTGTGCGTGGGTTGTATGGGCGCGTTAATACCTCCGTTCGTGGTTTGTGATCGTTGCGCAGCCGTGCCCCAACGGGCTCCTTACTTATAGATATGCCCCAGTTTGTGCTGCCGGGAAGTCTCGAAAGGTGGGCCATGTGTCCCATGTTTGCGTTGCCGCCGCCTATCGCGTGCCATAGAAATCCGCGATGGCCAGGTGCGCTGACGCTCGTGTGCTTATGGGCTAGACTTAGCACCATTACGTGATTGATGCGGTTGGTCGGCGGATGCCACCCCACCGATGTATATGACTTGAAGGTGCATGCGTATGAGCCAAGAAATGATGGACAAGACCTGTCGCGATTTTGCCGAGGCGCTGGCTGCGCGCGAGCCGGTTCCCGGCGGCGGCAGTGCGAGCGCCTTTGTGGGCGCGCTGGGTGCCTCGCTGTGCGGGATGGTCGCGCGTTACGGGGCAACCAATCCCGCGCTTGCCGATCGCGCGGATGATCTGACGCGCGCATTTGCCCAGGCAGATGAGTTGGCCCAGGAGCTTGTCGAGTTGGTTGCCGAGGACGTTCGTGCATATGGGCAGGTGTCCGCGGCGTACGGTATTCCGCGTGGCGATCCGGCTCGAGCGACCGCGATTCAGGATGCGCTGCATGTGGCCGCTATGCCGCCGTATCGCATTATGGATGCCTGCGGGCGTGCACTGGCGCTGCTCGAGGACATGGCCGACAAGGGTTCGCGTCAGCTGCTGTCCGATGTGGCGTGCGGCGCCGTGTTCTGCCGTTCCGCTATGCAGGGCGCGAGCTTGACGCTCTTTGCGAACACCACGTCTATGAAGGATCGCGCTCGTGCTGAGGAGCTCGAGACGGCGTGTGATGAGTTGCTCGACATGTGGTTGCCGCGCGCCGATGCGCTGGCGCGCCGCGCCGCCGACGCCGCAAGGAAGAGGGGATAGCCATGGCTGAACTGCTGAAGGGTGCCCCCGTTGCTCGTGCTTTGACTGAGGAACTTGCTGCTCGCTGCGTGGCTTTGCGCGAGCGCGGCGTTGTGCCGACGCTGGCTATCGTGCGCGTGGGTGAACGCGAGGACGACCTATCCTACGAGCGCGGTGCGCTCAAGCGCTGCGAGAAGGTTGGCATTGAGGCTCGCCGCGTTTTGCTTCCCGCCGATGTTTCGCAGGACGAGCTGTTGGCGGCCATCGAGGACATCAATACCGATTCGTCTGTTCATGGCTGCCTGATGTTCCGCCCGCTGCCCGCCGGCCTTGACGAGGACGCGGTTGCCGCGGCACTCGATCCTGCCAAGGACGTTGACTCCATGACGCCGGCTTCGCTGCTCACCACGCTTTCGGGGCGCGGCGAGGGCTTTGTCCCTTGCACGGCCGAAGCCGTGTTGGCGCTGCTGGATCATTACGGCGTTGAGCTGGATGGGGCCAAGGTCGCGGTCGTTGGTCGGTCGCTGGTGATTGGCCGTCCCGTTGCCGCCATGCTTACGGCTCGCAATGCCACAGTGACGACGTGCCATACGCATACGCACGACCTTGCTGCCGAGTGCCGTGCTGCCGACATTGTGGTTGCCGCCGTTGGACGCGCGCGTACGATTGACGTGGATGCGGTTCGAGAGGGCCAGACGATCATTGATGTTGGCATTAATTGGGACGAGGCCGCTGGCAAGTTGGTGGGTGACGTCGATTCTGATGCTGCGGAGCCGGTCGTTAACGCCATCACGCCCGTGCCGGGCGGCGTGGGCGCTGTGACGACGGCGATCCTCGCCAAACACGTGATCGAGGCGGCCGAGCGCGCATCGAAATAGGCGTTTTGGGCTGTTTGAGGGGTTAGCTCTATACCCCGTGGTCAAAAAATGCCAAATATGAGTACTGTTGCCAAGATAGTCACATATATTTTATGTCAAATAGGCTCTCTAACGATATTTATTATCGATAGAGAGCCTATTATATTGGACCTATGAGGAATTACATCATCTAATTTTTGAACATATGTAGGCTTTCGACACCCATGCGTAGCAAAATTGCTGTTACTAAATTGGTGACAGTACTCATATTTGGCATTTTTTGACCACAGGGGTTGCCAGCGCCGCGGTTTCGCCCTTTCTGCGCCGAAGCGATACACTGTTATCGTTTGATTTCTTCGCTCAAGGAGGATGCGCATGCCGTGCACAACGATTTTGGTTGGTAAGAACGCGAGCTACGACGGGTCGACGCTTGTCGCCCGCAACGAGGACTCTTCCAACGGGGTGTTTGAGCCCAAGCGTATGCGCGTGGTGCACCCCGACGAGCAGCCGCGCGTCTACACGAGCGTCCTGAGCCACCTGACCGTTGAGCTGCCCGATAACCCCATGCGTTACACGAGCGTCCCCGATGTTGTCCCGGGCCACGGCATCTGGGCCGAGGCCGGTTTCAACGAGCTCAATGTGGGCATGTCCGCAACCGAGACGCTCACCACCAACGAGCGCGTCCGCGGTGCCGACCCGCTTGTGGACTACGTGCCCGCCAAGGGCAACGAGGGTGAGGACGGCTATGTGCCGGCGCAGCCTGGTGGCCTGGGCGAGGAGGACATGGTGACCCTGGTGCTGCCGTATGCCAAGTCCGCCCGCGACGGCGTGCGTATCCTGGGCGACCTGATCGAGCGCTACGGCACCTATGAGAACAACGGCATCGCCTTTAGCGACGTTGACGAGATCTGGTGGCTCGAGACCATCGGCGGCCACCACTGGATTGCCAAGCGCGTGCCCGATGACGCCTATGTGACCATGCCCAACCAGCTGGGTATCGATAGCTTTGACCTGGATGACGCCGAGGGCGCCCAGGCCGACCACATGTGTTCCGCCGACCTGCGCTCCTGGATGGCCGAGTGGCATCTGGACCTGACGCTGGGCGTCGAGGGCGACGGTCCGGCCGCGGTCTTTAACCCGCGCGAGGCCTTTGGATCGCACAGTGACAGTGACCACGTTTACAACACGCCGCGCGCCTGGTACATGCAGCGCTGCCTTAACCCCAGCGATGTGTGGGACGGTCCCGAGGCCGACTACACGCCCGAGAGCGACGATATTCCCTGGAGCCGCGTGCCCGAGCGCAAGGTGACCATCGAGGACATCAAGTACGTGCTTTCGAGCCACTACCAGGGCACGGAGTACGACTGCTACGGCAGCAAGGGCACGCCCGCCACGCGCGGCGCCTATCGCCCCATCGGCATCAACCGCAACAGCCAGCTCGCCGTGCTGCAGCTGCGTCCCTATGCGCAGCCGGCCTACCGCGCCGTTCAGTGGATGGCCTTTGGCTCCAACTCGTTTAACGCGCTGGTTCCGCTGTACGCCAACGTCGAGACCATGCCCGAATACTATGCCGACACGCAGGCTCGCGTGACGTCCGAAAACTTCTACTGGGCCAACCGCCTGATCGGCGCGCTGGCTGACGTCCGCTTCCATGAGTGCGGCCGCGCCGTGGAGGACTATCAGGAAAAGGTCGGCGGCATGGGTCACAAACAGTTGCACGACGTTGACGCCGCCGTTGCCGCGCTGCCCGAGGCTGAGGTGTCTGCCGAGCTTGCACGCGCCAACGAGGAGTTTGCCGAGCGTGTTCGCGTAGAGACCGATGCTCTACTGGGCAAGGTGCTCTACACCACGAGCTGCGCCATGAAGAACTCTTTCGCGATGAACGACAACGTAAGATAGGGATTTCCCGTCGATCGAATAGCGCTAAAACGCTTTGTCGCTTTCACTCAATCTTGGGTACAAGAACGCCAATGCAGTTGTTTGTGATTGGAGACAACCATGGTTATGAAACTCGATCAGCTTGTTAACGGCGCCATTAACGTGGGCTTCGGCGCCGCCGCCGTTGCCGTCGAGGGCAGCAAGAAGGTTCTCGACGACCTTAATACCAAGGGCGAGCAGGTGCGCAAGGACGCAGGCGCCCCCGATATCGCCCGCAGTGTGTCCGACATGTTCGAGCAGGCCGGTGGCACCATCTCCGATCTGACCGAGCGCTTGGGCATGCAGGGCGAGACCGCGGCCCAGCGCGTGCTCGACGAGCTCATTTTGGCTCGCGTCCGCGTCATGACCGCCCCCGAGCGCACGGCCTTCCTGGCCCATGTGCGCGACATCGTCGATTCGGTCGAGGACAACGTGACCTCGGTGCCCGTCGAGTCCGTTGAGCCCGACGATGCGAAGGATACCGAAGAGGCCGAGTAACAGCGCAGATGGCAGATTCCACCACCGATTACAACAATCTAGATCCCTTGGGCGACGAGGCGGCGGTTGTCGATGAGGTCGATGCCGCCGTCTCGGGCGCTCGCAAGAAGCCGCGCGCTGTCGATATGGTGCCAGAGGAGCCCGACGCGATGGCGCCGGACGAGGAATACCAGCTCACGCCGGCGGGCCGCCGCGAGCGCATCGGGCAGATTGTTCGCCTGGTCAAAAAGTACCGCGTGTGGGATAACCTCACGCCGGTTCGTTTGCGCCGCCTGCTCGAGGAACTCGGCCCCATGTTCGTCAAGATGGGGCAGATTCTGGCCAACCGGTCCGAGATTCTGCCGCAACGCTTTTGCGACGAGCTGCGTCGTCTGCGCTCCGACGTGGAGCCGGTGCCGTACGAGGTCGTACTCAGTTGTCTGGAAGAAGAATACGGCCTGCGCCTGGGGGAGATGTTCGATGCGATCGACCCCAATCCGCTTGGTAGCGCATCGCTCGCGCAGGTGCACCGCGCTCGTCTGGTGACGGGCGAGGACGTGGCCGTCAAGGTGCAGCGCCCCGGTGCGCAGCAGGTTATGGCACAGGACATCGATATCATCCGCTCGGTGGTGCGTATCGTTTCCAAGTTCGTCAACACCGATCAATTTGTTGACCTGCACGGCGTAGTCGAGGAGCTGTGGACCTCGTTTCGCGAGGAGACCAACTTTTTGGCCGAGGCCAAAAACCTCAACGACTTCTACGAGTTCCATAAGAGCGTTCATGGCGTGACGTGCCCTAAATCCTATCTGGACTTGTGCACCGAGCACGTGGTGGTTATGGACTACGTCGACGGCATTTCGATCGCCGATCCTGAACGCTTGGTGGCCGAGGGCTATGACTTGGAAAAGATCGGTGCCGCAATTGTCGAGGACTATTCGACGCAGGTGCTCGATGACGGCTTTTTCCATGCCGACCCGCATGCGGGAAACATTATTCTCAAGGACGGCATCGTCTACTTTATCGACTTGGGCATGGTCGGACGCATGTCGAGTCACGATCGCGGTATCGTCAAGGACATGATTTTCGCCGTGGCCGAGGGTGACGTGCCCAAGCTCAAGGATTCGCTCATGCGCTTTGCCGTGACGCGTGGCGATTCGGCCGAGCTCGATCATTCGGCCTTTTTGTCCGATTTGGACTTTATCGTGGCTGACTTTGCGGGCCTTGACCTGAAGGACCTGGATATCGGCGAGTTTTTGACCTCGCTGTTAAACCTGGCGCGCAAAAACGACGTTGAGCTGCCGAGCGTGGTAACGATGTTCGCCCGCGGCATGGTGACGCTCGAGGGCCTGCTGACTGAGTATATGCCCAACGTCAACATGATCCAGATAATCCAGACGCATATCAAAAACGAGAAGAGCACCTATGCGCGCGTGCGTGATATGGGACGCGATCTTGCCGCGAGCAGCTATCGCGCGGCAAAAGGCTCGCTCGAGGCGGCTGAGTATCTGGGCTTGGCTTCGCGTATGCTCACGCGCGGCCAGCTTAAGGTGAACACGCAGATCATGAGCAGCGATAAGGCGCTGCGACAGCTAGGCGGAATTATCGACCGCATGTCGATGGCAATTGTGATCGCTGGTCTGTTTATCGGTTCGTCGGTGGTGTACTACGCACGCATCGAGCCGGTTGTGTTTGGCATCCCAGTCATTGGCTTTATGGGCTACGTGAGCGCGCTGGTGCTGGCGCTTATGCTGGGCCGCAATATCTGGCTCAACAGTCACGGCGGCAAGCACTAGAGGCTGCGACCGTCACCGCATTTTCCTATCGCAAACAATAGCTTTTACCTTGGGCTTCGCCTGCGTGTGAGGCCCTTTTGCGTGCTACCATATTGACGGTAATAATCGATGGCCTAGATGGTGGTGCGGAGACGCACGAATGCGCGGTTTTCCTGCGCGTTTGGGAGAATTGGGGTGCAAGTCCCCGGCTGTACCAGTAACCGTAATTCCTCTTGGCTCGGGATGTTCGCGTCGCAGATCGGACGACGTGCCCGAGCCGTTAAGGTTAAGTCGGATCGCCTCCCATCTTGCATGCGGCTGCGGCGTATGCCGCCGGTGTGCATAGGGCTCTGGAGGGAAGGGGGACCCCGATGGGGGAACTCGAGCGCAGCATGCGCGATGACGTGGGGCAGCCTCAGGGCAACGCTCCAAGTACAGACAGTAGGAGACAGATGGATATGCTCGAGGACGAGCGCCAGCGCGTCTCGCATCGTCGTGGCGCAATTGCACGCGGCGTAGCCAAGCGCGGCCTGGTGGCATTCCTGGCCTTCGCGATGGCCTTTGGCACCACGCCGGCCCAGCTGTGGGCCGATGGCGCTGAGGGCATTGCCGAGGCCGTGGCTCAGGCCACAACGCCGAGCGAGGGCGCGCAGGCCACGGACGGTGCTGCAGATACTACCGCGGCTGCTGCTGACGCAAACGATTCGGCTGCAGGTGGCTCCACCGAAACTGGGGATACGGGTTCGGCCGCGCCTGACAACGTGAGCGATGATGCATCGGACGACCCCGCTGCGCCAGACCCTGCTTCGGCCACCCCGGCGAGCGAGGCGTCTGACACCACCGCCGAGACCGGCGACGCGACTGCGGTGGCCAGCGAGCCCAGTGTTGCCAAGGCCGCGTCTCGTGCCGCTGCTACGTTTTCCTCGAATAATGGTGTCAGCGTCGGAAAGAGCCAGTCGCCTTCTCGTTGGGCTGGCTCTAACTTCACCGCTTTTATCCAGAGCAATACTACGCTCTATGCGAATGTTTGGACTTCGTCCAGCAAGCGCGCCAGCGCTTCGGGCTGCACCTATCAGTGGCTTGCTGCCGACATCAGCAACAAGAGCGATGCGGACAATTCCGCGTTTGTTCCTGTCGAGGGTCAGACGGGCGCATCGATCGTTTTGGACGATGCCCTGCGCACTCAGCTTAACGGCAAGTGCCTGCGCGTACGCATTACCGATGCCAGCGGTAACGTCATCTACGGCCCGACTAAGGGCGCCAACAACCAAAAGCTGACAGCGACGAACACCATCAAGGCGCCCGTTCCTGCCAAGACGGCACTGGATGCAAAGTCTTATGTCCTCATCCAGTCTTCGGCAGACGATTCGAGCTCGTATTCGTCTGTTAAGGCCGAGATGCTGAACCCTGGCACTACGCTTTGGGCGAACGCCTACGACGGCGAAGCGGTTCCCAATAAGCGCATCGCAGCACAGGCAGGCTGGACCTATCAGTGGCTTGCTTCCGATTCGCGCGATGCCGAGGACTCTGCTTATCAAGTTATCCCCGGACAGACCGCCCAGTCGCTGACGATCACGGACGAACTCGCTTCGCAACTTTCGGGCAAGTACATTCGCGTTAAGGTTGTCGGCGATGGCCAGGAGCTGTACGGTCCGAGCAGCTCTTTCGGGACGCCCGCGTCTGTTGGCTACAATACGCCGGGTCCTGTTGCCGCGAGTGACCAGATCGCGTTAGGCCATATCGTTCTCGCCTATAACGGCGCCGAATTTGGCGACGATTATGAGAACGTCCCCAACGCTAACGTCGGTGACACGATTAAGGCTGCCGCCTACTACCTTAACTACGACACGCCGACTGACCTCTATGGCTCCGACAAGGTCGATTTTTCTTGGTGGGTGGCCGATTCTGCTGACGGCACGTTCGAGCAGGTTGCAACTGGTAATACCTTCACGGTTACCAAGGAGTGCGCGAACCGCTACCTCAAGGTGGTCGCTAAGGCCAAGAAGGGTATCCCCGGCTCCGATAGCTGTGAGACCAAGGCGGGCCGCATTCTGCCCAAGGGCGCGACGACGCTCGATTCAGTTGCATTTACCAATGCGAGCAAGGGCGCCAAGGACACTGGCTCTACGATTGAGGCGTGCGCCTACAAGGCGGTCGATTACTCGTCTGAGCCGGTTACCGAGGGCGTTACCTACACGTGGCGTTGGTCCTCTGTCGACCCGTCTTCCTCTGCGTTTGATGCGAAGACCGACTGGCATGTGGTCGAGGGCAAAACCGACAGCAGCTTTACGATTCCCGATGACTACGCCAAGCGCTGGGTGAGCGTGTCGGCCACTGCGGGCGATAACACCGTAGAGGCGACTACTGCTGTGGCCGTTAAGGCCGCAGGCTCGCACGAGCTGTTCCTGACGTATCTCAAAAAGATCGTCGGCGATCAGGGCGATGACGCCAAGTTTGTCTACAAGAGTGGCGAAAAGATCGGTGTTACTGCATTCGAGAAGACGTCTGCAGGAACAAAGGGTGCCGAGCTTACATCTGATCAACTGACGTATACGTGGCAGATTGCCGATAGCGCCCAAGGTCCGTTTACGACGCTGACGGATGAGAACGCGCACAGGCCGTCGTTCGTTATTTCGCAAAAGTATGTCGGCAAGTACCTCAAGTGCATCGTCGACGGTGGCTACAATACCGACTCTGCCTCCACGCGTTATGTCATCGCCAAGGGCGATGACGCCAAGGCATATACCTTGACGTCGGTTAATGTCGCCTCGAGCGGCAATCTCGCACAGGTCGGTGGAACGCTTACCCCTACCGCCAATTACATGGCGACGGGCGATTGGGGCGATTACGAGACGGCGCTCCCCGAGGGCTCCCTCGTCGATTATCGCTGGTATCTCGCCGATGACGCTGAGGGCACAAATGCCCACGAGCTGTTTGGCGTCGACGAAACGACCGGCGCAATCACGCTTCCCCCTTCGGCCGAGGGCAAATACGCCTATGTCGTGGCAAACGCCGGCAACAACGATGTCAAGAGCACCGCTTGGCTCGTTAACTCTTCCGACGAAAAGTCTCTTTCCGTTAACGTCAGGGTTGTAGGCGTAAGCAAGCACGATGTCGGTCAGTCTTATGACCTTGTGGATTGGGTGCCGTCGACCTCGTATAACTGGTCGAGCACTCAAAAAATGTCTGCGTGGGACATCTTTGCCAAGGTGCTTGACGAGGCCGGCTATAGCTATAGCACGGACGGCGGCGTTCCCTATTCGGTTACGAACCCCGATAAGTCCCAGACGCTCGCGATGGAAAACACGACGTCCGGCTATAAGTACTGGCGTTTTGACATTAATGGCAAGGCTGCCAACTCTTATGCCACGGGCTACTACCCGAGCGATGGCGACACGCTCGAGCTCGTGTACGAGGATCCCACGGGCACGGTTTCCACGCAGGTTTCCGCAACATGTTCGGTCGTCGGCACCGATGCCAAGGGTGCTCAGCAGACCTGGGCCGCCGCCCAGAACATGACGCTGAAGAAGGGCTCGACCGCGGCCGACCTCTCCGAGCAGCTCTTCAAGCAGACTGGCCTCAAGGCCGACTACGACCCCAACGGCAGCTGGGGCTGGGCGCTCAACTCGATCACGTCGCCCTTCGACTCCGACCGCACGCTCGCCTACGACCCGGCGACCGAAGCGTACTGGCAGCTGTTCATCAACGGCAAGCCCTCCGCGGTCGGCGCCGGCGGCTACACGCTCAAGGCCGGCGACTCCGTCGTCTGGTGCTACTCGAAGTCCGGCGACCCCGCTCCTGCCGATCAGCTTTCTGTGAGCTGCACCGTTATCGGCCAGGATGCTTCGGGCGCCCAGCAGACGTGGGCACAGCCGACGACTGCTCTGGTGGACGGGGGCGCAACCGCTGCAGATCTTTCCGAGCAGATCTTTAAAAAGGCCGGCATCGCCGCCGATACGGGGAAGAACACGTACGGCTGGTATCTCAATTCGTTGACTTCGCCGTTCGAAAAGAACGTAACGCTTTCGAGCGAGAAGGTTAACGAAAAAACCTGGAAATACTGGCAGTTCTTTGTCAATGGCAAGCCGGCTGATGTTGGCGCGGGTGGCTACACGCTCAAGACCGGCGACGAGATCGCTTGGGTCTATGGCTCTGATGGGGCCATGCCCGGCCAAGTCTCCGTTTCGATGGAGATCATCGGCAAGAAGGACGAGAAGGCGCAACGTTGGACCGATCCTTCGACTCAGGTGTTTGTCGAGGGCACGACGATTAAGGAAGCTTCTGCTGCCTACTTTGACGCCATTGGTGTCGAGTCCAAGATGTACGACCAGTTTGGTTATTGGGGCGTTCATAGTCTTGTCTCCCCGCTTGATGGCACCGAGCTGTCGGGCGCTTGGTCGTTCTTTGTCAACGGTGTTCCCGGTTCTCAGCTCGATAGCGACTATGTGCTCAAGTCGGGCGACAAGATTGTCTGGGCTTATGCTGCCGGCGATACCGTTCCGAATCCCGATGAAGTTGTAGTCGATCCGAGCGCCTCGCGCCCGACCGATTGGAAAGCCGACTGGAGCGGCAATTCCAATGCGGTGGTCGAGAACGTGTCCACCCCTACGGGCGCGCTGGCAAGCTCTTGGACGCTCGATTGGAAGGCCTACTCGGGCGCCACGTATCCCAACGCGAGCGAGCCGATTGTCGTAAACGGCAACGTGTATCTCGCCGTCAACAAGCGCTTGCTTAAGATCGACGCAGAGTCGGGCAAGGTTCTGGCCGAGTCGAACCTTAAGACTACGATTGGCTACACGACGCGTCCGATTTATACGAACGGCTTGGTCATCGTCCCGCTCGATGGCGGTGCGGTCCAGGCTCTGACGGCCGATACGCTCACGACGGTTTGGGTTACCGACCCTGTGAGCAAAACTGCTCAGTCGAATTCTCAGCTGACGGTCGATGGCAACTATCTCTATGTCGGCACCGTTGATGTTGACTATGGTAAGGGCGTGTATAACAACGGCCATCTGACGCGCATCAATATCCTGACCGGTGCCGTTTCCTGGCAGCACGTCAACGCCGATGAAGGCTATTACTGGACGGGCGCCACCGTCGGCAACGACTTTGTTCTGGTTCCCACCAGTGCCGGTACCGTCGAGATGCTCAGCAAGTCTTCGGGCGCTGTGCTTGGAAGCGTTTCGGTTGGGGCTATCGTCAACTCCTCCTGTGTACTTTCCGCCGATGGTAGCCATGCTTATCTGATTTCGCGCGACGGCAAGTTGCACGTGTTAGCGATTTCTGACGGTAGTTCGCGCGACGCGGATACTGCTACGCGCATTTCCGAAGAGCGCGTCGTCGACCTGGGTCTTACGGGATGCGCCTGCATGCCCACGCTGTATGGCAACAAGCTGATTGTCGGCGGCGAGGTTTCTGGTGATTCTGCGCTGGCGATTGTCGATCTTGCCAATGACTTTGCCACGACGTTGGTTTCGTCTGCCGATGGCTCCGCACTTCCTATCGGTGGCATCAAGGGCGCACCGCTCGTGAGCGCCCAGGCGGATGGCACGTATTATGTCTATTTCACGGTTAACTACGGTGCGACTTCCGACTATGTGAACTACACCTCGGGCGGTGGCGTCTATCGCTACAAGATGGGCGATTCCGAGGCATCCGGTGCGTTTAGCGCAACGGGGCACAACAACTACTGCGATTCGCCGATTGCCTGTGACGCCAAGGGCAACCTCTACTACATCAACGATTCCGGCACGCTGTTCAAGCTGAATGGCGGCGTTAAGGTCTCGTTCGAGACTGGTGAGGGTTCCAAGGTCGATTTCCAGACTACGGCCGACGGCAAGCTGGTTAAGCCTGCCGATCCGACGCGTGAGGGCTACACCTTCGGCGGCTGGTATACCGACGAGGCTTGCACGGAGGCGTATGACTTCAGTACGCCGGTGACGGCCGATATGACGCTGTATGCCAAGTGGACCAAGAACGCTGTTAACCCTGACGGCAATGGCGGTTCTGGCTCTAACGGTGGCAGCGGCTCCGGCACTGGTGCTGGTACCGGCACGGGCGCTGGCGCGGGCACCGGCTCCGGCTCGAAGGGTGGCGCTGTCGCCCCGGGCCAGAAGCCGACGACCAAGACGACGGTGTCGACCAAGGCCGAGACCAAGGACAGCAAGTCCGACAAGAAGGACTCCGACAAGTCCGACAAGAAGGACGAGAAGAAGTCGGATAAGAAGGACAGCAAGTCCGACAAGAAGTCCGATTCCAAGTCCGATACGGGCTCTGCCTCCACGGTCACTGCCAAGAAGCCCGCCGAGGCTTCTGCGCAGGAGACCGGCACCAACCCGCTCGCCATCGTTGGCATCGCGGCGGGCGTGATTGGCCTTGCGCTCATTGCCGTCTTTGTGCTGACCAAGCGCGGCAAGGGTGACGGTAATGCCCGATAGGCCCAAGGAGACCAACGGGCAGCAGCCCGACTCCTCGTTTATCCAGCTCGACGATGCAAAGCAAAAGGGCGCCGCTTCGGCGGCGTCCGCCCCTCGTCGCAAGGCGATGCTTGGCGCTCTGACCGCGGTTTGTATCGCGTTGATCGTCGTATCGCTGGGCTTTGTCCACCCCTCCGAGAGCGGCGCCTGGTCCATTGATTGGATCGTCCAGACCGTGACGGGGGAGAGCGTCGTCGCCAATGATGCCAAGGTGCCTGGTTCGGCTGCTGCTTCTAGCAAGGCCGACTCCAAGAATTCCAAGGTTTCGGGCGATGCGAAAGATAAGTCCAAGGACTCGGGTGACGCCAAGGGCGATTCCGAGTCTTCGAACAAGAGCTCGGATAAAAACTCGGAAGGCAAAAAGTCCGAAGAGCAGGATGGCAAGAAGTCTGGCGAAGCATCGGTTTCTCAGAATACCGGAGCTGCCGATACGTCCAACACGTCTGGCGGTGCCTCTTCGGGCGGTGGCCAGTCATCTGGCGGAGCCACGGCCTCTAACGGCGGAGGCGCTTCCACGGGCGGCCAGGGTGGCTCGCAGGAGTCTGGATACGTTACTGTGTCGGTCTCGGTTACGTCGAGCGCCGTGGGCAATCCTGTGTCCGCCGGCGGCACCTATACCTTTAACGAAGGTGCCACCGTCTACGATGCTCTGTGCGCGCTGGGTCTTTCCGTTAACGCGCACGGCTCGTCGTACGGCACCTACGTCGCTGCGATTGGCGGCTTGGCCGAGAAGCAGTACGGCGGCACGAGCGGCTGGATGTATTCCGTCAACGGTTCAACGCCCATGACGGCCTGTAGCAACTACGTCCTTTCCAATGGTGACAACGTCGTTTGGTATTACGTAACAGGCTAGGAGTCTTTCAATATGACGCACGGAACGGGCGGCTCGGACAGTATCCGGGCCGCCCGTTTTTTGATGCGAACGGGACGGAGTTTCCCAGTCGAGGCTCATCCGGAAAGCGCGTCCCACTCTGGAGGCTGATTTCGGGATGAGCTTTCCGGTTGCATGGCCATTGGGAAGCTGCATCCCGTTTCGGTGTGTCATTCCGGGATGTATTTTCCGCTTCAGTGATCATTGGGAAACCGCATCCCATTTCAGAGCTAAATTCCGGGACACGCTTTCCCAGACAAGCCCATTGAGGAAACTGTGTCCCATTCTGAGGCCCCAAACTGGGATGCCGTTTCCCCGAGGAGGCCTATTGGGAAACGGCATCCCATTTCGGCAGCGTGGCCCGTTTCATGTGCTCTCATCGGCATGCTTAGAAAGCCCGGCAATCATGCTTGGCAAGCAAAAAACCGGTTGGAACGTGAATTCCAACCGGTTGCAAATGCGAGGTTATGTTTGACTGACTACGACCGTGCGCCCTCGAGGAAGAAGCGGCGGCTGAAATAGTTGTACCAGGTGACGAGGAACGTGGCGATGGCCTTCATGGCCTGGTAGCCGATGCTCAAAAACGTGACGCCCACAAACATGTATAGGTCGTTGAGGCCCAGGCCGATCACCGACAGGATGGTGAAGATCGTGAACTCGCGCTTGCGGCTCATGCCCTCGCGGTGGTCGAACACATACTTCATGCTGAGCCAGTAGTTGACCACGACGGACGTGGTAAACGAGACCGTGGTGCTCATCAAAAAGTCGAGGTGAAACAGCTCGACAAGCGCAATGAGCATACCCCAGTCGATGCCAAAGGAGATAAGACCCACGACAGCGAACTTGAGGAACTGCTTGGTATGAGGTTGTGCCAGTGCCTTGCGCACGTAATCACATCCAATGCGTTGATGAATCGAGCAGAGGATACTTTAGAGCTTTTGCAAGGGAAACGTAAGGTCTTTGCCAAGAACTATACGAACTCGCCAAATTTTCAAGAGCTAATCCGCAAACGTTGAAAATTTGCCCGTAAACGAGCGACACCCACGGACGATACTGCGCTGAGCGCGCGTCGTCCGTGGGCGCCGTAATGCTGCAGGGGTGTCGAGCTATTTGGTCTCGTCGCCCTCCAGGAAGATCTTTCGGGTCACAAAGTTGTAGACCATGACAAGCGCGGTGGCGCAAATCTTGGCGATATTGGCCTCGAGCCCAAGCCCGGCGTTGAGCGTCAGAACGATGCCATCGTTGAGCACCAGCCCGATAACGGACAGCACGACAAAGATAATGAACTCGCGGCGGCGGCTCATGCCCTCCTTGTGCGCGAACACGTACTTCATGCTCGCGACGTAGTTAAAGATGAGCGAGACGATAAAGCCGCTGGTGTTGGCAATCAGGATGTTGAGGCCCAGACCGTAATGGAGCAGATTCATGATGCCAAAGTCGATGACCGTGGCGACGACGCCGACGACGCCAAACTTCATGATCTGCGCAAGGAGCTTTTGCATGGTACCTGCCTTAAGCTGGCGCCGGGGCGCCGCGGGGATGACAAACGCAGAAAGTTTAGCCAATCCCCGCAGGCATCGCTAGATTCGCTCCTCGATAGCACCGTTTCTATATGCATCGAGCAGCTGGCGCAGGTCCTGGATCTGGCTGCGGATCTTGGCGCCAGAATCGGTATCACTAACCATGCGTCGACGGTCGGCCTGGTCAAAGCGATTAGTCTCGCTCGCAATGTCCACGTTGCGGGTGAGCGCCTCGGCAACCGTCGTAAAGGCCTGGTGCGACTTAAGGCGGCATCCGCGCGAACTCGAGATGAGCGTGTATCCGGCGATGCCCGTCTTGGGGTGGTAGGCGCGGCAGAAGCCGCCATCGATAACCAGCAGCTTGCCGCCGGCACGAATGGGCTGCTCGCCCTTGGTGGTCTTGACCGGGGTGTGGCCGTTGATGATATGACCGGTCGGGGAACATGCCATAGGGACGACGCCAAACTCGTGCATGATGTCGTCGCAGACCGAGGGCGACTTGGTAAGCGTAAAGTACGGATCCATCGGCTCGATCCAGGTGCTCTTGTCAGCGATGTAGGCGCGCTCGAAGGTACGCACCAGGCGTCCGCTCGCGGGCGAGTTAAAGCCGATCCACAGGTACCACATCCAGTCGAGAGCGTCGCGGTCGCCCACGCGCCAGGCGCGGCGGGCGATGTGGTCGCAAAAATCGAGATAATCGCGGCCAGTGTGCCAGGTGCCCAGGCAGTTCATGCTGCTAAAGGTGCCGTCTTCGTTGAGTGGCACACAGCCATGGAACAATAGGTTGCCGTTGGTGACCTTGTACATCGAGCCGTGCGTGTAGAGGAAATCGATATGGCGATGCAAGTGATCGGCGGTGACAAACTCGGACACGAGCTTGTCGATGATGTGCTGCTCCTGAGACGTGAGCGTATAGGGGTCCGTCGGGTCGACGGTGGGGAAGTCGTTGGTCGTGAGCGGCCACACGCTGCCGTCGGCGAGCGTGACCGTGCCGGTGTCGTGGTCGATCTTGTCGAGTAGCAGGCGGTCGGTCATATCGAACTCGGGGTGGCGCTGGATAATCTGGCCCTCGAGCTTAAAGAGCAGCACGTTGATGGCCTTGATCAGCGGGGTGATGGACTCACCGGCGGTGTAGGTGGCATCGGCAAAGGCGACAAGCTCACGCAGCGAGATGCCGTAGTCGTTCTCCAGGATCTCGTAATTGTCGTAGCGTAGGTTGTTGCGCAGCACCGTGGCGATGCAGGCAGGCTCACCGGCCGCAGCGCCCATCCACAGCAGGTCGTGGTTGCCCCACTGGATGTCGAGCGAATGGTAGGTGAGCAGGCGGTCCATAATCTTGGCCGCGCCGCCGCCGCGGTCGAAGATGTCGCCCACCAGGTGCAGGTGGTCGACGGCCAGGCGCTTGATGAGCGAGGCAAGCGACTCGATAAAGTCGTCGGCGCTGGCGGTCTCCAGAATGGACTCCACGATGCGCTCGTGATAGCGCACGCGATAGTTGTTCTCGTCCGGATGCGTGTGCAGCAACTCGTCGATGATATAGGCGTAATCGCGCGGGATAGCCTTACGCACCTTGGAGCGCGTGTAGCGGCTTGAAAGCGACCGGGCGACCATGATGAGCTGGTCAAGCATCGTCTTGTACCAGGTGGGCGAGTCCTCGCGCCGGCTGCGGACCAGCTCGATCTTCTCGCGCGGGTAGTAGATGAGCGTGCACAGCTCGCCCTTCTCGTCAAAGGAGAGCGTGTCGCCAAAAATCTCGTCGACATGCTCGCGCACGACGCCCGAGCAGTTGTTGAGGATGTGCATAAAGGCTTCGTACTCGCCATGCACGTCGCTCATAAAATGCTCAGTGCCCTTTGGCAGGTTGAGGATGGCCGAGAGGTTGATGATCTCGGTAAACGCGGATTGCTCGGTGGGAAACTGTCTCGACAGCAGGCGCAGATACTTGAAGTCTTGCGGATTGCGATCGAATGCGACCATGAAACACCTTCCGATAGGGCTGGTAAAACTGATAAACAGCGTCAAACGTTTATCAGTATGCGCCGCTTTTGTTTCGATTGGGGATGGGCGGCCGAATTGTTAGCCGAACGGTTTGGTAAATCGATTTAGTGGAGGTAGATATGGCGGTTGAGTGGAGACGATAGAAGGTGTTTTCTCAGATATTGATGCGTGGGGTCGGTGGAAACGATGGTGGTAAAGATGTTCGCTATTTTTGGTTCGATTTGGTAAATAGTGGACATATGTACCGTATGTAGGCTCACTGTGCGATAATTTGCGCAGCAATGAGTAAGGAGCCTCATATGAGTGATTTTGTCCTGACCTGTGAATCCGCCGCCGATCGAACTCGGGAGTTCTTTGAATCGCGCAATATCCCTGTCGTGTGTTTTCATTACGAGATCGACGATGTTGTCTATACGGACGATCTGTATCAGTCGATTACGCCGGACGAGTTTTTTGCCCAGATTGCCGCGGGCGCCATGCCCAAGACGTCTCAGGTGAGCGTGGGTGAGTACGAGGAGTTTTGGGAGCCGTTTATTGCCGAGGGTAAAGACGTGCTGCACCTGGCGTTGTCGTCGGGTATTTCGGGCACGTATGGATCGGCCTGCGTTGCGGCGCAGATGCTCGCGGATCGCTATCCCCAGGGCGGCAAGGTGCGTGTCATCGATTCGCTGGCGGCGTCTTCGGGCTTTGGCCTGCTGGCGGAATGTGCCGCCGACGTTCGCGATAGCGGCGCTTCGCTCGACGAGACTGCCGCTTGGATTGAGGAGCATAAACTCAACCTTCACCACTGGTTCTTCTCGACCGATCTGTCGAGCTACCTGCGCGGCGGTCGCATTTCGGCTGCGAGCGCGATCATCGGCACGGCGCTTAAGATTTGCCCACTTATGACGGTCGATTGCGACGGCAAGCTGTCGCCACGTGAGAAGATTCGCACTAAGAAGCGCGCGATTTCCGAGATGACTAAGACCATGATGGCACACGTGCAGGACGGTGCGGATTATTCGGGTAAGTGCGTCATGTCGCACTCGGCGTGCCGCGAGGATGCCGAGGCAGTTGCGGCGCTGATCGAGGAACAGATTCCGCAGCTTAAAGGCAAGATTGAGATCAATAACATCGGTACTCTGATTGGCTCGCATACCGGACCTGGTACGGTGGCGCTCTTCTTTATGGGCGACAAGCGCGTGGATTAGTTTGCCCCATCACATCGCTGCATGATTGCTCAAACGAAAACGGCCCGCCTCACGTTCGTGGGGCGGGCTTTGCTGTTGGGGTTAGCGTTTCTTTCCGCGGAAGAAAAAGCCGTGCAGTGAGGGCTTGAGCCCGCGGTTGGCGCGGCGCTCCTCGACGCGCTCGTGGATCGAGGCGACGCGCTCGATGACTTCGTCGGGAATCGGCACGTCGGGATTCATGTTCTCGACCTGGCTGACTTCGGCGGCGGCGACCTGGTCGATAATGGGCACATCGTCGTGCGAGATGACGGGCGTGGCGTCTTCCTTCATCTTGCGATAACGCTGCATCATGTCGGTCTGTAGCTGCTGGGCCGAAGGCGGCGTCCAGATGATGGCGTTGGCGCCGGCGGCGATGGTTTCACGGATGCTCTCGGGCGTCTTGCCGCCCGGCGCGATGAGCGGCAGGTTGGGATAGTGCTTGCGCAGCTCGCGTAGGACCTGGGGCGTGTTCTTGCCAGCGGCGATGTTGAGGATCTTGGCGCCGGCGCGCACCTTTGCGTGAGCATCGTCGTCGCAACGTACGACCGTGGCGATGACGGGGATGTCGGCGATGTTGGTGATGTGCTCGACCATCTCGGCGGTGGCGGGGGAGTTGACCACACAGCCCGCCGCGCCCTGCATCTCGGAGACGGCTGCCATCTGAACGGAGCGCTTGCCGGTGGTAGTGCCACCGCCCACGCCTACGAAGACCGGGCACTCGGCGACGGTCAGCAGCGCCTGCGTAATGGCGGGCTGCGGCGTGAAGGGGTAAACGGCAAAGACGGCATCGGCGTTGGAGTTGCGGATGACCGCGACGTCGGTGGTGTAGATGAGCGATTTGATACGACGGCCGAAGAGCGTGAAGCCGCTGGCCTCCTCGATCTCGTCAGGCATGCGAAGGGCCGCCTTGCGCAGGCGCCCGTCGATGGGCAGCGGCTCCATGGGAAGCAGTCCGTTGGGGGTCACGGCTACCTGGGGCTCGGTGAACTCGTCTGCGAGCTCGACCTCGGAGAAATCGACCGAGGCGACGATGTCCTCGTGAACCTCGGCGGGCACATCGATGGGGGCTTGGTCGTTTGCCGCGGCAGGCGTGTCGAAGGAGCTGGTGCCGACGAAGGCGTCGACGCGCTCATTTAGATCGTTGAGGGTATCCATGGAAGCTCGATTCTATGTGATGACGGCCGGCGCGATGCAGCCGGAATTGCGAATGCTAAATCGTTTGACGAGTTGATTTTTCCCCGCCGCGCCATCCGTTAGACCGAAGGGCCGGCGAACGTGAAGGAGCTGTGGTGGCGGGTATTGAGGTGCTATCTTGAATGTCCCGTTTAAAAGAGAGGTGACGCGGTATGGAATTGACAGCAATGTTTGGCTCGATTGGCCTGTGCGTGGGCGCAATCGTTACCGCCGCGGTCATCTACTTTGTGGTCACGGCCATTAAGGGCAAAAGGGCCGAACGCAAGGAGCGCGCGATGCTTAAACAGCATCGCGACCAGCAGGGCAAACGCGCACGGAGATAGCTTGTTGAGTTTTGGATCCGTGCGCTAGCTGCGTTTTCGGATCAGGGCAATGTAGAAGCCCTCAAAGTCGCGGCTGGGTGGAATGGTGAGCGTGCCGGGCAGGCCGTTGGCGATGGCCGATACCTGACCCGCGGCAATGGCCTCGGTCAGGGCGTTGGACTCGGTGCGTGGCTCCTCACCAGCTTCCTGGGCGCGGCGTGCCTCACTTTCGCTTGGCGTGCCGTCGAGGGGGATGAGCTCGCAGTCCATATGCTTGTCGAGGGCCTCTTGCAGGGCGTCCTCGTTTTCCTGCGGCAAGATCGAACAAGTCGAATAGACGAGCGTGCCGCCCGGTTTGAGGGCTCCCATGGCGCGGTCCAGAAGTGCTCGCTGCGAGCGGGCGCATTTGACGAGCAGCTGCTCGGTCAGGCCGCGCAGGCTTTTCTCGTTGCCGCTGATGACGGTGCCCGTGCCGGTGCAGGGAGCGTCGAGCAGGATGCGGTCAAAGCGGAAGAACTCGTCGAGCTCGCGTGCGTCGGTGCGCATGACGGGCACGTTTTTTGCGCCTTGGCGGTGGAGGTTGGCTTCGAGCTTCTCGGCGCGGGGAATGCTCATCTCGCAGGCGGTAAGGTGCGCCTGCCCCTGCGTGAGGGCGGCGATCTGCGTCGTCTTGCCGCCAGGGGCTGCGCACATGTCCAGGATGTCCTCGCCTGCCTGAGCGCCCAGGACCAACGGCGGCATCATGGACGACAGACTTTGCAAGTAGATCTTGCCGTCGCGGTAGATGTCGAGGTCCCACAGGTCGGAAACCTGGGCCTCGGGCAGGATGAAGGCGTCTGGGTACCAGGTGACGGGGTTGTGGGCGATGCCGGCGGCATCGAGCGCCGCAGCGATGTCCTCGGCGGTTGCCTTGAGCGTGTTGGCGCGCAGCGTGACCGGGCGTGTGGCCGCGGCGCCGAAGCCCTCGATCATGAGCTCGGCATCGGCGGGCGCATAGGCGCCGGCAACCGTGTCGACCATAAAGCGCGGCAGGTCGGCGGCGGAGTGTTGGGCGGCAAGCTGGTCGGAAAGCTCGGTAGCAGCAAACTGCCTGAGCTTGAGCTCGGCCTTGACCTGCTTTTTCTGCTTACGACGACGCGGCTTGGACATCCGTCTTTCCTTCCCATTCCATTACATGTCGAGTGTTTAGTACTGGCTCTCGTGCTTGCTGAAGAAGTCGAAGCGCGGGGGCAGTGGCTTTACGCGGTGCTCGCCGGGCTTCTCGCCCAGACTCTCCACAAATTCGTCCGTGGAGGCGAAGATGTTATCCCAGCTAAAGAAGGCGACCGGGTCAACGTCGAAGTACTTGCAGATGAGCTCGCAGCCGGTCGGCACAATACCGTGCATCAGGACGGTCGCCACGCGCAGCTCGGTAAAGGCGTCGACGAGCGCCTGCGTCATCGCGGCATTGGCTTGCTCGCCCTCGAGCTTGTTGGCGGCCTTGGAGGCGTCGCTCCAGCGCTTGTTGGCGGCACGCAGGTAGTCGTCGCACACGGCGAGCGCGCGGTGCGTCTCGAACTTGTACATGGCTTGCTCAAAGGCGAGAGCTGCCTGCTCGGCGGCTTCGACCACAGTGGCGGAGGCGGCGCCGGCAGGGATGCAGCCGTTGCGGTACGGGCTCTCGTCGCCCTCCTTGATGGCGACGCCGTAGAAGCAGCTGCGGGCCAAGCGGTTGAAGACGCCGGTCAAAAGGGCGCTCTCTTTAAGGGCCGGGTCGATAACGCGCTTGTCGTCGCAGGCGCGCACCTCGTTGCCGTCCTTGTCCTTGCCGGTCACGCGTGTGTCATATGCCTTGGGGCTAAAGCTCACCGGCTTCTCGGACAGGCCGAGCGACAGCCAGTGCGCGCGCATCTGCTCGCAGGTGTAGTGGTTGAGCAGGTCGTCTGCCGGCGGGGGAGGCGTCTGCGAGGACGAGCTCGCCTTTTTGCCCATGTAGAGCAGGTGATAGCAGGCGCTGACGGTGCTCTGCGTAAGGTCCCAACCCAGGGCCTCCCACATGGCGGTTTGCGCGATGCAGTAGAAGTAGATGTTGTCCTGGCCGATGAACTGGTAGATCTGAGCGTCGTCAGAGCACCACCAGTCGCGCCAGTCGAGCGAGCTGTGCTGGTAGGTGGGTGCGGGTACCTGTGTGGAATCGGCGGAGGGCTCGCCCATGAGGGCGGCGTCCTGGGCGGCGACACCCTCGGTTACGCCGGCGGCCTTGGCATCGCGTGCGAGCACGGTGCGCGTATAGCTGATGGGCGCCCACAGGCTCTCGGGCCAGCACCAGCAGGTGACGTTGTTCACGCCGTCGACCTCGGGCACCGGAACGCCCCAGTCGATGTTACCGGTGATGCGGAAGGGCACGAGCGCCTTGCCGCTGCGGAAGCGCACGCCGCCGTTGGCGAGCACCGCGTGGGCGTCGTCGCGCTCCTTCCAGCTGGGGAAGGTGACGGTAAAGCTGCTCTTGTTGCCCTCGGGCTCCAGCACGGTGTGCTCGGGGAGCTGGTCCTCGACGGCATCGAAGGCCTCGCGGAACTTGTTCTGGATGTAGAGCTGAGCCGGCAGCAGCCACTCCTCCATGGTCTTGGAGACCACGGAGCGAACCTGCGGGTTCTGGGCGAGCTTGGCGGTGTAGGTCTTCATAAAGTCGAGGTAGGCCGGCAGGTCGAAGTAGAGGTTGTCGACCGGGCGCAGCTCGGGCACCTCGCCGGTGAGCTGGCTCTTGGGTGCGATAAGCTCCTCGGGCTCAAACTGGTGACCCAAGTCGCACTCGTCGGCGTACGCCTTCTCGGACTTGCAGCCCTGGATGGGGCAGCGGCCAATCACCTGGCGGCCGTTGAGGAACGTGCCGGCCTTGGCATCGTAAAACTGCAGCGTGGAGCGCTTGGAGATGGTGCCCTGCTCGTGCAGGCGCTCGATAATCTCGGCGGTCACCTCGTTGTGAATCTGCGCAGCCGGCTCAAGGCCCGAGCCGCCGTAGATATCGCAGCTGATGTTGTAGTTGTTGAGGGTCGCGGCCTGGCGGGAGTGATTGGACTCGACGTACTCGCTAATGGACTTGTCGTAGCCCTCGTTCTCCTTGAGCTTGCGGTAGCTCTCCATGATGGGCGAGCCGTAGCAGTCAGTGCCCGAGGTGAAGATGACGTTCTCGCGGCCCAGTCGGTCGCGCAGGAAGCGGGCGAAGAAGTCGGCGGGGACAAAGACGCCACCAACGTGGCCGAAGTGCAGGCCCTTGTTGCCGTAGGGCTCGCCGGCGGTAACGATGGCGCGGCGCGGCCAGCTGGGACGGTCGTTCATGGAGTATTTGGATGCCATGGGACTCCTTCGCATATGGTGAGGGCGCGGCCGGGCGCGGGGCTCGGCGGCGCGGTGGTCAATTCGTGCATATCGTTCGACATTATCGCACATGCGGACGGGTACGTGGCAGGGGCGCTATCCTAAGATGCTATGAATGAGATTTCCAACATACATGCGTTTGAGGACGAGGATTTTCTGCACGCTTGCTTCGTGTGGGGGATGATCGTAGTCGGCGTGTTTGCCGTGTGCCTGGTGCCGGTGTTTATGCTGCTGGACGGGCCTGCGGACCTGGATGCGGCCGCGGCGGGCGGCTGGGCGGCGGTTGTGGGCTGGATGGTCGGCTTGGTTGCGGTTTCGGCGGCGTCGTTTGCCGTGCACGAGCTGGTGCATGCGGTGTTTTTTAAGCTGCTGGCGCCTGCGGGCGCGAAGGTGACCTTTGGAGCGAATCGCGAGACGGCGATGATCTATGCCTGCGCCGAGGGCGTGGTGTATTCGCGCATGCGGTATATGGCGATTTGCCTGGCGCCGACGGTTGTTTTGACGGCGGCGTTTGCCCTGGGCTTTGCGTTTTCGGGCTATCCGCTGCTGTGTTACCTAGCGGCAGGCTTGCATTTGTCGGGTTGTGTGGGCGATTGGTATTACGTGCGGACCATCCTGCGCGACCGTCGCATTACCGCCTGCGAGGACACGTCCTTTGGCGTGCGCTTTTTTGGGTGAGGAGATGTCGATGAAGTCGTTGTTGCTGCATGCGTGCTGTGCACCATGCTCGCTTGAGCCGGTTCGCCTGCTGCGCGAGGAGGGGTTTGAACCCACGATCTGCTGGACCAACCCCAATATTCAGCCGCACAATGAATGGCAGCGCCGCTTGGACGAGCTGCGCCGGTGGTGTGCCGATGGCGACATCGAGCTCATCGAGGCCGGGGAGGACCGCGAACGCTGGGAAACCGGCGTGGCCCCGCTGGGTGCCGATCGGCCCCGTCGCTGTCGCGCGTGCTATGCCCTGCGTCTGGCCGAGGCGTGCCGCGTGGCTCGGGAGCGCGGGTTTGAATACGTGGGCACGACGCTCGCCGTCTCTCCGTATCAGTTGTTCGACACCTGCAATGACGTGCTCGAGCGTTTGGCTGCCGCCCACGGTCTCACTCCGGTGATTCGCGATTTTCGCCCGTATTATCCCGAGGCCACGCGCCGTTCGCGCGAACTGGGCATGTATCGACAGAACTACTGCGGCTGCCGCTTTTCTGCTGTCGAGGCGGCCATGGACCGCGCTCGCATTCGCGACGAGCGCAAGGCTGCCAAAAAGTAGTTCGTTTGGGACGTCAGCCTGCTAGGATGTAGAGCGGACTTTAGCTATATAAGGAGTATCAGACGTGTCTATGCGTACCGATGATTTTGACTACAACCTTCCTGAGGAACTGATTGCCCAGGCTCCTGCCGAGCCGCGCGACTCCTGCCGCCTGCTGGTGGTGGATCGCAAAGGCTCCCAGGCGGGGAAGTCGCTGGAGCACGGCGGTACCGTTGAGCACCGCATCTTCCGCGACATCATCGACTATATCGAGCCGGGCGACGTGCTCGTCATCAACCAGACGCGCGTGATGCCGGCCCGTCTTATCGGTCGCAAGGCAGGCTCGGGCGGTGTGGTCGAGACACTGCTGCTCAAGCGCCGCGAGGATGTTGATCCGCTGGGCCACGTTTGGGAGTGCCTGGTCAAGCCGGGTAAGCGCCTGAAGCCCGGTGCTCAGATTGAGTATCGCGCCGGCGGCGCCCATGCGCCCGAGGGCGCGCCCGTGGTGCTGACGGCCGAGGTCATCGACTTTGTCACCGATAGCCGCGGTGGCCGTCTGGTGCGCTTTGAGCCGGCCGGTTGCAATGCCGCCGGCGACCCGCGCACGCTCGACGAGGCCATCCATGCTGCCGGTCACGTGCCGCTGCCGCCCTACATTACCGATTACGAGGGCGATCCCGAGAAGTATCAGACCGTCTACGCCATGAAGGAGGAGCATTCGGCCGCTGCTCCCACGGCGGGCCTGCACTTCACGCCCGAGCTTATGACTGCCATCGAGGCCAAGGGTGCGAAGTTTGCCGCTGTCGAGCTCGAGGTTGGCATCGACACTTTCCGCTTGGTGGAGGAAGACGACCCCACACAGCACGTGATGCACACCGAGCGCTACCACGTGTCGCAGGAGGTGGTCGACGCCGTGCACAAGGCCAAGGCCGAGGGACATCGCGTGATCGCCGTCGGCACCACCGCGGTGCGCTCGCTCGAGAGTGCGTTTGACGCGGACGCGCCGGTGTCCGATCCGGCTGTGACGGCGCGCTATTTTGAGGGCCGCGAGGACGGGGCCGATACGCTCGGCCGCGGTGACATCGTGGTGCGCGAGAACGCGACGACGCAGCTCTACCTCATGCCCGGCTCGACCTATCACGTGGTCGACGCGCTGATCACGAACTTCCACGTGCCGCGCTCCACGCTCATGATGCTTGTGAGCGCACTTGCCACCCGCGACCAGATCATGGATGCCTACGCCGCCGCCATCGAGGAGCGCTACCGCTTCTTCAGCTTTGGCGATGCAATGCTCATTTGTTAGTTACGCGGTTCTACGAACCGCGTAACGGCTCGACGCTGCAAACCCGCCAGAGCGGCAATCTGCCTTTCAACTTCGGCGGCATGACCAAAAGGTCAATGCCGCCTTGTTTCAAGGCACCTTGCTCGCTCTGGCGGGTTTTCGCTGACTTTGCCAGAACATCGGTGTTGCCGTGGTTGGCACTTGGGGGCAGTCCTACTCATTGGGGACGTACTTAAATGAGTGCCTGCAGAATGAGAGTGGATAATCTCCCGTTTTTGGCCTGCTTGGGGGCTCAAAGTGGGAGATTATCCACTCTCGTCATTGGGCTAGTCGTTGGGGACATTCTTGTTTGACTAGTCGTTTAAGAACGTCCCCAATGACTACTTGCTTGCGAACAGCCAGACTAGGATGATCACCAGGATTGCGGCGACGATGCAGACGATGGTGCCGGTGAATTTGATGCGTGAGTCGCGGGTGCGCTCTCGTACGTCGTCTTCGGTGGCCTCCAGCTGGGCGACTTCTCGCTCGGTCTCGGCGTGTTCGGCTTTGTCTCGGGCCAAGGATCCTGCAAGCGACTCAGTGATCTCTGGGTGGTCGTGTACTTCGGTCGCCTGTTCGATGATCGACTGTGCATGTGCGGCATCTGCTTGGGCGTTGGCGATGGTCTGCTCCTGCTCGCGGCGTGCCTTGTCCTCCGCGGCGATCTTCTCGCGCAGTTCGCGCTGACGAGTCGCGGCGGCGGTCTTCGCCGTCTGCAGCTCGTCGCGCGCGGCATCGGCTTCGGTCGTCACGGCTTGGTGCGCGCGTTTTGCGTCGGCGATAGGGGCTTGAGCCTGCTCGACGGCCTGCTCGGCTGCGGCAAGCGAGTGCTCAAGGTCGGCGGTGATGCGCGGGACATCTTCTTCGGCTTTACGCAGGGCATCTGCCGTGTCGGAAATCTGCATCGAGAGCTCGCTGGTGCGCACCGTATAGTTGGCGGGATTTGCCGAGGGATTGCGTTGCAGCTCGGCATACTCATGACGCAGCGTCTCGAGCTGGGCCCGCGTGGCGTCGACGGTTTGTTGTGCGGCGGCAATGCCGGCGTCTCGCTCTGCCTTCACCTTGTCGCGGATGCGCTTGGAATCCTCAAGACGTCGAACGAGGCGGTTGCCGGTCTCGCGCGAGCTCGCCTCGCGGGCCTCCACGGCATCGAGCGCGGTCTTCAGACGGAGCTCAGTCGCGTCATCCTCTGTCTTCATTTGTTCGAGCTGACCCTTGAGCTCTGTCGCTTTGGAGGCGTGGGCATCACGATCAATCTCGGCGGCCGCTGCAGTCTTTTGGGCCGTGGCAATCGCCTGGCGCTGGTCGGCGACGATCTGGTCGTAGCGGCCTGCGATATCCTGGCGCGTCTCGAGTTCCTCGGCCTGATCGGCAATGCGCTGCTCAAGTTCGGCCAGGTGGGCGCGGGCATCGGCAAGTGCCTTTTTCGCGGCGTTCATCTCGCGCATGGCCGAGGCACCCTGGGCAATAAAGGTGCCCACGGCGTTCGCAGTGTTCGAGACAGCGGTCCCCAGATCGCGGCTCGCGGCGGAGGAGTGCGGGGCGGTCGGGCGAGCGGTGTCGGCAGCGTCCGCATCGGCAGTCTGCGGCACGGCGATATTGCCGGTACCGCCTTCGATCACAGAAAAGCCTGCTGCGTGCGGGTCGACCGCATCGGTGCCAATCGTGGGATGCTCGAGCTGCAGAAACGAGGGCATGGTGCTGCCCTGGTCGGCAACCGGAGTCTCGCCGGGTACGAAGGTCGAGGCTGCCTCGGCGGCCTCCTCTTCCTCGGCGTCAACGTCAGCGTCGGCCACGGCGTCTTTCATCGCTTTGACGGCATCCATCATGGAGTCCATGACGGCGTCGAGCTCTTCTTCCGAAGAAACCTCGATAGGGCCCGCAGCTTGCGGAGCAGCATCCTGTACGGGGCGGTCGTCCTGAGCGGGCGCATCGTCGTTTTGCTCGTCTGCATCTTCGGCGCCAGGGGTTTCCGCCGTAGCGCTTTCGTCCAAGAATGGGCCGCCGAGGTCAATATCATCGCAGGTCACAGCGTCGGCATCTGCAGTGACGTCTGTGGAATCATCAATATGCTGTTGAGTCTGGGGGTCCAGCTCGTCTGTCATAGGCATGTGCTCCTCATCGTTGTTTGTCACCCTATGATAAAGTCTCGCGCCGACATCCCGCGCGCCGCAGCAAAGTTTCAAAACGTGTTCGATGACTCGTTTCGATAACAAAAACTCGGCCGCTTTATCCAGTTTGTACTTGACATTCCCTTCACCGAAAGACGTTATGCCGTTCGCCTGCCGAGGTCTTTTATTTTCACTTGAACACGCTAAAGTTGCATCTCAGCTTTTGGCGTGCTTGTTTGGATGCGCGCAGCCGGCGGGTTCGCCCGCCGCGATTTTGAAAGGACTTTGTATGGGACTTTTCACTGGTAAGACCGTGATCATCACCGGCGGCGGCAAGGCCACGCTTAAGGACGGCTCCGCTGGCTCCATCGGCTACGGCATCGATATCGCTTTTGCCAAGGAGGGCGCAAACCTCGTTATCACCGGCCGTAACGTTGCCAAGCTCGAGGCTGCCAAGGAGTCTCTCGAGGCTGAGTACGGCGTCAAGGTTCTGCCTGTTCAGGCCGATGTTTCGGCTGGTCAGGACAACGAGGCCGTCGTCCAGAACGTTATCGACCAGGCTATCGCCGAGTTCGGCCGTATCGACGCCGTCGTCAACAACGCTCAGGCCAGCGCCTCGGGCGTGACCATCGCCGACCACACCATGGACCAGTTTAACCTGGCCATTTACTCCGGCCTGTATGCCACGTATCTGTATATGCAGAAGGCCTATCCGCACCTGAAGGAGACCAAGGGTTCCGTGGTCAACTTTGCTTCGGGCGCCGGCCTGTTTGGCAACTATGGCCAGTGCAGCTACGCCGCTGCTAAGGAGGGCATCCGCGGTCTGACCCGCGTCGCTGCCAACGAGTGGGGCAAGGACGGCATCAACGTCAATATCGTTTGCCCGCTTGCTTGGACCGCCGCGCTCGAGAACTTCCAGGATGCCTATCCCGAGGCGTTCAAGGCCAACGTCCACATGCCGCCGGCGGGTCACTACGGCGACGTCGAGAAGGAAATCGGCCGCGTTGTCGTTCAGCTCTGCGGTCCCGACTTTAAGTATATGAACGGCGAGACCGTCACCCTCGAGGGTGGCATGGGCCAGCGTCCTTAGGGGTTCCGCCGTTCTACCGAACGGCGGACCGGCCGACGCTGCGCGGGCCGCATTTGGACAATCTGCCGTTCAATTTCAAGGGCGCGACCAGAAGGTCAGCGCCCTTTCATTTCACGGCACCTTGTCTCAAATGCGACCCGCTCGCTGACGTTGCCAAAATATCGGCGTTGCCGTGGCTGGTAAATAGCTCCACTCATCGGGGACGTACTTAAATGAGTGCCCGCAGAATGAAAGTGGATAATCTCCCGTTTTTGGGCTGTGCTTTGGGCAAAAGTGGGAGATTATCCACGCTCATCCGGTAAGCGTCCAAAAATCCACGCTCATTTGCCGTGTCCCTGCCGTATCCTCCTCGCGCCAGTTTCTGTCGAGTCGGTGCTTCTTGCGGGTTGCCCGTATAATGGTTTGCGTATGAACCGCAACCAAGGAGTTCCAGTTTATGGACCAGAACCTTTTTAAATTCGACCTGATCGCCGAGGACCCGACGACGCACGCGCGTGCCGGCGTACTGCACACCCCGCACGGCGACATCGAGACGCCGATTTTTATGCCCGTGGGCACCAAGGCAAACGTCAAGGGCATTCCTACCGAGACTGTCAAGAAGCTCGGCGCCCAGATCGTGCTCGCCAATACCTATCATCTGTCCATGCGTCCCGGCGAGGACACCATCGCCGAGCTGGGCGGACTGCACAAGTTTATGAACTGGCACGGCCCCATCCTTACCGACTCGGGCGGCTTCCAGGTGTTCAGCCACAACGACGCCGTCAAGCTCACCGACGAGGGCGTGCGCTTTATCGTCAACGATTACGACGGCCGCCATGTGTTCTGGACGCCCGAGGACAACATGGAAATCGCCATGAAGTTCGGCTCGGACATCTGCATGCAGCTCGATCAGTGCCCCGGCTATCCTGCCACGCGCCAGTATGTCGAGCGCGCCGTGGAGCTGTCGAGTATGTGGGCAGAGCGTTGCTATAAGGCGCACACCCGCGATGACCAGGCACTCTTTGGTATCGTCCAGGGCGGCATGCACCTGGACCTGCGCCTGCGCTCGCTGCGCCACCTGGAGGAGTGCGGCGACTTCCCCGGCTACGGCATCGGCGGCTACTCGGTGGGCGAGGACCACGAGACCATGTTCGAGACCCTGGCGCCGCTCGCGAGTGAGTACATGCCCAAGCACAAGCCGCGCTACCTGATGGGCGTCGGCAACCCGACTACGCTCGTGCGCGGCGTGGGCGTGGGCATCGACATGTTCGACTGCGTGCTGCCGACGCGCACCGGCCGCATGGGCACGGCGTTCTCCAGCGAGGGTCGCCTCAACTTCCGTAACGCGCGCTTTGCTCACGACGACGGCCCCATCGATCCCACCTGCACCTGCCCGGTGTGCACGGGCGGCTACAGCCGTGCGCTCATCCGCCACATGGTCACGCAGAAGGAGATGCTCGGCGGCATCCTGCTTTCGATGCACAACATTTACTACCTGCTCAACCTTATGCAGCGTGCTCGCCAGGCCATTATCGAGGGTCGTTACGGCGCGTTTGTGAGCGACTGGATGAACAGCCCTGCGGCGGTGGATTACTAAGAGCGACAGACACGCTTGCAGAGCGTGGGCACGGCAATGGTCGAGCGCCAGCCGGTCGTCACATTCGCTGACACCGGTTGCGCGACCGCTGACCGATAGCTTGCAAGTGCTTGATGCATCGTGGGTACCATACCGAATAGTTGATGTTCGGGCGGGTGTTTGACGCATGGCGTCGACCCCGCCCGCTTTTCTTTTTCTCGATAGGAGTACCCATGATTAAGAATGAGAACGTCGAGGGCGAGCCCGCCTACGACGAGACGTACCGCCGCGGCCCCGTGGTCATGCGCGGCCCCATGATTCCTAAGGACAATACCTACGCCAACCTGCTGGCGCCCGAGGAATCGACCGACTGGCTGCATGCCGATCCGTGGCGCGTGCTGCGCATTCAAGCCGAGTTCGTCGATGGCTTTGGCGCGCTTGCGGAGCTTGGTCCCGCGGTGACCATCTTCGGCAGCGCCCGCACGCCCAAGACCGACCCAGTCTACAAGGCGGCGCGTACCGTCGGTCGCAAGATCGCCCAGCGCGGCGTGGCGGTTATCACCGGCGGCGGCCCCGGCATCATGGAGGCGGCTAACAGGGGAGCGGCGAGCGTCAACGGCAAGTCGGTTGGCTTGGGTATCGAGCTGCCGCACGAGCAGGGGCTCAACAAATACGTGAACCTCGGCATGGACTTCCGTTACTTCTTTGTGCGCAAAACCATGTTCGTCAAATACAGCTCGGGTGCCATTGTGTTCCCCGGCGGCTTCGGCACGCTCGACGAGATGTTCGAGGTGCTCACGCTGGTGCAGACGCACAAAGTCAAGCGCATGCCGCTCGTGCTGGTAGGCAGCGAGTACTGGCAGGGCCTGTTCGACTGGCTCAACGGCCCGGTGATGGACGCCGGTATGATCAGCCCGCTCGATCCAGACCTGGTGCACATCACCGACGACCTCAACGAGGCGGTCGACGTCGCCCTCAGCGGGCTGATGTAGAGTGATCGTGCCCGTCGTGACACGAATATGCATGGCAATCTGATGCTATCTAGCATCAGATTGCCATTTTTATTGGGTATACTGATGCAAAAGACGAGGCGAGGAGGTCGCGTATGTCTACTGCACCGATTAAGCCCACGACGGTCCGCATCGAGGAGGGGCTCAAGGAGCAGGCGACTGAGTTTTTAGATTCGGTTGGCTTGAGCCTTAATTCGTATCTCAACCTTGCTGTTCGGCAGCTTGTAAATCAGCGGAAGATTCCGTTTGAGATTGTGGGTCGACCGGAGGCACCCAATGAGGCGACGAGGCGCGCCATGGTGATCGCCGAGGCTCATGAGCTGGGGATTTTGCCAGACGACAGCTCGTCGTTCGACAACGTGGACGATCTGATGTCGTTCCTCGATGAGGACTAACGATGTTTGAGATTAAAGTCGAGGCTCAGTTTAAGGCGGATTACAAACGGACGATGCGCGTCCATCCGCAGCTAAAAACGGAGTTTAAAGCGGCCGTCGCAGAGCTTGCGGCTCACGGCTCGCTTCCCGCGGAATATGGTGCGCACGAGCTCTCAAACCCGGGTGGCAATTACAACGGCCACATTGATTTCCATCTATCCGATGGCCTGGTCGATGTGGTTGTTCTCTACTTGCCGCATAAGACTAATCCGGTGATCCGGCTGGTGAGAATGGGCTCGCACGAGGAGCTGTTCCAAGGTCCGCAGAGCTGATTGCCCACTTATGACTTGCGGTGAAATAGGGATTGATGAACGGCCGATGGGGCAAAAACAGCCTCTATTTCACCGCAACTGCCGGGGACACCCCGTTCGTTGCCGCGGCCTTCGGTTCTCCTTTTCGCTGGATTTCGTTCAAAAGCTCGGCTGCGACTTCGCTGCTTTTGAAACGAATACTGCAGTCTTCTTTCTTTGGGAAAGCCAGCAACGGAATAGCTCCGTACCAGATGGTTTGCTCGTCAATCACTGATGCGCACAGGCGTCCTTCGGCTTTGATGAGATAGTTGACGTTCATCTCGGCAAAAATCGCTTTCACGTCATCGCGCGGAGTCGAAGCAATGGAAATCTCAAGGGAAATCCCACGGGCAGTGGCATCCGCGAGTGCGGCGGCGAGCTTTTCGAGGCATGCGGCGGAAGCGTAGGGCGCGGCAATAAAAATGCTTTTCGATGCGTTCGCGATGTCATCCGCAAAAGCCTCCACGGCCCTTGCCGATCTAACGAGGATGTTTCGATCGCCCTGTCTGTTGTCGTTTGCTGCAAAGACTTCATACCCCAGCTTGGCGTAGGTCTTGAGTCTCTTTTGGTACATGCGTGCGAGCATGGGTATCGACAGGTCAACATAGTCGAATATCTCAACTCGCTGTTTGCCCTCGTGGCTTCTGTGTAGCCTGCCCGCCTGCTGCGTTATACTGCCGTCCCAAGATATTGGTGTGGCAATGAGTAGAGTGTCAAGGTAGGACAGGTCGAAGCCCTCGCCCAGAAGACTTTCGGTTGCGACAATGATTCGATGCTCATGCTCGAAGCCGGGAAGACTGTTCAGTATTGCTTTTCTTTCTTTGGCGTCGATTTCTCCTGTTAAGAGTATGGGTTCGTGTCCGCGGCTTTGAAGTAACCTGCATAGATCTTCGGCATGCTTTTTTCTTTTAGATAGCACAAGCGGATGCCGACCGTTTGATGCGGCATCGAGGGCGTCGTCGACAATTACTTCGTTTCTCGCGGCGTGCACACACAGGAGGTCGAGAACCTGATGAAAGGATGCCCCTGGTTCGTAGGCGGGTAATCTGACTCCGGTAAAACACGGTCTAACAACGCGCTGAATCCCCTGTTGAATTGCTTGCGTTTTGGGATCGATGCTATGGCGAAGCGGGCCACAGAGCATCGAGAGCGCCCGCGTGAGTCCGTCGGAGCGTTCGGGCGTCGCGGAAAGGCCATATACATATTTGGCTGGAGCGGACTTGAGGACAAGCTCAAGCTGCGGCGCGGCGGCATGGTGACATTCGTCGCAGATGATGAGACCGTAATCGCGCACGAGCTCCTTGGCGAATGACTCGCCGGTCTGAGGGTCCTTGCCGGATAGCGACTGGAATGAAGCAACGTCGATGAGGTGGCTTATGGCGGTCTTGCCTCCTCCGATTTGCCCAATGAGCGGGGGCTGCCTTTTGCTGATTCGTCCTTTTGGGGTTCGGACGGGCTCTCTGTTGTCCGTGATGTCGAGAAATCGTTCGAGCTGGGATTTCCATTGGGCAATGAGCGCAGTCTTGGGAACGATGACGAGCGTTGGAAGACCGATGGCAGCAATAAGATAGGCTCCGATGACGGTTTTGCCGAAACCCGTCGGCGCAGACATGATCCCGTCTTCAAAGCCGAGCATCTGTTCGGCGGCAATTTGCTGTTCAGGGCGAAGGGCGCCTTTAAATGTCATCACAATTTGATTGTCGGATTTGCGTTCGTCTGAATAGTGGGCAGTAACGCCAGTTTCTCGGAGCAGCTGCTCAAGCTGAGTTTTGCAGCCCCGGGGAATCGCAACATAACCATCTTTCAGTTCGCTAAGGTCTATGAGCCGCGGTTTGCCGAATACTGATTTATGCATGGACTGCGCTCGATAGAATTCTGGGTTGGCGAATGTCGCGAGCCCGCGGATTTCCATTTGAGCTGCAGGACTCAGAGACTTTTCGGGGATGTAGAGCATATCGGCTTGCGTGACGGGCAGCGATGAAGGAAAGTCCTGCGATGTGAGTGGTAGCCGCTTTCGTGGCTTTTGGACATATCGTTTGGCCTTGTTTGCCACCGTGGCTGTTGATAGCCCGTGTGGGTTGTTCCCAGTGGTCTCGATCAGATTTTGCACTGTCGAGCGCGGAATCAGCTGGACTTGCGACAGATAAAGCCATTGGTCGGGAAAGGGCTCGAATTGTTCGTCTACAAATACGCTGTTTCCTCCACGTTGTGCCTTGCCTTGAAAGGGAAGTGCGATGAGGTTTCCAAAACCTCCATCGGGAATAGTGTCCTGAGCGGGTAGCATTCGATCAAAGGCCTCGAACGTGATTGTCTTATTAAGCGCCGCAGCTTCGGTTATGAGGCAACTTCCAAACTTTCTGGCGGCCTTTGCGCTGATTGGCTCGAGAAAGAAAAACCAGATGTGTGCGCCGTTGCCGGACCTTGAGCGCTCGACGGCGGCGTAAATGTTCCGTCGTTTTGCAACAAGCCGTACGGCATTTGTTGCCTCTTTCCAGTCTGCTTTGTCAAAATCGATGACGAGAACTTTCGTGTTGCAGTCCCTGTCGAGAACATATTGCCCGAGGACATCGCGGAACCGGTCATCGTTGCCTTTAAAGTGAGCAATGATTGCGGCATCGCTTAATTCGGGGAAGACGCGATTGTGGCATTCTGCGCATTTGACTTTTTGATGGGCTACTTTGGGACAAATTCCCGGCTTCCACTCGTTTGCGCAAGCGGGCGTATAGCCGATACCTCCGTCTTTTCTGCGATATCCATGAGCGTAGACATCTTTACGCCCGGTAAAGAGGCTGCGAAAGAGCTCGAGTTTGTCACGTGCTGGGCTCGCACTGGTGACGATGCCCTCGATTTGCGCTCGTTCATCGAACAAAGCGCCGGCTTCTTCCCACTCTTCAAGTGTGGCGTAGCGTACGTCTGAACCGTTGTTGCAAATGACGATTTGTCGGTGTTGGTCCGATATATGCGTGATTGTCTGATCGTATTTAAATTGCGTGGCCCCAAAGAGGGCGTATTGATGCATGGTGTTGCCCATTTGAATGCCATTCTTGTAGTGGAGTTGCTGAGAACGAGGGTACGGCATTGCGGCTTTTCGGGGCATGCAATTTCGATTCAAGTTCGCTAATGGTGAGGGATTGCTCCGCGAGCGGCTTTCGATCGATGCTAAGGTACGCGACGGGCCTTGATAATCAGGATTTGCGGTCATGTGGGCAGCCGGAGGCGTAAAGAGCGGGCTTCATCCGGACCCGGTGGGCAAAAAATGGCAAATATGAGTACTGTTGCCAGGATAGCATCATATCATTTGGAAAGTATTTAAGACCAATTGACTGTTTTTAGTATATTCAACCCCCTAAACACGACGATTCGGGGCTTTATGGACCCCTGAAATCGGTGGAAGCGGACAATTTCAGCTAGATTTTGCTGTTACTAATTTGGTAACAGTACTCATATTTGCCATTTTTTGCCCACTGGGTATCGTTGGAGGCTAGTCGAAGCTCCCTCAAACAGCTGGGAATGCGCCGATCGCCATTAATATCTTGTATATGGATGGCGCAACTAAAAAGTTGCGGTGGAATAGGGTTTGATTTGCGGCTGATAAGCAAGCAGTCCCTATTTCACCGCAACTGATGTGGGCGTCCCTATCGAGTTGGCTGGTAGCGGGGGCAGTAGCTGATGGCGATGGCGTCAACGCCTACGTGGGTCGCGATGGTGCAGCCGATGGGGCCGGTGCCGGCATCGACGTAGTCCTGGCCCGCGAGCGCCTGATTGACGAGCTCCTGCTCCTCGGCGGCACCGGTCGTGAGTACGCGCACGCTCGAACCTGGGTGATCAGCCAAAAACGCGAGGCAGTCTGCCATGGTGTTGGCGACGATGCGCTTGGCGCCGCGGCCCTTCTTGATGGCCTTGATCTCGCCCGACTGCCATTCCGGCGAAACGGCCAGGCGAATGTTGAGCATCTGCGTGAGCTGGCCGGCGAGCTTGGGGGCGCGGCCGTTCTTAACGAGGTTCTCGAGCGTGCGGGGAATCAGCAGCAAATGGGCGTCGGGCAGGGTTGCGCGAACCTGTGCCTCGGTCTCGTCCAGGCTGCGGCCGTCCTCGCGCATGGCGAGCGCGTACTCCACCAGCAGGCCCTCGGCGCCCGAGCCGGTGCGCGAATCGATGCAGCGCACGTCGAGCTCGTGGGTATCGGCCACCTGGCACGCGTTGGCGTAGCAGGCCGACCACTCACTGCACAGCGAGATAAAGATCGCGCTGTCGTGGCCGTCGGCGCGCACGCGATCGAAAAGCTCCTTGAACTCGCCGGCGCTCGGCTGCGAGGTGTGCGGCAGCTGCTCGGAGCCGGCCATGCGGGCGACGTACTCCTCGGCGGTGATCTGCACCTGGTCGAGCAGGTCCTCGCCTTCGATAATCACATGCAGCGGAATCACGTAGATGCCGAGCTCTTGGGCGCGGGCGGGGGAGATGTCCGACGTGGAGTCGGTTATGATGGCAAAAGACATAATTGCACCTTTCGATGGGGCGCCTGCGCGCCGCCGATTGAGAGCAAAGTGCGTCAAGTATAGTGGAGTTGTTCCACATTGCCAGCTTTAATTGTTGAATAGTCAACGGTTTGAAGCGTCGGTGTGGAAATCGCCAATTGGGGAAGAGGGATGTCGATGGCGGCATTACAGCTATGCGAGCGGCCGGTCGTGCTGTTCGATTTTGACGGTACGGTGGCTGACACGGGCCGGGCGGTGATGACCTCGACGCGCAAGACGCTGGCTGCGCGCGGGTTTTCGGAAGTGCAGATGGGTGACCTGCGCCGCATGATCGGACCCCCGCTGTGGAAGAGCTTCCACGACTTTTACGGCTTTACGCGCGAGGAGTCGCTCGTGGTGGCCGACGAGTACCGCGTCTTTTTTGACGAGCTGGGGCCGGAGGAGTATCCCGTGTTCGACGGGATCCCCCAACTGCTCGATGGGCTCGCGGCGCAGGGGCATCGCATGGCGGTCGCGACGTCGCGCATGGAGGCAAAGTGTATCGACATGGTGAATGAACTGGGGCTTTGCAAGTTTGAAACCGTGGTTGGCATGAATCCGCCGC
>CABQHT010000005.1 GCA_902464035.1 uncultured Collinsella sp. | reverse complement strand
GCGAGATGTATCAGCGCGACGACGACAAGCCCGAGACCATCAAGAACCGTCTCGACGTCTACGAGAAGTCCACGAGCCCGCTCGTCGACTACTATCGTGGCCAGGGTCTGCTCAAGTCGGTCAACGGTGACCAGGCTCGCGAGACCGTGTACGGGGATGTCAAAGAGGCTCTCGGTCTATGATCAAGATTAAGTCTGCAACGCAAATCGAGCAGATGAAGAAGGCAGGAGCGCTATCTAAGATGGCGCTCCGCCACGTTGGAGCCATGGTGCGCCCCGGCGTTTCGACTTTTGAGCTCGATCAGCTCGCGGAGCAGATTATCCGCATGCATGGCGGCACCCCGGCCTTTAAGGGTTACGGCGGATTCCCGGGGACCATCTGCGCATCGATCAACGATGCCGTGGTCCACGGTATTCCCAACCCCGACATGATCCTGCGCGATGGCGATATCATCTCCATCGATACGGGAGCCGTTGTCGACGGTTGGGTCGGCGATAACGCTTGGACGTTTTTCGTCGGTACCCCTACGCCCGAAGCCAAGGCTTTGTGCGAGGTCACGCGCGATTGCCTTAAGGCTGCCATCGAGCAGGCTGTTCCCGGTAACCATATCGGGGACGTCGGTTATGCCGTTCAGTCCCTCGCCGAGTCTCACGGTTACGGCGTGCTTCGCGACTATGTGGGCCATGGCATTGGCCGCGTGATGCACGAGGACCCCAACGTTCCTAACTATGGAAAGAAGGGGAGGGGCGTTCGCCTCCAGGCCGGCATGGTCATTGCCATCGAGCCGATGGTTACGATGGGGTCCAACCATGTGAGCACGGGCTCCGACGGTTGGATTGTTACGACCAACGACCACCTGCCCGCCGCGCACTATGAGAACACCGTCGCCATTACCAATGACGGTCCGGTGATTCTCACCACCGACGCGCAAGGTGCTTGGTGTTCGCTCCAAGGCGGAGAAATGTAACAAGTTCCACTTAGATGTGGAGCCATTACGAAGATATTACGATACGTGCATGCGTATTGTAGAATACTCAATCGCTGTCGTTTTCTAGAGAAAGATGATTGCTTGTGAAGAAGGAAGACGCAATTGAGCTCGAGGGTACGGTAAAGGAACCGTTGCCCAATGCCATGTTTAAGGTCGAGCTCGAGAACGGTCATTCGGTTCTGTGCAACATTTCTGGCAAGATCCGAATGAATTACATCCGTATTCTCCCCGGTGACAGGGTTGTCGTGGAGCTTTCCCCGTACGACCTGACCCGCGGCCGCATCACCTATCGCTACAAATAGCGGCACGCATACACGCACTCCATTTCCGACTGCAGGCTTAGCTCAACCTACGGTCGGATTGTGTGTGAAGACCAGCCATAGTTTTAAACGCCTGCGGCTGGGCGAGTAGATAGTAGGGAAGTAGTTTGAGCGCTACCGAAAGGAAGAACGATGAAGGTACGTCCTTCGGTCAAGAAGATGTGCGATAAGTGCAAAATCATTAGGCGCCATGGCAAGGTCCTCGTCATTTGCGAGAACCCCCGTCATAAGCAGCGTCAGGGTTAAGAGAGGAGACTACGTTGGCCCGTATTAATGGTGTCGACCTCCCGCGTGAGAAGCGCGTTGAGATCGGTCTGACCTACATTTACGGCATCGGCCGCACCACTGCGACGAAGATCTGCGTCGAGTGCAACGTTAACGTGGATACGCGCGTTAAGGACCTCACCGAGGATGAGGTTAACGCCATCCGCGATTATATCGATAAGAACCAGATCATGGTTGAGGGCGACCTCCGCCGTGAGCGCAACCAGAACGTCAAGCGCCTTATGGACATCGGCTGCAACCGCGGCCTTCGTCACCGCAAGGGCCTCCCGGTCCGCGGCCAGCGCACCCACACTAACGCTCGTACCCGCAAGGGCCCGAAGCGTCAGATCGGTGCTAAGAAGAAGAAATAAGGAGCGCTAGATAGATGGCTACTGCTAAGAAGAACGTTCGCGCTGCCCGTCTGAAGCGCGCGGACCGTAAGAACATTTCCGTGGGCCAGGCTCACATTCGTTCTACGTTCAACAACACGATCGTTTCGATCACCGATCCCCAGGGCAACGTCATTTCCTGGAAGTCGGCTGGCCAGGTGGGCTTCAAGGGCTCCCGTAAGTCCACGCCGTTCGCTGCCCAGATGGCTGCCGAGGCTGCTGCCAAGCAGGCCATGGAGCACGGTATGAAGAAGGTTTCCGTCTTCGTCAAGGGCCCCGGCTCCGGTCGTGAGACCGCCATCCGCTCCCTCCAGGCTGCTGGCCTCGAGGTCTCGAGCATCCAGGACAAGACCCCCATTCCGCACAACGGCTGCCGCCCCAAGAAGCGTCGCCGCGTGTAACTGAAAGGATCGTATCAATATGGCAATCGACAGGACTCCTGTTCTTAAGCGCTGCCGTCAGCTCGGGATCGATCCCGCTGAGCTCGGTTACAGCAGCAAGAAGGAATCTATCCGTCAGCCCAAGCGCCGTCGCAAGGAATCTGAGTACGGCATGCAGCTGCGCGAGAAGCAGAAGGTCAAGTTCATCTATGGCGTTCTGGAGAAGCAGTTCCACGGCTACTTCAACAAGGCCCGTAAGATGAACGGCGTCACCGGTGAGAACCTCATGATCATCCTTGAGTCTCGCCTCGACAACGTCGTCTTCCGTCTTGGCTTCGCCCGCACCCGCAAAGAGGCTCGTCAGTCCGTCCGTCACGGTCACTTCACCGTGAACGGCAAGCGCGTGGACATCCCGTCCTACCGCGTCAAGGCCGGCGACGTCGTCGCTGTCGGCGAGAAGTTCCGTGACCTCCTCCCCATCAAGGAGGCCCTGATTTCCTCCGAGCGCTTTGAGGTCCCTGGCTGGCTCGAGGTCGATATCGAGAAGCTGTCTGGTAACGTGCTCGCTCTGCCGACGCGTGAGCAGATCAGCGGTGATATCAACGAGCAGCTCATCGTCGAGCTCTACTCTAAGTAGTCCATCCGGGCTGCTGAGGCTGGAGGTAATACATGTCAGAATTCATTAGGCCTCAGGTTCAGGTCGAAGAGATCAACGAGACGTCTGCTCGTGTCTCCGTCGAGCCGCTCGAGCGTGGCTACGGCGATACGCTGGGTAACTCCCTTCGTCGCGTTCTTCTGTCCTCGCTCGAGGGTGCCGCCGTCGAGGCTATTCAGATCGATGGTGCGCAGCACGAGTTCATGACCATCCCTAACTTGGTCGAGGATGTCACCGACATCGTCCTGAATGTCAAGGGTCTTGTCTTCAGGGCTCTCGGCACGACCGACGAGGCGACCGCCACCATCTCGGTTGACGGCCCCTGCGAGGTCACCGGTGCGGACTTCTTTATTCCGTCCGAGTTTGAGCTGGTCAACCCCGAGCAGCACATCGCTACGCTCACCGAGGGTGGCCATCTCACCATGAGCATGCGCATCGGCTATGGCCGCGGCTATGTTTCTGGCGAGGCCAACAAGCGTGACAACGATCCCATCGGTGTGATCCACGTCGACTCGCTGTACTCGCCGGTTTCCCGTTGCGCCAAGCTCGTTGAGGCTTGCCGTGTCGGTCAGCACACCGACTACGACCGCCTTGTCCTCGAGATCGAGACCAACGGCTCCATCGCCCCGCGCGACGCCGTGGTCCAGGCTGCCAATATCATCAACCAGCATATGGCCGCCTTTATGAACCTTGCCGAGACCCCCGAGGTCGAGGAGGAGGCTTCGATCTTCGCTCCCGAGGTCACCAACGACAACGCCGAGCTGGACAAGCAGATCGAGGATCTGGATCTTTCTGTCCGTTCCTACAACTGCCTTAAGCGTGCCAGCATTCACTCGGTCCGTCAGCTCGTTGAGTTCTCGGAGAACGATCTGCTCAACATCCGTAACTTCGGTGTTAAGTCGATCGAGGAAGTGAAGGACAAGCTTGAGTCCATGGGCCTGAGCCTGAAGGCTTAATGCTTCGCATATTTGAGGAGAAACTAGACCATGCGTCACAACGTTAAGAAGGGCCTGAAGCTCGGCACCGATGCGAGCCACACCAAGGCCATGAAGAAGAGCCTTGCTAAGGCCCTCTTCGAGAACGACCGCATCAAGACCACCGAGACCCGCGCTAAGGCGCTGCGTTCGGTCGTCGACCCGATCATCACTTGGGCCAAGAAGGGCGACCTGCACTCTCGTCGTCTGGCTATCGCCAAGCTCGGCGATAAGCAGCTCGTTGCCGAGATCTTCGACAAGGCTGCCCAGGGCATGTGGCAGGACCGCAACGGCGGTTACACCCGCATCATGAAGCTCGGTAACCGTAAGGGCGACAACGCTCCTATCGTTATCATGGAGCTCGTCACCGAGCCTTGCACGCCTAAGGCCAAGAAGGCTGCTCCGGCCCCCAAGAAGGCCGCTGCTCCCAAGAAGGTCGAGCCTGTCGAGGAGACCGCTGCCGAGGAGGCTCCTGCTGAGGAGACCGCTGAGTAGACATTCCGTCTGCATAGGCTATATTCGAGGGGTACGTTCGCGTACCCCTCTTTTTTTGTCGCGATACCGTTGATTGTTTGTTGGGAGCGCCCATGACCGCGCCGTCTGATTTCAATTCGATTCCCGAGCTCGATGCCACGTTGGTGTTTCGTGTGGCCTATGACGGCTCGTCCTATAGCGGATTTGCCGAGCAGCCGGGACAGACGACGGTTGCGGGCGAGCTTCGTCGCGCTATCGAGACGCTGCTGCGCCGCCCGATCGACCTGACGTGTGCGGGACGTACCGATGCCGGCGTACATGCGGTGGCTCAGTACATCAGCGTACCCGTAACGGACGCTGAGCTTGCTCTAACGCGCCGTAGGTGGCTGCGGGCTATGGATGCCCTCCTGCCCAAAGATATCGCCATAAACGAGGTCTACAAGGCTCGTAAGGGCTTTTCTGCCCGCTTTGACGCGCGCTCCCGTACGTATACGTATCGCATTGCCGATCGTGACGCGCGCCCCGTGCTCTCGCGCGGTGCGGTTTGGTGGCATCGCTATCCGCTGGATGTCGACGCTATGGCTGCCGCTTGCCCCGCGCTCTTGGGTGAGCAGGACTTCAAGAGCTTTTGCAAGGTCGCCTCGGCCGTGGGCAAGCCCACGCATCGCTGCGTGATGCGTGCCGAATTTGGCCATGAGGTTGCGTTTGGCGAGGACATCCTGACGTTTACCATCGAGGGCAATGCGTTTCTGCATTCGATGGTCCGTACGATCGTGGGCACGCTTGTCGAGATTGGCATGCATCGCCGTGAACCCGAGTGGATGCGCGAGGTTATCGATGCTTGCGACCGTACCGCTGCGGGCCCCACGGCTCCTGCCTGCGGCCTTACGTTTATGGGCGTGGATTACGATCCCGCCGAGCTTGTCGTGCTCGACTAGGGGAGGGCTCGACGTGTCGTGCGTCGACACCTGTCATCTGTGGGCTGCGCGTGTACAACATCTGTTCTTGGCGTGCAATGCAACCAGTGTCTCATTGCTTTTATTGCCGGGGTGTACCATGAACCACGGTTTGATTCATTGCTGTCGAGAGGACGGATAATTTGGTTCGACGTGGCTCGCATCCGCGACTTTCGGTGATCCTTGTGGTAGAAGGTTCGCCCAGCTATGCGATGCGTGCGCTCGAGAGTATCCAGAACCAAGACCTCTACGATTTGCAGATTGTCGTTGTCTGTCGCGATGCTGCGCCCGGTGTGCGCCATTCACTTCAAGTTGCTGCCGACAGGGACATCCATATTGATTTGATTGACGTCGAGGACGCGACACGCGGCGCGTGTCTTCGTGCCGGTTTTGCTGCCTCGCGCGGCTCTCAAATCATCGCCATGAACGCCGATGAGTGGTTTGCTCCGCAATCCCTTTCCAAGATGGTCGATATCGCGTGCGATACTGCGGCAGACATAGTGTTCCCCACGGTGTCGCTCGACCGCTATGATGCACATCGAGAGCGCCATTCGCGCGTCTTGGATGCTACTCATATTTCCATTGATAGCAAATCTTCGATGGTGGCCGGGCTGCCTCAGTTGATTTTAGGCGGCTTGGTTGCTCAAGTCTCTGGCGTGATGTATAGCCGTCCGCTGTTTGAGGCATGCCTTTTGTGCGACAAGGCGTTTCGCACAGTTGGGTTTATGGCATGCGCGCTCTCGCAGGCGCAGCGTGTCTCCGGATGCGGCGACGCTTGTTTCCACGCGGTAGCGCCTAAGCTTACAGATGCCTTTGATCCCACCATGTATGCCAGGGTATCCGATGACACCCGAGCGCTCGACGAGCTTGCGGACTCACTCTCGGAAGCAGATAGCGGTGGTCGGCTCAAGCTGGCAAGCCAAAAGTTCTACTTTGTCGGACTGGTCGCCTGCATCGAGAATTTGTGTCTGAGCCCGCATGGGGTGTCGTCAATCGAGCGTTCCGCCCGCATGCGTGATATGCTCGAGGCGCCTCGAACCCGTCAGATGGTCGCCGCGCTCAAGGACAACCATCGGGGACTGGGTCTGTTGTTTGGGCCGATCGCCAGCGCCAAGCCCGCGCGCTGCGTGATGTGTACGCATCTGGCAGCTTTTCTTAACCGGACGGGCGCAAAACCCGCCTAAACGGCTCATTACGAAACAAACTTGCATAGAATTGTTTCGAAATGCGTTCTTATACACAAAAGCCTTCAAATAGCGTTAAACTATTCAATCACTGATTGATTGTCTCCGCCATCTTTTGGAGAGAGGGTTTGTATGGCTAAAAAACGCAATGGGCGCCAGGATGCCATTAGAGATATTGTGCGCAATAAGGATGTCCGCACGCAGCGCGTGCTGGTCGATGAGCTCCGTGCTATGGGCTTTGATTGCACGCAGGCGACTGTCTCTCGCGATATTGCCGACATGGGGCTGCGTAAGCTCCCTGAGGGCATCTATGTTCTGGCAGAGGACTTGCACCTGCAGCGTATGGTTTCCGAGCTCGTAACGGGCGTTCTGCGTACCGATAATCTGGTTATGATCAAGGCTCAGCCTGGCACGGCTTCCGGCATCGCCGCCGCTGTTGATGCGGCAGAGTTGCCCGATGTGCTTGGCTCGCTTGCCGGCAACGATACGATTTTGGTTATTGCCCAGACGGCCGAGGACGGCGAGCGCCTCGAGGCGCTGATCAATAAGCTGAGCAATTCTCGCAAGTAGGCGTGCGGGTCGTGCGCTCGGCACTGCGTGCGCTTACATAGTGGCTTGTAAGGGGTATCGACGTTGGTCGGTACCCCTTTTTGTTTGCCGGTATAAAGACCGCCCACCAGGTCGCTTCAAACTAAAAGGCCCCGAGCAGTTCAATAAGCTGCTCGGGGCCTTGTTGGCTTTAGTCGCGTACTTCTTAGCCGACCGTATCGTCAGGCGTGGGCGAGGGGTCGGGAGTGGGCGTAGGCGTAGGCGTGCCGCCATCGCCGCCGGTCGAGCCACCAGTGGAGCCGCCCGTCGAGCCACCGGTCGTACCGGTGCCGCCGGTGGTGTCGCCGCCCGTGGTCTCGGTGGTTGTGGTCGTCGTGGTAGTTGTTGTGGTGGTTTCCTCTTCCTCTTCCTCTTCGTCCTTGTCGTCGTTCTCCGACTTCTTGGTGTTGTTGGTGCCGTAGAACTTCCAGACGCTGTTGTTCTTGTAGGTGGGCGCCGTTCCGGTCGCAAACTCCTCGCGCTCGGTACCGGTCAGAACGGTGTTCATAAACCGCTTAAAGACAGGCAGGTTGGTGCTGTCGCCCAGCAGGTCCGTGCCGTACTTTTGGATGGGGATCTCGCCCGCGGAATAGCCGGTCCACAGGGCGCACGCCAGCTGCGGGGTATAGCCGCAGAACCACAGGTTGGTGGTGTTGTCGGTGGTGCCCGTCTTGCCGGCATAGGGCTGGTTGACACTCAGGGCGCCGGCAGCACCCGTACCGCTGCCCTTCATGACGCCGGACAGAACATCGGTGACCGCGGCGGCCTCGCCCTCGGTAAGCACCTGTGAGGGATTGTCGGTGTGCTGGTACAGCACCGAACCGGTACGAGAATCAATCTCGGTGATGGCGATCGGCTGGCGATAGTAGCCGCCGTTGGCAAACGTCGCGTAGGCGGCGGCCATCTCGAGTGGCGAGATCGAGCCGGTGCCGAGCGTCATGACGGGAACGTCCTCGATGTTGTCCTTGGCGGGGTCGATGCCGAGCTTTTTGACGAGCGAGATGATCTTGCTGTTGCCGACGGCTTCCGCCACCTGGATGTAGCCGGTGTTGGAGGAGTATGCCGTCGCCTGCTTAAGCGTGATGTTGCCGTAGCTCTGGTTGGCGTAATTTTGGACCTCGGTCGTGGTGCCCTTGGCCTTGAGCGGCGAGTTGCAGTTGAGGGTGACGTTGGGGTTCATGCCGTTTTGGATGGCAGTTGCCAGCGTAAAGGCCTTAAAGGTGGAGCCGACGGGACGCTTGGCCGTGGCATGGTTTACGTGGTTCTCGTCGGCGTTGTAGTCGTAGCCGCCCACCATGCACTTGATGTAGCCGGTCTTGGGGTCGACGACGACCATGCCCATGTCCAGGCCGTCAAGCGAGAGCGTGTCGAGCTGCTCGCGGACGGCATTCTCTGCCACCTGCTGCATCGTGGGGTCGATGGTGGTCTTGACGGTCAGGCCGCCCTTAAAGAGCACGTCGGTCGAGAACTCCTGCTCCAGCAGCTGCTTGACGTAGGAGACAAAGTAGGGCTGCGAGTATACGTCGACGCCGCTGCCCGAGATTTCGGTCACATTGAGGGTGATGGGTTCGGCCTGTGCGGCATCGTGCTCCTCCTGGGTGATGTGGCCCAGGCGCAACATGTTGTCGAGGACCTTGTTGCGACGGGACAGCGCCAGGTCGGGGTTGACCGTGGGGTCGTACTGCGAGGGCGAGTTGGGAAGGCCGATCAACAGCGCGGCCTCGCTCAGGGTGAGGTCGGCGGCGCTCTTGGACAGATAGGTCTCGGCTGCGGCCTCGATGCCGTAGGCGCCGTGGCCGTAATAGATGGTGTTGAGGTACATCATGAGGATCTCGTCTTTGGAGTACATGTCCTCCATCTTGATGGCGATGTAGGCCTCGCGCACCTTACGCTCAATGGTCGAGTCGAACTGCTCCTCCTGCAGGATGGTGTTGCGCACCAGCTGCTGGGTGATAGTCGAGGCGCCTTCGTGCCCGCCGCCGAGGGTTGCCACCGCAGCACGCGCGATACCCCACAGGTCGATACCGCCGTGCTCGTAGAAGCGCTCGTCCTCGACGTCAACGGTGCCCTGCAGCACGTAGGGGGAGACCTCGTCCTTGGTGATGGACTTGCGGTTTTGCGTGTAGAAGCTCGCGATCTTGTTGCCGTTGCAGTCGACGATCTCGGTGGGCTCGCTCACCAGATACGCGTTGGCGTCGGTGTAGTCGGGCAGATCGGACAGCCAGCGGTTGACGTTGCCGACCATGCCGATGCCAAACGCCACGCCCGCAATCAGCAGAAAGCCCAAAAACGAGAGCAGGATTATGGGCAGGGCGTGCGTCTTTGAACGGCTGTGTCCCTGTCGTTGGCGAGGACCCATATATTGACCTCCAGGTATGTCGTGCCGGACGGTGGATGTGCCGTCGGGGCAGGATGGACATAAGTTATTACACGATAAACCAAACGGGGCGCGCGAGGCCTCGTGTATGCTGGAAGACGGCATTTTTCAGAGTGAATGCATACCTTGGTAAGGAGTTTGCCGATGGCGATTCGGGCGATGGGGCCGAGCGGACAATACGAGACTGGATTGGATGCTGCCGGTGCGGCGCTGCCCGAGCTGCTGGCGCCGGCGGGCGGACTCGATCAGATGCTTGCGGCTATCGCCGCGGGTGCCGATGCCATCTATGCGGGGTTGGGCGGCTTTAACGCCCGTGTGAGCGCCCACGGCTTTACGGATGACGAGTTTGCGCGCGGCTGCGCCGTGGCGCATGCCCATGGCGTGCGTGTATACGTGACGCTCAACGTGTTCGTGTTTGACGATGAGTTGTCCGACGCGGTGGCGTTGGGAGCTCATGCACTGGAGCTGGGCGCCGATGCTCTGATTGTCGCCGATGCCGGGTTGGCCTGCGCGCTGAGCGCGGCGATTCCCGGGGTCGAGATTCACCTGTCTACGCAGGCGGGCGTTCACAGCGAAGGCGCCGTGCGGCTTGCCGCCGATGAGCTGGGGGTCGAGCGCGTGACGACGGCACGCGAGCTGACGGTCGACGAGATTGCGGCGCTATGTGCCACGGGCGTGCCCATCGAGGTATTCTGCCACGGTGCGATTTGCATCGGCTATTCGGGGGCGTGCGAGTTTTCGGCCCTGCGGCGTGGGCGCTCGGCGATGCGCGGCGACTGCACGCAGCCGTGCCGTCTGGCGTACGACCTGGTGGACGAGGCGGGACAGAGCGTTGTCGCCGTCGAGGGAGATCGCCTGCTGTGCCCGCGCGACTATCTGGGTATTGCACATCTGCCTGAGCTTGTAGATGCCGGCGTGGCGTCGCTCAAGATCGAGGGGCGCATGAAGAACCCCGATTACGTATTCAACGTGGTGCGGGCGTGGCGCCGGGCACTCGATATGCTGTGCGACGGCGCGTGGGACCCCGGTGCCGTGGAAGAGCTTGAGCGCGAGCTGGGAAGGTCGTTTAACCGTGGGTTTACCGATGCGTACCTGCGAGGGCGTTCGGGTGCCGAGCTGATGAGCTTTGAGCGTGCGATTAACCAGGGCGTGCGCGTGGGGCGCTTGGTCGCTGTGGGCCACGAAGAGGTGACCGTTGAGCTCGACGCTGCCGTGGCGGCGGGTGACACGCTCGAGATTCGGTTTTATCCGGGTGTCGACGCGCGTCCCGATGTGCCTAAGCGCTGGCCGCAGGTGCCCTGCCCGGTGGATGCCGCAGCGGGGAAGCGCGTCGTCGTGCATTGCAAGCGTAAGGTGGACACGGGCTGCGAGGTATACCTGATTCGCAGCGCCGGCGTGTTGGATCAGACGGCGGCGGTGTTGGAGCGCATGCGGGCCGAGGCGGATGCGATTGCGCCCGTTGCACGTGCCGTTGAGGCACTGCCCTTTGAGGACGTTGCGGTGGATGGCGGTGCGTCGACGGAGTTGGTGGAGTGCGCGGTTCCCACTCGCATGGTTTTTGCTTGGCAGCTGATGGATGCCGACCCGCGCGGAGAACTCGATTTGTCCGACGCCGTTGTGGTGCTTGACGAGGTGTGCCGCACGGGTGACGCTGACCGGACCTGCTCACTGATGCAGCGTGCCGGGCGCGTCGTCTGCCGCAACCTAGGACAGGTGGTGATCGCTCGCGAGCTGGGCGTGACGTTTGACGTGGCGGCGCCGGTGTTCTGCGCGAATCGGGCCACGCTTACCTGGCTGCGCGGACTTGGTGCGGGGCGGGTGTACTTGCCGGCCGAGTTGCTCGGCAATGATGCGGAGCGTATTGCCGAACTGGCTGCTGAGCCCGACGTCTTGGGTCCGGTCGACGCCGACCGTTCCGAGCTCATGGTGTGTGAGCACTGCTTGCTGACTGCCGAGGGCGCCTGCGCCACGGATGCAACGGGGCAGATCCGTTGCCGTGACTGCTCGCGCCGTCAGCGGGCGCGCTTTTTGGTCGAACGTGACGGCACGCGTTTGCCGGTCGTTATCGACGCGTGCGGCAGGACGAGGATTTTCCTGTCGTAGGTGTTCGGCCGCGCCGTTTTGGTTATCATAAGAGAGTTTATGAACTTCCAGCACCGCCGTATCCGGTGAGGGTGCTATAGCAAAAGGAGGATACCCAATGCTGTCTGTTGACGAGCAAATGCGTATCATCACCTCGGGTGCAGCGCAGATCGTCCCCGAGGCCGACCTTCGCAAGAAGCTTGAGAAGGGCGAGCCCCTCAACATCAAGCTCGGCGTCGATCCCACCAGCCCCGACCTGCACCTGGGCCATGCCGTGCCCCTGCGCAAGATGCGTCAGTTCCAGGACCTGGGCCACAACGTCACCCTCATCATCGGCAACGGCACCGCGCTGATCGGCGACCCCTCGGGCAAGAACTCCACGCGTCCGCAGCTTTCGCAGGAGCAGATCGAGGCCAACGCCGAGACCTACGTGAGCCAGGCCATGAAGATTCTGGACCCCGAGAAGACCACCATCGTGCACAACGGCGACTGGATCCTTTCGATGGACCTGGCCGGCCTGCTGCAGGTGTGCTCCAAGTTCACCGTCGCTCGCATCCTTGAGCGCGACGACTTTACCAAGCGCTACCAGTCCCAGACGCCGATTGCCCTGCACGAGTTTCTGTACCCCGTGATGCAGGCCTTCGACTCCGTTCAGATCAAGGCCGACGTCGAGATGGGCGGCACCGACCAGCTCTTCAACCTGCTCGCCGGCCGCGAGCTCATGGAGAAGATGGGCATGGAGCCGCAGATCGCGCTTACCATGCCGCTGCTCGAGGGCACCGACGGCGTGCGCAAGATGTCCAAGTCCTATGGCAACTACATCGGCCTGACCGACGCTCCCAAGGATATGTTCGGCAAGACCATGTCCATCCCCGACGAGATGATCGGCAAGTACTATCGTCTGGCCAGCTCGCTCGCCCCGGCCGAGGTCGACAAGATCGATGCCGCCCTGGCCGATGGCTCCGCCGACCCCTACGAGCTCAAGCGCGCTCTAGGCCGCGACCTGTGCGACACCTACCACGGCGCCGGCGCCGGCGACGAGGCCCAGGCCGAGTTCGACCGTGTGTTCAAGGAGGGCCAGCTTGCCGACTTCCCCGAGAAGCACGTTGAGCTGACCGTCAACGACGAGGGCCAGATTTACCTCGCTGGCCTGCTCAAGGATCTGGGCCTTTCGGCCAGCGCCGGTCAGGCCCGCCGCGACATCGACGGCGGCGGCGTCAAGATCAACGGCAAGGCTGTGGCTCCCAAGAGCTACAACATCGATCCGAGCGCCCTCAAGCTGGGCGACACCCTCTCCGTGGGCAAGCGCAAGGGCTTCAAGTTGGTCTAGTAAGTAGGTTAACCTAACATGTGCAATAGGGCCGCAGCCGGAACGATTCCGACTGCGGCCTTTTTGGCACTTGGGGACGTTCCTTTTGTGTCGGCACTTTGGGACACTCCTTGTCATTGGTACAAAGCAACCTGTCCCCATTGCGCCAAGCGGCGTGTGCCGTTAAGCGGAGGGGGTGTATTCCCGACCCATCGTTTGGGCATACAATGGCTATTGTCTTGCTGCGGTGAAGGCCTGTCCGCTCCGCAGCTGTTTTCTACGGTTAAAGGAGAATGTATGTCCGTTGAGGTCATGAGGTCTGTGATCGAGGCCGCCGAGGGCCGCGTGCCCGTCGACACGCTGTTTACCAATGCGCAGATCGTCGACGTGTATGGCCAGCGTGTGGCGCCCGGTAGCGTTGCCGTCAAGGACGGTGTGATCGTCGGCGTGCTCTACGATGGTCGCGACGATGCCGCTGGCACCTACGAGGCAACTGAGGTCGTCGACTGCCAGGGTCGCTATCTCGCTCCCGGTTTTATTGACGGGCATCTGCACATTGAGTCCTCGAACATCCGTCCCGCCGAGTATGCTCGCATGGCCGCGACGCGCGGTACTACCACCGCCATTGCCGACAGCCACGAGATTGCCAATGTTGCCGGTCTCGACGGCCTGCGCTTTATGATCGAGGATGGTCGTCGTGCGCCCATCTCCATCAAGTACATGATGCCTTCGTGCGTGCCCGCACTGCCCGACGAGCAAGCGGGCGCTGTGATTACCGCCGCTGACATGCAGGCGTTTTTTGCCGAGCATCCGGGCGATGTCTTTGGTCTGGGCGAAATGATGAACCTGCCGGGCGTCTTTATGGCCGACCCCGAGACCTGTGCCCGCATCGATGCTGCCAACCAGACGCCGTCCAAGCAGGTTGACGGCCACGCGCCGCTCGTTGCCGGTATGGACCTCAACGCCTATGCCGCAGCGGGCATTATCGCCGACCACGAGTCGACGATTCCCGAGGAGGCGCTCGACAAGCTGTCCCGCGGCATGTATGTGATGCTGCGTGAGGGCACGTGCAGCCACGACCTGGCCAATTTGTCTCCGATGCTGCTGGAGAACCCTGCCCGCGCCCGTCGCTGCTGCTTTGCGACCGACGACCGCGCTCCCTCCGATGCGCTTTCGACCGGTATGATCGACAATGCCTGCCGCGTGGCTATCAAGGCTGGTATTGACCCCGTGGTCGCCATCTCCATGGCGTCCCTTTCCACGGCTGAGGCATTTGGCCTGGACCACGGCTGCCGCGACCCGCACGAGCTCCGTGGCGCGATCGCCCCGGGCAAGCGCGCCGACCTGCTGGTGCTCAATGACCTGACGTTTGCTACGGCTCCGCATCGAGTATATGCCGCCGGTGCTCTGGTGGCGCAGGACGGCACTTTTGTGGGCGAGGTCGCACCCGAGATGGCCGAGGTTGCGGCCCTTGCCGATGAGCTGCGCGCCTCCGTTAAGCTGCCGAAGCTTTCGCTCGACGTATTCAACTATGCCTTTAAGCCGGGCGAGGCCGTGATTGACGTGGTGCCGGGTAAGGCCATCACGGGCATGGCTCGCCCCGAGAGCGCCGAGGGCCTGCGCCGCATTATGCTGATCGAGCGCCACGGCCGCGGCGTGTCACTGCAGGCCGAGGGCGCCGACGGTGATGGTCCTGCGGGCCTGGGTCTCGTTGGCAAGCACATTGGTCGCGGCTGGGTGCGCGGCTTTACCATCACGGGCGGTGCCATCGCCTCGACGATTGGCCACGATTCGCACAACGTGTGCGTGGTGGGCGACAACGCGGCCGACATGATGGCTGCCGTCGAGGCTGTTGGCCAGGGCGGCCACGTGCTGGTACGCGATGGTGAGGTCGTAGCGCGCATCCCGCTGGCGCTCGGTGGCCTGATGAGCGAGGGCACGGCCGAGGATGTCGCCGCGCAGCACGACGACTTTATGGTCAAGGCGCGCGCCATGGGCATCGAGCCGCCGCTCGACCCCATCATGGGTATCATCTTCCTGCCCCTGCCGGTGATCCCGACGCTCCGCATCCGCCCCGAGGGCATGTTCGACGTCACCACCTTCACCTACGCCGACTAGTCATCGGGGACGTTCTTAAACGACTAGTCGTTGGGGACACTCTTTGGCGTGTCGCCTGACGCTGCGATTGTGGGACCTCTGGCATGTGTGAGCTATTTGCCAGGTCCTTGTAACGTTTACGCCCGCGGAGTCTTATTTGAGCTCCCTTTGGGTACGGTGTTTTCAGATATACATCTGTTTTCACTAAGCCCGAAGGGAGCTTTTCTATGTTTAAACTGATTGCATCCGATATGGACGGCACGTTGCTTGACGAAAACGGCCAGGTGCCTCCCGAGACCTACGAACTGATTCTGGCGCTACACGAGCATGGCGTGCATTTTGCCGCATCGTCAGGTCGTCGCTACGACCGTCTGTGCGAGTTCTTTGCGCCCGTTCGCGACAAGATGGACTTTGTCGCCGCTAACGGCGCCCAAGTCTACGCCGACGGTAAGATGGTAGACCGTGAGGTGTATTCCCACCTGGCGATTCGAAGGCTCGCCCAAGCCGTCAGGACGTTTCCCAATCTGCATCTTGCGCTCTTTGACCGAACCAAGTCCTTCCTGCTCGATGACGAGTGCAAGTTCGTGCGTGAGGTCGATAAGGACCTTCCCAATGCCGAGCGTATTTGGGAGCTGCCCGATCCCAGCGTAAATATCATCAAAGCGAGTATCTTTTGCGACGACAGTGCGGTTATGGACAGTGCGTACGTGCTACAGCGCGAACTTGGTCAGCTCTTTACTTTTGCGCCTTCGGGCAACGCGTGGATCGATGCCATGCAGCCCGGTGTGTCGAAGGCCTCGGGCATCGCGCAGCTCGCGGAGCATTACGGCATTGGACGCGACGAGGTCATGGCGTTTGGCGACTCGATGAACGACTACGAGATCATTCGCTTTGTCGGCACGGGTTGCGCGATGGAAAACGCGCGCCCCGCGCTCAAGGCGGTGGCCGATCGCGTCGTAGGCTGCAACCGCGACCACGCCGTTCAGCATGAGCTCCGTCGCGTGCTGGAGAGTCTCGCTTAATCCGGCAGATGGGGACGTTCCTTTTCTGCCGACAGCGGGGGACAGTCCTTGCAGCTTTTTCGCGAAGGCTGTCCCCAACGACTGGTCATTCAAGAACGTCCCCAATGACCAGACGATGACTAGGCGAGGGCGGACATGATGGTGCGGGCGACGCCGTCGTGGTCGTTGTCGAACTCGGTGATGGCGTCGGCGGCCTCGCGGTCCTCGGGCTCGGCGTTGATCATGGCCATGCCGTGGCCCGCTGCCTGCAGCATGGGGATGTCGTTGATGTTGTCGCCGAACGACCAGGCGTCGGCGAGAGACTCGCCCAGATGCCCACATAGCCAAGCCAATGCCGTTCCCTTGGTGGCTCCCTCGCCCATGACCTCGATATTCATGGCGTACGAACGCGTGACCTCGATGCCTTCGAGCACGTCGAGCTCCGCCGCGATGGCGTCGCGATCGGCCGGGTCGTGCCAGTACATGGCGATGCGTTCGAGCGTCTCGACCCCGTCGATCTTACTGTCGATATCCATGTCGATCGGCGTTCGTGTGCGCTTGAGCGAAGCCGCGATGTGGGGGTCGCCGCCACAGAACTCATCCAGACGCCCGTATAGCGAGCGGGGGAGGAAGCACTGCCCATCCGCGAAGATATCGAAGGTCACATCGTGGCCGGCGGCAATGCGATGGATGCGGTGGGCAATGCCACGGTCGAGCGGACGGCTCAAGATGCACGTGGCGCGCGAGGCGTCGGTGGGCGTATCCTCGTCGAGCTGCCAGACGCTGGCGCCGTTGGCACAGACCGCGTAATGCACGGCGGGATGGGCGAGAATGGGCTCAAAGATGCCCGACAGTGGACGTCCCGTGCAGGGAACAAACTCGATGCCACGACGTGCGAGCTCGTCGAGCATCGCCCAGGTGGCATCGCTCATTTGCTTATCGCATGTCAGCAGCGTCCCATCCATATCGGAAAACACAATCATTTGATGCAGCCCTTTCTACTGGCATAAAAAGCGTGGCCGAGGGCGGTGATGCCCTGGCCACGCTCGGGTTCTATAACGGTCCGCGTCCTAGCGATCGGCGAGCGGCTTGTACTCCAGCGGCTCGATAACCGGGCGATACGCGGGACGGATGATGCGGTGCGCGCAGAAGAGCTCTTCCATGCGGTGTGCCGACCAGCCGGCCATGCGGGCGACGGCGAACAGCGGCGTAAAAAGCGTCTCGGGTACGCCGAGCATCTTGTAGATAAAGCCCGTGTACAGGTCGATGTTGGCGCAGATGGGCTTGGTCATGCCGTGGTCGCGCATCACCTGCGGTGCCAGGCGCTCGATGCGCTCGATGAGCGCGAACTCATCGCCCAGGTCCTTCTTGGCGGCAAGCGTGCGCGCGTAATGGCGGCACACCTCGGCGCGCGGGTCGCTCAGCGTGTAGACGGCGTGGCCCATGCCGTAGATGAGACCCGTGCCGTCGAAGGCCTGCTTGTCGAGGATCTTGCCCAAGTAGGCTGCGACCTCGTCCTCGTTTTCCCAGTTGGAAACATGTGCGCGGATGTCCTCGTGCATCGACACGACCTTGGCGTTGGCGCCGCCGTGGCGCGGTCCCTTGAGCGAGCCGATCGCTGCGGCGTAGGCGGAATACGGATCGGTGGCCGAGGAGGACAGCACGCGGCAGGCGAACGTGGAGTTGTTGCCGCCGCCGTGCTCGGCGTGCAGCATGAGCATCACGTCGAGCAGCATGGCCTCGTCGCGGGTGAACGCCATGCCGCCGCGCAGCACCTGCAGGATAGTCTCGGCGGTGGAAAGGCCGGGCGTCGGGTGCGGCACGTGCACCTCGGAGCCGCGACGCTTGGCGACCGACGCCATATGCGCGAAGGCGGCGATGCGGGGGAGACGGGCGAGCATGGAGATGGCGACGTCGATCTCGTGCTCGGGCGTAATCACGTCGGGCTCGGCGTCGAAGGCGTAGAGCAGCAGCACGGCGCGCTGGAGCACGTTCATGATGCTCGCCGACACCGTGGTCATGGGGAACTCTTTGACGTACTCGTCGCTCAGATGCCTAAAGGCACCCAGACGCTCGCAAAAACCGTCGAGTTCCTCTTTGTTGGGCAGCGAGCCCGTGATGAGCAGGTAGGCGACCTCTTCGTAGCCATAGCGATTCTCGGCCTGGGCGTTGTTGACCAGGTCCTCGATGTTGTAGCCGCGCAGCGTGAGCTTGCCCTGGTCGGGCACGACTTTGCCGTCGATCTTGTTGTAGCCGTGCACGTCCGAGATGCGGGTAAGACCCGCGACCACACCCGAGCCGTCGGCGTTGCGCAGGCCGCGCTTGACGTTATGCTCGACGAACAGACCCTCGTCATACGGATCAGTCGGCAGGCCGTGGTAGAGGTTTTCGCTTTCGGGCGAAATCTGGCGGCTCGCCTCATAATCCAAGACCAGGCGGCTCAGATGGTCATCGAAGCGGTAGTAGATTTTCTTGGCGTCGTAAGCCATGCGCGCTCCTCTCGGGGCCGTTTGGGGGCGGCGTGCTTGGTTGCAGATGCGCCAGCCTGCTCCCACACGGCCTGCTCGCTACAGGCGGTACATAAAGTTAAAGACGTCCTCGCGCTGGATGGACACGTTGACACCCGAAAGCTCGCCGGCCTCGGCCAGCGCCTTCTGCAGCTCGGCGAAGTCGAGCTTGGACTCGGCGGTGTCGGCCAGCATGGTCATGGTGAAGATGTCCTCGATAATGGACTGCGTGATGTCGCGGATGTCGACGTTGGCCTCGCCCAGAACGCGGGTGACGCCGGCGACGATGCCGGGGCGGTTCTTGCCAAGGACGGTGATGACGATACGGGAGGACGAGATCTCGGCCATGGGAAACCCTTTCGCGTGATTGCGGCGCGCGCGGCGCTCCGCTACGGTACAGTGTTCATTATTGTACCTGTCTGGCGCAAAAAAGGCGCGCTCGCTGCGGCGTTACATGCCTGCAACATGAGCGTAAGGGGGAAGGCCGTACGGGGAAGAGCCGTCTGGCGCGTGTCCGGCTCGTGTTGGGTTGATTTCCGATCTCAGCCGAACACATTGAGCGGACAGGCCGTTCCCGCAGTCAGCCGAACGCCTCCGACGGCTGATTCCGAACTGGAAGCGGAGGGCATCCCCGCCCTTCGGTAGGGGATACCGCTCCGCGGCGCATGCCGCGGGCGGCGCCCCTATCGGACCACCGTGACCTCAGTTGGGATGGGCCCAGCGCTGCCGCGTACTCGGTGAGCTAGAGCCAACTGTTCGTCTTCACGTCGCGTATGGCGATATTTCGGTCGTCCGGCTCGGTGATGCCGTAGCCGAACGCCTGGAGCGTCTCGATGGACTCCTGGATCCTCTGTTGGAACATGGGACCCGGATCGACCCTCGGCCCGAGGTGCCCGCGCCAAAGGCACGGCGTGGCGCGCAGCATGTTATGGATTTTGGAGATGGGCTCGATGTCGGCGTAGACGTTGAGCGTCGCCATGGCGTCCTTGTGGCCGAGGATCGATTGGAGCGCCTTGATATCGCCGCCTTGGCGGATCCACTGCGTTGCGAACGTGTGGCGAAGGCCGTGGAACGTGATCAGCTCGTCGTTGGTGCCCATGAGGCCGTTGGTCTCCGAGAACGTCTTGAACGCCCTGCGGATATAGCTTGTCGTCGCGAAGGTCGCGCCCGGCTCCGACAGGATGTAGCAGTCCCCGATCTCGACCGCCCCGGTAAGGCCGCGCAAGCGCAGCTTTCCGCAGTCGATCTCGTGGGTCTCCTTCAGGAAGGGGAGTAGGCCGACCGGGTCGATGGGGATACCCCTGGCGTCATGGGTCTTGGTGTCCTTGATGAACGAACCCATTCCCTTCGCGTACGCCACCGAGTGTCTGATCGAGATCAGGCCCGTCTCGAAATCCACATCGCACCACCGAAGGCTGCAGACCTCGCCGATTCGCATCCCCGTGTGCAGGGCGAGTACGACCGCCCTCTAATCCTCGGCGGACCAATCGAGTCCGAACTCCTTTCGGGCATCCTCTTCGCTCATGACTTCGAGAAGGTCTCCGGGTTGGCAACGAAGGGCGAGGCATAGCTGCTCGAGTGTGTTGAAGCGAATGCCGCGAATATGCCCTTTTTTAATACGGGACAGGTTCACGGGCGTGGTTCCAATCCTTTCGGCAAGTTCGTTCGAGGAAATCTTTCGCTCGGCCATGATCTTGTCGAGGCGAACAATTACGGGCATGGCGTTTCCTTACGCAATCTCGTCGGAGTCGAGGTACAGCTCTCGGGCGTACAAGAAGAGCTGGGAAAGCATGAACAGGACGATGCCGAGAACCAGAGAGGTCCAATCGAATGATGAAGCGATCTCTTGGGCGCCGACGGCCCCCTCGCCGCCAAACATCGAAACGGAGGTTTTGAGTGAGCCGGCGTAGAGGCTGGTGGCAGCTTGAACAACGAAGAGAATGCCGAGCACCTTCAAGCATGTCGCAGACCCTTTCTTGAAGGGGTCTCCGCTCTTGATCGTCCACACGAGAACGGCGCTGAGGATGGTCGTAGCGATACCGATGACGGCAGGGACCAATGTCGAGATCGCAAGGGCTGGATACGCGGGGGAGTCTGCAATTACAGGGTTGTCGAGCACTTCGATTGCTGGCTTTAAGGAGAACGCCACTTGTGCGATGGCGGTGGCGCAAAGGGCCGCAGAGGCTATCGCACATGCGATGCGGAAGGAATGAAGCCGGGGAGTGCGATTGTCGGAACTCATAATAACCTCCGAAGAATTTAAAAAACTCAGGTTACTTTTTAACAGTTTATGTTAAATTGACTTTGCCGGCAAGTAATAAGGGCCGAGCATTTTGTTCGGCCCCTCTGTTCCGACTGGATGAGGTTAAGGTTGGCGATGAATATGCTCAAAATCTCGAAGGCGATCTTTAGGTCGCTTCTCTCCTCCAGGTCGCTCTGTGTTGTCGTTGTTGCGTTGATGGTTCTTTGTGCTCTGCCCGTCTTCAGGAGCGCGGCTGGCATCGACGGACGGGTCGAATACCTCGAGTCGGGAATAACCCGTGTTGAGCAGGAATTGTCAGCATCCTATGCGGATGCGCTTGTGAATGCGGGGGAGGACGGTGTCTATACCTCTTCATCAAGCATGCCCGCGCTTCTGTACCCTCTTGCCGCGGGACGTCTTATCTTGGCACCACTCTCTCCCCTACTTCCGTTTCTGCAGATATCGGATGGAGAGTACACCTATTATGACGGATCGAAGGAGTACTTGCTATGGGTCGCAACGGCCGTTGCCGTCTCGTTCCTTGCCGCGCGTCTTAACAAACGTGAAAAGCTCATCATCCAGGCACCGATGGGCGAGCTGGGTAGACTTGTTGCATCGAGCGTATGGGCGAGTGTTTTTGCAATGCTTGCCGTCCTCGCCATCAATCTTCCAGGGATAATCGCCGCGCTTGTGAAGAATGGCCCGGGCTCGCCGTTCTATCCGATAGGCTACATTCAATATGCGACTCCGGTTATCAAACCGGCTTGGCTGGTGTTCGCGCAGACGGCCATCTTGCAATTCTTGGTGGCAGCGTTCATCTCGCTTGTCGTTCACCTTGCCGTGAAGATTGCCAATAACCCTACGCTTGGAATCGTGTTCGTATGTGCCCTGATGGGGGTGACGATGGTTCCCGGGTATTACGGAAGATCCATCGCTTTACGTGAGTTCGCCCTGTTGAATCCCCTTACGTATGCGAACACTGAGTTGACCGTCGGCGCCTATAGCCCGTACCCGACAACGCAGATAGTGAATCTGCCTGGACTTTGCTTCGAGCGTGGCGCGATTGCCCTCGTATGCGCAATCGGGATCGAGGTGCTGGCAATTAGCCTGCTTTGCGTTGCTGGAAAGAGCGGCTGCGCGTGCCCGATATCCCCGATTTGTCTTGAGAGAGGTTCCTTCACTGCATCGAGAACGGCAACTCGTTCGAGCGCTTGTGCCTCCGCCGTTGCATACGTAAGAACGATGGGGAAACTGCTCCTGCGTTCTCCTACCCTCGCCGTATGCGCGATTGCAATGTCGACGACTATGCTGGCCCCGGCTCTGGTCGAGATGTTTCCTGACGCTGATAACGTTTCCGCTGTTCGGTATAGGGATGGGGAGCTCCGTTCAATAGATCGGTATCTAGAGCAGAACGCTGCGAATATGGACGTCGAGGGCAAAGCGGCCCTGGAAGACATGCGGGATGCTCTTTCGGGTTTCGTGTACGCGCCTATGCCTGCGGAGGGGTTTCGAAGCCTTGCGACGTACGAGCGCGCTCGAGGTGAGCTGGGCGCGGCAGATGCGACTCTCCTGCAATCGATCGGAATCGAGCCGGAGACTCCTTCTCGTGCGGAGGCGCGCGCCCTTCTGCTTGAGTCGATCGCGAGCTTGCCGGACCCCAAGGTTTACGAGTTAAGTACGAAGATGCCCCCATTAATCCTCCTTTCGTATCTCCAGGCAGCGCTTCCCTCCTTATTTTTGCTGTTGCCCGTGGTTGTCACATCGCTCGCGTGCACCCACCTGCAGTGTCGTTCCCTTCTGGTTCTCCAGATCCCCGCAACAGCGCATGTGCGTTTTCTGACGGCTGTTGCGCTGGCTCTCCTGCTTGGCTTGGTGCTGCTTTTGGTGTCGATGGTTCCCGCTGTCGTTGTGTCCGTGATTAAGAACGGTGCGGGTGGATCGGAGTATCCCGTCGCTCTCATTCGGGCGGGAGCTTCGACAACGTCCATGGTGGGGGAGGCGGTGTTGTGCAGTATTCCGTTGCTGGTCATGGCATACGGCGTGATTTCCGTCGTCGCTGCGTTGACAGCAGCGATTAGCCGCAACCCCGTTGTCACCGGAATGGTTTGCGCGGTTCTCTTGGTGTTGGGTTCGTTGAGCGCTCATGTTGAAAGCGTGGGCATGGGCGTCGCGCTGCTGGCTCCATTCGCCTCGTTTGATCCCGCTTCCCAGGTGGGGACGATTGGGTTCCTTGGGCGAGGGACGAACGCGATGCCTTTTGGAGAGGTCGTCGGCGCATCGGGCGCTCTGCTGGTGGTCTTGGGCGCCGTATCTCCGTTGATGGTGCGCCTGAGTGTTCCAAAGATCGAAAGGGGATGATCTCGATGATTGACCTTCAAACGCTGACGATCTCTTATGGAAAGAAGGTGCTCGTAGATTCGGTGAACGCTGAGTTTGCCCCGGGTACGGTCTACGGTCTCGTCGCTCCGAACGGGCATGGAAAGACGACGTTGCTGCGTGCGATGGCAGGTTTGCCGGGTCCTCGCGTGGACGGGAGCATCGTTCTGGATGAGGTGCAGGGTGCGGGTGCGAGAGAGGTCCGTTCTATGATCTTCTATGCACCTGGTGAGGGGACGCTGCTGTATCCCGGATTGCGTGCGGAAGATCACCTCAAGATGGTTTGCGATATGTGGCCGCATGCTCGCGATATCGAAGAGATAGTGGAACAAACGCAGATAGGCGAGTTCGCGAAGATGAGGATCCGCACTCTGAGCCAGGGCATGAAGCAGCAGCTTACCCTGGCGATTGCGTATGCGACGGGCGCGCGGTACCTTCTATTAGATGAGCCCATGAACGCGCTCGACCCCAGCAGGGTGGACTTGCATTCCGAGATTCTCAGGAAGCTGGCCGATTCTGGTACGTGCATCATCATGTCATCCCACATCTTGGATTCGGTCGATAGGCTGTGCGATGAGATTCTGTTTTTGAAGGATGGGAGGCTCATTAGAAGCATTCCGCAAGATGATGCTGCGCCGAAGTCTCCTGGATCCCATTTCGCAAAGCCTGCCGGACGCGCCGAGGGTGCGCTAAGCACGTATCGGCGACTCTACGAAAAGGGCGGGTAGAAATGCAAGTTAATAATCTATGTGGTCGATATGCCGTTAAACCCGCATATCGATACCGTTCAGCCATTCGCCTCGCCCCCGTCGCACGTATCTTCATCCGGTCTGTTACTTTTAATCTAACAATTCTTTGAGGAACGTAGGTGCTTCTAAATGTACTGTCGACTTCTTCTCAAACTAATCCTAAGAGACAAGGCCGTATGGATTTGTACGCTCGTTCTCGCTGCAGCCTTTTCCGTCCCCATTGCGTTCAATTCACCCATCTACGGGCCCTTCTTTATGAAACAGGGCATGCAGAGCTTTGTCGACGCATTCAATACGCGCGCGCCCCAGGCCAGCGGCACAGACCTATCTCCAGAGCAGCAAGATGACGCGGAGCTTGCAAGATACGCGAACGCCGCCCTTGCCGCTCAAACCGACGCCGCCTTTCTCGATTCTGCCGAGAGCTACTACGCGCTCATGGGCGAAGGCTTCCAATCCGGGTCCATCGTGGGAGACCAAGAGACCAATGACGCAGCGCTCGCATATTGCCGTGCCCTGAGCAGCTCCGGCATCACGGATATCCCGGCCTCCGCAAACGACCTGCCATTCCTTTCCTTCCTGCCTTACGCCATTGCCACGGCGCCGTCTTTCCTTCCCTTCATCCCCTTCCTTCTCTCGTCGATACTCGTGCTCGGCGCCACAAGGCCCGGGACCCTGGCGGCAAAGGCGCCCGTGCCCAAATTCCGGCGCCTTATCCAGATCGTGTTTTCGATAATCGTCGCGGGGACCGCGATGCTCCTCGCCGGCCTCGCACCCGGGGGCATTTACGCCTTGGCCCTAAACGGCTTCGGGCAAATTGGGTACCCGATCGCCTTCTTCCATGACGGCGCGCTTACCACCACGACCGCGGGAAACGTCTTCACAGCCCTGCTTCTCGCGCTGCTTGCGGGCGGAACCTTGATATCCGTTTGCTCCGCCGTCCTATCGACCGCAACGAGGCGCGTCCTCGCGGGCCCCCTTACCTCCGCGCTGCTTGTCGCGGCCCCGGCATTCCCGTTATTGTCCGATTCGGCACTAGGGCATAATGCCGTGCTCGGGCTCCTGCCACTGCCCGTATTCTCGCCTATCGAGGCAACGGGTTACGTAGGATGCTTCCCGACAGAATTCATTGGCTCCGGTTCAGGCAGCGCATCGATGCTTGCCGTGGCCCTGGCATACGTCGCGGTCTTTTTTACGGTCGGCGCCGTTGCGACACGTTCCCCCAAACAGCCTGGACCCGCGAAAAAGCACAATGGGCTCGAGCTTCTAGACGCGAGCGTGGGATACGGAAGCACGACGATACTTTCAATCGGGTCGCTTTTCCTGAGCCCGGGAACGGCGGCGGGCCTCGTTGCTCCCAACGGCTCGGGGAAAACCACCCTTCTTGAAGCGCTGTCGGGCCAATTTCCCACCCGCATCCGCTCGGGAAGCCTGGCGGCAGACGGAATCTGCCAACGTCGATCAGCCGAATTTGCAGAACTCGTCTACCTGAGCTCTTCGGGCAGCGCGGATCTCTATCCCACGCTATCGGCCATCGAGCACCTTGCTTTCGTTAGGGAGGCGTGGAAATCGGCCGCCGACATCGACTCGCTCTGCGACTCCCTCGGAATCTCCCCATATCTTGACAAGCCGACCCGTAAACTCTCGACAGGAATGAAGCAGCAGGTAAAGCTTGCCATGGCGATAGCGACCGATTGCCCGTACCTCATCCTCGATGAACCGCTGAACGGCCTCGATCCGGGAAAACGGAAAACCTCCTGCGACGCGATGCGCAGCGAAGTGGCGCGGGGACGCAGCGTGCTCATTTCAAGCCATCTACTCGACGACCTGGCAGACCTTACCAACTCGTTCTACTTCATCGAAGCCGGCACGCTCGTGGAAAAGATCAAGTCGTCCTCGCAGACGCTCAAGCAGGAATACCTCGATACATACGAAGGAGGTGAATGACATGAAACTACTACCGTGTGTACAACTAAAGCAACCGGCCGGGACGAGGGGTGACGCAAAAGCGTCGCCCCTCGTTTTTAACCATGTCAACTGAACCTAGTTCAGTTTGGTTGATTTCCGATCTCAGCCGAACACATTGAGCGGAAAGGCCGTTCCCGCAGTCAGTCGAACGTCCCCGGGGCCCTTCTCAGGCCCCGGGGACGGCATTTTCCCAGTTGAAGGAACGGTGGAGATGTGTTTCGATGGGTCAGATTCGTGTCGTTCCGAAAAGACCGTGAACCTTTTGTGGGACACGCGGCGCCGTGGTACCATAGCCGAGTTTGTTGTCTTGGTCGGAAACCAAGACGCCTTATGCGCTGATCGGTAACCAGCGCCTGACCAATAAGGAGTCCTACCATGAAGCAGGGTATCCATCCCCAGTATGTCGAGTGCACGGTGACGTGCTCCTGCGGCAACACCTTCAAGACGCACGCTACCGTGTCCGAGATGAAGGTCGAGCTTTGCAACGAGTGCCACCCGTTCTACACCGGCCAGCAGAAGTTCGTCGACACCGGTGGACGCGTCCAGCGCTTCGCCGACAAGTTCGGTGGCGCCGCTGCCGCCCAGCTCAAGAAGGCTGAGGAGGCCAAGGCCGCCAAGGCCGCCAAGGCTGCTGAGGCCGAGGCCGCTCGCAAGGCCGCCGCTGAGGCTAAGGCCGCCGAGAAGGCTAAGCGTGCTGCTAAGTTCGCCGAGGAGGCTGCCAAGCAGGCCGCCGAGGCTCCCGCAGAGGCTCCCGTCGAGGAGACCGCTGCCGAGGCCGAGACCACCGAGGCTGCTGAGTAAATAGCTCGCCGCGGAATCGCTCGCATTCATGGCATGAGGGCCGTGCATCCATTTGGGTAGCGCGGCCCTTTTCTTTTTATTGGTGCAAGCTAACCTGTCCCCGTGGCACCAAATGGCAGAGAGACGGCGTTTGCTCAGATAAAACCTGCCAAAATAAACCTGTTCCATTGCGGCAGGTTGGTCATAGTTATTACGTGGCGGTCGAGGTCGACCGTATAGGCCGCGCCTTGTTTGGCTAAAGTACAATCATCTGTGTTTAACTCGCCCGCAGCTGCACGGCGTGGGCGATGGCCAAAAAGGAAAACCACATGGGATTCATGTCAAAGCTGCTGTCCTTTGGATCCGATAAGGACCTTAAGCGCTACTACAAGATCGTCGACCAGATCAACGGTCTTGAGCCCCAGTTTGAGAAGATGACCGAGGAGGAACTCCGCGGCCAGACCGATAAGTTCCGCGAGCGTTACGCCAACGGCGAGTCGCTCGACGACATGCTCCCCGAGGCCTTTGCCACCGTGCGTGAGGCTTCCAAGCGCACCATGGGTATGCGCCACTTTGACGTGCAGCTCATTGGCGCCATGGCACTGCACGAGGGCCACATCGCCGAGATGAAGACCGGCGAGGGCAAGACGCTCGTCTCCACGTTGGCCGGCTATCTCAACGCCATTGCCGGCAAGGGCGTGCACGTCGTTACTGTCAATGATTACCTTGCCAAGCGCGACTCCGAGTGGATGGGCCGCATCTATAAGTACCTGGGCATGACCGTCGGTCTGCTCCAGAACAACATGCCGCTCGAGCTCAAGCGCCCGGCCTACCAGGCCGACGTCACCTACGGCACCAACTCCGAGTTCGGCTTTGATTACCTGCGCGACAACATGGTTACCCGTCCCGAGCAGCGTGTGCAGCGCGGCCACAACTACGCCATCGTCGACGAGGTTGACTCCATCCTGATCGATGAGGCTCGCACCCCGCTAATCATCTCGGGCGCTGGCACCAAGTCCGCCAGTACCTACAAGGACTTTGCGCGTGCCGTGCGTGGCCTTGAGCGCGGCGAGGACGTGTCGCACGACATGCTTACCGCCACCGAGGATGTTGAACCCACGGGCGACTACGTCATGGACGAGGCCAAGCACACCATCGCCGCCACCGAGCGCGGTCTTAAGAAGATCGAGCGCCGCCTGGGCATCGATGACATCTATGCCGATCTCTCCGGCCAGCTGGTCAACCACCTGCAGCAGGCGCTGAAGGCCCAGTACATGTTCCACCGCGACAAGCAGTATGTGGTCACCAACGGCGAGGTCAAGATCGTCGACGAGTTCACCGGCCGCATTATGGAAGGCCGCCGTTACTCCGAGGGCCTGCACCAGGCCATCGAGGCCAAAGAGGGCGTGCTCGTACGCGAGGAGAACCAGACGCTGGCCACTATCACCTTGCAGAACTACTTCCGTCTGTATGACAAGCTCTCCGGCATGACTGGTACGGCACTCACCGAGGATGCCGAGTTCCGCGAGATCTACAAACTGCCCGTCGAGGTCATCCCCTCCAACAAACCCGTTCAGCGTGTTGACCACGAGGACCTGGTGTACCGTACCATTCAGGCCAAGTACAACGCCGTCGCCGACGATGTCGAGCAGCGTCACGCCAAGGGCCAGCCGGTCCTGGTGGGCACCGTCTCCATCGAGAGCTCCGAGAAGCTGTCGGCCGCCCTTACCAAGCGCGGCATCGCGCACGAGGTCCTCAACGCCAAGCACCATGAGCGCGAGGCTCATATCGTTGCCCAGGCCGGACGCTACGGCGCCGTGACCATCGCTACCAACATGGCCGGTCGTGGTACCGACATCCTGCTGGGCGGCAACCCCGACGAGCTGGTGCGCGAGCGCCTTGAGTACGAGGGCCTGACCATGGAGGACGTGACACCCGAGCAGCTCGAGCAGTTTAACGCCGAGGCCAGGGAGACCTGCAAGGCCGAGCGCGAGCGCGTGCTCGCCGCCGGCGGCCTGACCGTTATCGGCACCGAGCGCCACGAGTCCCGTCGTATCGACAACCAGCTGCGCGGCCGCTCCGGCCGTCAGGGCGATCCGGGCGAGACCCAGTTCTACCTGTCGCTCGAGGACGACCTCATGCGCCTGTTCGGCGGCGACAAGATGGACCGCGTCTCCAAGATGATGGTCACGGCCGACATGGGCGACGACATGCCCATCCAGCACAAGATCATCTCTAAGGCCGTCGAGAGCGCCCAGCACAAGGTCGAGAGCATCAACTTCTCCATGCGCAAGAGCGTCCTTGAGTACGACGACGTCATGAACAAGCAGCGCCAGGTCATTTACGCTGAGCGCAATAAGATTCTGGACGGCAAGGACCTGACCGACCACATCACCGAGGTCATGCACGACACCGTGTACCGCTGCGTGCAGGAGTTCTGCACCAAGGACAGTCACGATGGCGAGCGCGACCTGGAGGGCCTGCGCAAGTGGGTTGTGGAGCTCACCGGCCACATCGATACGCCGAAGTTCCCCGACGAGGATTATGAGGCCCTGGCTGCCGATGTTCTGGCTTACGTAGAGAAGTGCTACAACATGAAGTCCGAGCGCTTGGGCGAGGACCTGATGCGCGAGCTCAACACCCAGGTCATGCTGCGCGTCATCGATACCCGCTGGATGAACTACCTGCAGGAGATGGACTATCTCAAGACCGGCATCGGCCTGCGCGGCTTTGGCCAGCGCGACCCGCTGGTCGAGTACAAGACCGAGGCCTACGGCGCGTTCCAGATCCTCGTCGACACCATGTACGAGGATTACCTGCGCACGGTTCTGCGCATCGAGATCAAGGCTGCCCCGCGTGCCGTGGAGCACAAGGAGGAGCCCGCGCTCGAGGGTGCGCACTTCTCCGGTCCTGCCGAGGTCGATGGTGACAACGGCGACTCGGTGCTGCGCAAGCAGGCGCAGGTGCAGGCCCGCACGGCTGTCCAGGGTGGTCCGGCTGCCGTCAACAACGGTGGCAAGGTGACCACCTATCGCAAGTCCGAGAGCGACGATCCGTACGTCAACGTGGGCCGCAACGACCCGTGCCCCTGCGGTAGCGGCAAGAAGTTTAAGTACTGCCACGGCAGGAATCGTTAATGGCTGAGGCTTTAGAGGTAACGCCCGCCGAGCTGGACGCGTTTGCGGACCGGCTCGGCGAGGTCGAGTCGTATCTCCACTTGGACGAAAAGCGCACGCGCGTGACCGAGCTCGAGGCCAAAAGCGTGGCCCCCGGCTTTTGGGATGACGCCGACGCCGCCCGTGCCACCATGGAGGAAATCGCGCGCACCAAGGAAGATATCGCTGCCATGGACACCGCGCGCGGCGAGCTTTCCGATGCCCGCGCCGCGCTGGAGCTTGCCGAGGAGATGGGGGATGACCCCGACGCCACCGCCCTTCGCGAGGAGGCTACAGCCACGGCTGAGCGCCTGGCCCGTGCCATCGATGAGCTTGAGCTTTCGAGCTGGTTTACCGGTGAGTTCGATCACGGCGATGCCATTGTGACCATCAAGCCCGGACAGGGTGGCCTGGAGGCCCAGGACTGGACCTTCATGCTCTTTAAGATGTACATGAAGTACTGCCAGCGTCGCGGCTGGAAGGTCACCATCAACGACTGTCCCGCGGCCGAGGTCATCGGCATCGACCGCGCGACCTTTACCGTCGAGGGCAAGGACGCATTTGGCATGCTGCGCGCCGAGGCCGGTGTGCACCGCTTGGTGCGCATTAGCCCCACCGACGACAAGAAGCGCCGCCAGACCACGTTCGCTGGCGTCGAGGTCATCCCCGTACTGCCCGATGATATCGACATCGAGATCAACCCCGATGACATCCGCGTGGACGTGTACCACGCGAGCGGTCCGGGCGGTCAGGGCGTCAACACCACCGACTCCGCCGTGCGCGTGACGCATTTTCCCAGCGGCATTGTGGTTACCTGCCAAAACGAGCGCAGCCAGATCCAGAACAAGGCCGCGTGCATGCAGATCCTCAAGGCTCGCCTGTACGAGATTGAGCTCGAGAAGCGCGCCGAGGCGCTCGATGAGATTCGCGGACCCAAGACCACGATCGGTTTTGGCAACCAGATTCGCAGCTACGTGCTCTACCCGTACCAGATGGTCAAGGATCTGCGCTCGGGCGTGGAGACCAGCAATGTCGAGGCCGTTCTTGACGATGGCGACCTGGACCCGTTTGTTATTGGCTACCATCGCTGGGCCACCGGCAACGCCGACGCGGAGACCCCATCTGCATAAATCGCCCGGTTTATGTGGAAATGGATAAAACTCTCCGAGCAGGGTGGTTTTGTATCCAAAGCAAACCCTGCGCAGGGGTGGTTTTTGTTCGGCGAATCGGTAGAATCGAATACAGCAAGAAGTTCGAAGCGCATCCGTTTGGGTGCGCTTTTTTGAGGGAGGTAGCATGGCATATCGTCTGGACATCAAGCGCATTCTATCGATGAACTTCTTTCACGACCTGCCCCAGATTATGTTGGGGTGCGCTCTGGCCGCTATTGCGACCGACCTGTTTTTGATTCCCAACGGCCTTGCTGCCGGTGGCGTTACGGGCCTTGCCACCATTATCCAGGCGGTCGGCGCATCGCGCGGCCTATCGCTTCCCGTTGGTATTCAGACGATCGTGATGAACGCCTTGCTGTTGCTGGTCGTTATGCGCGAGGGCGGCATGTTCTACGTGGTGCAGACCGCGACGGGCTTTGTGCTGCTGGGCTTCTTTACCGATCTGTTCGCCCCGTTTGTAGCACCTCTGGCGCATGCGGACCTGATGCTTCCCGCTATGTGGGGCGGCATTATTACGGGCATCGGTTACGGCATGGTGCTGCGTGCCGGCGCCAACACCGGCGGCTCGGACACGATTGGACAGATCATCTCGCGTAACACCTCGCTGCCGGTGGGCTCGACCGTTATGGCAATCGATGTTGCCGTGTGCGCCTTGTCGGCCCCGGTCTTCTCGATCGAAAACGCGTTGTACGCCGGCCTTTCGATGGTCATTAGCGGTTATGTGATCGATGCGGTGGTCGATGGCGGCAACAAGCGTCGTATGGTACTCATCATCTCGGACAATTTCCCCGATATCGCGGCCGACATCATGTACGGCCTGGGCCGCGGCTGCACCAAATTAAAGGCGACCGGCATGTATTCGGGCGCTGAGAAGCCGGTGATCATGGTCATCGTGAGCCGTCGCGAGCTCAATACGCTCAAGACCATTGTGCGCGAGCGCGATCCTCATGCCATCGTGACGGTTGCCGACGTTACGGAAACCTTCGGTGAGGGCTTTAAGGACATTAACGCGTAAGGTCGACCGCGTTCCATCCAAAAGACGTTCACATTGATAAACCGTTTCATCAGCGGTTCTGCCTGCTCAATTGCTCAAAAAATGATAAAAAGTCTGGTAAAGCCATCAGTTTCCAGCATAATGAAGGACGTACGTGCATCGCGGCTGGGTTGGGACGACCTTCTGTGCCGTGCGCATCTTGTCTAAAGAGGATGAAAGGAAGGCACAATGAGCGACGAAGAGCTCAAAAAGGTTGCCAACGAGGTAAGGAAGGGCATCGTCACCGGCGTGCACGCTGCCAAGTCCGGCCATCCGGGCGGTTCGCTCGGCGCTGCCGACATCATGACCTATCTGTACTTTGAGGAAATGAACGTCGACCCGGCTGACCCCCGCAAGGCCGACCGCGATCGCTTCGTGCTTTCCAAGGGTCACTGCGCGCCTGGTCTGTATGCCGTGCTCGCCGAGCGTGGGTTCTTCCCCAAGGAGGATCTAGAGACGCTGCGCCACATCGGCAGCCACCTGCAGGGCCATCCCAACATGAACGACACTCCGGGCGTTGACATGTCCACCGGTTCGCTCGGCCAGGGCATCTCCGCCGCCGTGGGCATGGCCGTTGCCGCCAAGCACTGGGGCGACGACTATCGCACCTACGCCCTGCTGGGCGATGGCGAGAGCGAGGAGGGCCAGGTCTGGGAGGCCGCCATGTTTGCCGGCAACCAGCAGCTCGACAACCTCTGCGTGATCGTCGACCACAACGGCCTGCAGATCGACGGTCCCGTCGAGGAAGTCAACGACCCCATGCCGCTCGCCGACAAGTTCCGCGCCTTCAAGTTCCACGTGGTGGAGCTTGCCGACGGCAACGATTTCGACCAGATCCGCGCCGCCTTTGCCGAGGCCCGCGCCACCAAGGGTCAGCCGACCGCCATTATCGCCGAGACCCTGAAGGGCAAGGGCGTCTCCTTTATGGAGAACCAGGTGGGTTGGCACGGCAAGGCCCCCAACGATGAACAGTTTGAGCAGGCCATGGCAGAGCTCACGGCCGCCGGAGAGGAGCTCTAGGATGGCAGACGTCAAGAAAATCGCCACGCGCGTAAGCTACGGCGAGGCCCTCGTCGAGCTCGCCAACGAGCACGATGACTTTGTGGTCCTCGACGCCGACCTGGCCGCCGCCACGCAGACCGGTAAGTTTAAGGCCGCCTGCCCTGATCGTTTCTTCGATGTGGGTATCGCCGAGAGCAACCTGATGGGTGTTGCCGCCGGCATCGCAACCACCGGTCGCGTTGCCTTCGCGAGCACCTTTGCCATGTTCGCCGCCGGCCGCGCCTTTGAGCAGGTCCGTAACTCCATCGGCTACCCGCACCTCAACGTTAAGATCGGTGCCACGCACGCCGGTATCTCGGTGGGCGAGGACGGTGCCACACACCAGTGCTGCGAGGATATCGCCCTGATGCGCGTCATCCCCGGCATGACTGTGATCGTTCCTGCCGACGACGTCGAGGCCCGCGCCGTGACGCGCGCCGCCTACGAGTGCGACGGTCCGGTGTACATGCGCTTCGCCCGTTTGGCCTCGCCGGTTATCAACGACCCCGAGACCTACAAGTTCGAGTTGGGTAAGGGCATTGTCATGCGCGAGGGCGCCGACGTCACCATCATCGCCTGCGGCCTGATGGTCGGCGAGGCTCTCGAGGCCGCCGAGCAGCTCGCTGCCGAGGGCATCGACGCCGAGGTCATCAACATGCACACCATCAAGCCCATCGATGCCGACCTGATCGTCAAGAGCGCCACCAAGACCGGCCACGTCGTAACCGTCGAGGAGCACTCTGTGATCGGCGGCCTGGGCAGCGCCGTTGCCGACGTCCTGTGTGAGCAGTGCCCGACGCCGCTCAAGAAGATCGGCGTCAACGACACCTTCGGTGAGTCTGGCCCGGGTGCCGAGCTCCTGCACAAGTACGGCCTGGACGCCGCCAACATCGTGGCGACCACCAAGGAGTTCTTGGCATAAGGCAAGACGAGGCAAAGTATCGCGTCGACAACCGCAAACAAGCCAGAACAGGGGCGTCCTCAAAGAGGGCGCCCCTGTTTATGCTGAATTTAAATTAGAGTCCTGCCAAGCAAATTTCCCATGGGGAAACGGGCCCATCCCAACAAAGTGCAATTCAGACCCTTCCAACTTTGTATGCGCAGCATCTCAAGTTGGTGCGTCGGCCCCATAGTAGCCGCAGGCCGGGCGCAGGGTTACCTCCCAAATCTTTCCGCAGCGCATGGCCGGCGTTTGTCCGCAGCTCCGCAGGAGCAGGACAAATGCCGGCCATGCGCGAGGACGATTTGGGAGGTAACCCTGCGCCCGGCCGGTGAGACCCAAACCCCGCCATGCTTCTTATGTGCAGCAAAGCTAATGCTGCTAAAATGTAAAGCGCTCATGTAGTTTAAACGCACGACGATAAGGAGCACCAGTGGGTAACCACTTCCGTACCTCCGGTGCGGGCGATGATGCCCCCAAGACGCAGACGGGCGTCCAGGGCAGTCGTTTCGCCACTCCGGATTCAGAGGGCCAGCCTGTTGCTCAGGCCCCCACTCAGCCGGCAGATCAGGCACAGCCGGCATCCGATCCCTTTGCCTACAATCCCACCAGCGATGTCGCGCTTTCCGGCACGGCGGGTTTTGAGCCCGTTCAGGCCGTGACCGCTCGCGTGGAGCAGCCTCAGGCTGGCGCCGCCACGCCGCAGCCTACCATGGCCGGCATTCCCGACCCCATGGCCCCTGCGACGCCGGTTCCTCAGCCTGCGCAGTCCGGTCTCTTTGCCGCTATTCCCGATCCCACGCAGCCTGCTGTCCCGGTGGTCGAGAGCGATCAGGCCGCCGAGGTCGCAAGCCTCGATAACGCGCTCAACAACCCCGATTTTACGTCGGTGTTTGCGCCCATCGATCCGCAAGCCAGCCGCAAGAAGATGGCCAAGCAGGCCGGTGTCGAGCCCGTCATCCTTATGGAGCATGTCACCAAGATCTATCCGGCACAGCCCAACAAGCCTGCACTCGACGACATCAACATCGAGATCTATCCGGGCGAGTTCGTCTTCCTGGTCGGTCATTCCGGCTCGGGTAAGACCACGCTGCTGTCGACGCTCAACCGCGACGTCAAGCCGACGAGCGGCCGCATCCTGGTTGCCGGTCAGGACCTCATGAAGATCAAGAATCGCAAGGTTCCGTTCCTGCGTCGTCAGATTGGTGCCGTGTTCCAGGACTTTAAGCTTCTGCCTCAAAAATCTGCCTACGAAAACGTGGCGTTTGCCCTGCAGTGCATCGGCAAGCCCAAGGGCGTTATTCGCAGCCAGGTTCCCGAGGTGCTGCGTCTGGTCGGCCTGGCTGATCAGATGGACTCGCTGCCCGATCAGCTTTCCGGTGGCGAGCAGCAGCGCGTTGCCGTTGCCCGCGCCATGGTCAACCGCCCGCCGCTTTTGATCTGTGACGAGCCCACGGGCAACCTCGACCCGGCGATTTCGCTGGGCATCATGAAGCTGCTCGAGCGCATTAACCGCACCGGCACCACCGTGATCGTCGCTACGCACGACCGCGAGATGGTCGATAGCATGCACCGTCGCGTGATCGCCCTCGAGGGCGGCCACGTAATCCGCGACCAGGAGAGGGGAGGTTACGGCAACTATGGCACCAACTAACGTGGGCTACTCGCTCAAAGAGGCAATGAGCCACTTCTTCCGTAACTGGACCACCTCGCTCGGCGCCGTCATCACGATCTTCCTTTCGCTGTTTATCATCGGCCTGTTCATCATGGGTTCCGCGATGCTGAACTCCGTGATCGGCACCGTCGAGGATCAGGTTGTCATTAACGCCTTTATTAGCGATGACGCCGATCAGGCAGACGTTCAGGCTTTTGAGGCCGAGCTTAAGACGTGGAATAACGTCAAGTCCGTGACCTATAAGGACAAGGACGACGCGCTGGCCGAGTATACGAGCAAGATGTCGGGCAACGCCGACGCCACCATGAGCGCGCTCGATGGCCAGAACCCGCTGCCGGCTTCGTTTGCAATTGAGATGGACGATCCGTCCAAGGTCGAGAGCACGGCCCAGAAGCTCAAGAAGAACGCCGACTTCCAGAAGATCGCGGATGACGGCGACGTCAACGCGAGCGTGCTGTACGGCCAGGAGGAAGTGAGCCGCCTGTTCCAGGTGACCAACTACATCCGCATCGCCGCCGTGGTACTCGTTGGCCTTCTGACCTTTATCGCATTCATCTTCATCAACAACACGATTCGCCTGTCCATCACGGCGCGTCGTCGTGAGATTGCGATTATGCGTCTGGTCGGCGCCAGCAACGGCTTCATTCGCGGCCCGTTTATCACCGAGGGCGTACTGCAGGCTATTTTGGGCTCGCTGCTTTCCATCGGCGTTCTGGAGCTGCTGCGCAATCTGATGATTCCGCGTCTGCAGGAGAGCATCGGCTGGATGTCGTTTGCCCTGCCGATGCAGTACTACTTGGTGACCTATGCTGCGCTGATTCTGGTCGGTGTGATTATCGGTCTCTTTGGTTCTGCCATAGCCATGCGCCGCTACCTGCGCGTGTAGGCATGGCTGGAATTTATCCCTTCCAACGGGTCGTCTCTTATGGGGCGGCCCGTTTTTTGATCTCTAGGGGACGGCAGGAAAGCGAATCATTTGGGTAGACTCTTTGGAGTTCGTCATCGATAGCAAGGAGGCGCCATGGGGCGCAATAACAAGCATAAGCGCGGTGCTCGCAATAAGCGTGGGCCGGTGCGCAGCGAACGCCGTCCGAGCCTGACCGGGCGCGTGCAGCTCCATGAGCATGGCGCCTATGTCATAACCGAGAGCGGCGACTACAAGGTTATGGGCCGCGGTAAGCGCGAGATCATGGATGGTGATACCGTTGCCGTGAGCATTAAGAACAGCCCGCACGGTGAGCGGCGCGCCGTGATCGAAGGCGTGGTTGAGCGCGCAGCCATAAGCGTGGTGGGTACGTACCAGACCGTCGGTCCGCTCGGTGTGATCGAGCCGCTCGATTCGCGCCTGAAGGCCGACTTCTTCATTCTGCCCGAGGATACCTCGGCGGATCGTCTGGGCGTCCACCCGGGTGATGCCGTTGTCGCGCGCATTTTGACCTACCCGACGCGCCTGGAATCGGGCACCGTGACGATCGAACGCCGCATTGGCGGAGATGACGCGCCCGATTTGGGCGTTCAATACGTGATGGCGCGTTACGGCTATACCGATAGCTATCCCGAGGCCGCGCTGGACGAGGCCGAGGGGCTTTCGCTCGATGTGTCCGCGGCGCTTAAGGACCCGCTCCGCCGCGATCTGCGCGACCGCTTTGTCATCACGATCGACCCGGTCGACGCGCGCGACTTTGACGATGCCATTTCGCTTGAGCGCACGCCCGAGGGTGGCTACAGACTGGGTGTGCATATCGCTGACGTTTCTCACTATGTGGCTTGGGACGGGCATATCGATCTTGAGGCTCGCCATCGCACGACATCGGTGTATCTGGCCGATCGCGTGCTTCCCATGCTGCCCGAACGCCTGTCCTGTGACCTGTGCTCGCTTCGCCCTGACGAGGACCGTCTTGCGTTTACCGTTGACATTGAGCTTGATGCGCAGGGTCGCGTGCGGCATTACGATCCGTACCCCAGCGTGATTCGCTCGCGTGTGCGTATGGACTATGACGGCGCCGAGGCGCTGCTGGTGCGTGCCGGCGCGGTTGAGTATGGGGTGCTGGAGGGTGCGGCCGAGGATGTTGCGGCTGCTGAGGTCTCGCGCGAGGAAGCGCTTGAGCGCGGTCTTGCGTGCGAGGAGGCCGCCCGCGGCTGCAACGTCGACCTCGGCAATTTTCTTGTCGCCGCCAACGAACTCGCCAAGCTTCGCCGTCGTATTCGTCGCGCCCGCGGCTCAGTCGATTTTGACACGGCAGAGATTCGCGCTCTATTGGATGAGGACGGAGTACCCGTGCAGATTGTGGCGCGCGGGCGTTCGTGTGCCACGTCGCTTATCGAGGAAGCCATGCTGCTCGCCAACGAGTGCGTTGCAGAGTGGCTGGCAGACCGTGATATCGAGGCCTGCTATCGCGTGCATGAGGATCCGAGCCCCGATAGCCTGCACGGTGCCGCCGTTGCGCTGGCGCAGCTGGGCATCATCGACGATCGCCGTGCTGCCGGTATTGCCCTGGGGAGTCCCGATGAGCTGCAGGCTGCAGTTGATGCTGCCGCTGGTACGGCCAACGCACCGCTCGTCAACACGCTGCTTCTGCGCAGCATGCAGCGCGCGCTGTACAAGCCGCGCAACGAGGGCCACTTTGCGCTCGCCGCGCCGTGCTACTGCCACTTTACGAGTCCCATCCGTCGCTACCCCGATCTGGTGGTGCACCGCGTGCTCAAACTGCAGTTGGCCTATGAGCAGCTCGGCGGCAAGGACGCCTTGGTCCGTACGCCGCGGCTGATCGGCAAGGGGCGCGAGTCGCTGCCGCGCATTCTGCCGCAGATCTGCCGCGCATGCAGCGATGCCGAGCGCGCGGCAGATGCCGCCAGCCATGCGACGCAAAAGATCAAGATTGCCCAGTACTATGAGGACCGTCTGGGCGAGCGCTATGCCGGAACCGTCTCGTGGGTTAGCAGCATGGGCCTCTTTGTGCGCTTGGACCTGACACAGGTCGAAGGCTTGGTTTCGATCAAGAGCCTGGGCAACGAGTGGTTCGAGTTTGACGAGGACGCGCTCACGCTCACAGGTGCCGACACGGGGACCCACTATGAACTGGGGCAGCGTGTGATCATCGAGGTCTCGCGCGTCAATACCACGCGTGGGCACTTGGACTTTAAGCTTATCCATTAGCCAAATTCCGACTCATGGTGTGGGGGCGAAGGGCGGCCTTTCAGGACCGCCCTTCGCATTTGAATCGTGGCTATCTTGCCGTCTGCTCGGCCGCCCGCTTACCTGCTATTGGAGAGGTAAATCCTACCAAAATAAACCTGTCCCTTTTTGGCGGGTTTACAAGAAAGCGGGGATGAGATGGCGACGGTGTATGGTTATGCGCGGGTGAGTTCGCGCGATCAGAATCTTAATCGGCAGCTGGATGCGCTGGGCGCCTATGGCGTGGGCTCGGCGAATATTTATGCCGACCATGCGAGCGGTAAGGACTTCGATCGCCCGCGGTATCGCGAGCTGCTGCACGTCCTGGGAGACGGGGACGTGCTGGTGGTGCTTTCTATCGACCGACTTGGCCGTAATTACTCCGAGATTCTTGAGGAATGGCGACGCATTACCAAGGAGCTCGGGGTTGCCATTGTGGTGTTGGACATGCCATTGCTTGACACGCGCGTCAGGGCCAGCGGCGCGCCGGATGTGACCAATACCCTGATTGCCGATATTGTGCTACAACTGCTGAGCTACGTGGCGCAGGTGGAGCGCGAGAATATCCATCGGCGCCAGGCGGAGGGGATTGCAGCGGCGCGGGCGCGAGGGGTTCGTTTCGGTCGACCTCGCAAGCCGTGCCCTCCTCAGTTTGAGCTGGTGCGCGATAGCTATGAGGCAGGCGATATTACCCGCAGCCAGGCAGCAAAGTGCCTGGGCGTGTGCGTGGGGACGTTCGATCGCTGGATGCGCGAGGCGGGGTAGGGGTTTGCGTCGCTTTGTCGCTTCCTGTTGCGATTCAAATTTTGATACGGTGGCGATGTCATTTGGGGCTACACTCGCTGATATTCAAAAAAGGAGGTAGGCCCTTGGCGCGCGTAAAACAAATAATCGGATGGACCGCGATCGTTCTGTTCGCTGCAACGCTGGCGGGCATCTGGGTGCTGACGGAGCAAAATGCGGTGGAGACGTCGTTGCTGAGCGAGTCCACCGCGCGTGTGGTGGAGGGTCAGGCTACGGGCGTACAGGCTGCCGACGCCACGGGTGAAGCTCAGACGGAGAACGGAATGACCGGGGGCACCGATTCGGCTGCCTCGAATGTACGGTCTGGCCGACTTGCTTCCATTCGCATGTGGGTGGGCACGAACGTCCGTCGCGTTGCCCATACCGTAGAGTTTTTCTTCGTCGGATTGTTCGCCTCGGTGGTCGTGGTTTGCTTTTCCAGGCGTCCGTGGAGCGTATGCTCCCGTTGCGTGCCCGTATTGCTCTTTTGCGCCGCCTGCTCCGTTGGCGATCAGGTGCATAAGATCTTTGTTCCCGGCAGGCATTTCGACGTTATCGATTTAGGATTCGATGCTGCGGGCTATGTCACCGCGATGCTGTTGGTATTGCTGGCAGCGGCGTTGGTGCGCCATGCGACTCGGCCGATCGGCGCCCATGCGAGGCGCTAGCCGGTAACAAACCCGTTTCTGATAATGCGACCTTGTTGAATTATTTTGTGTCGCGCGTATTTCCGAGCGGTCGGATTTGAGGGGCGAGCGGTAGAACGCTCGCCCTTTGTGCGCCACGATGCGGCACAATGTACCGTAAAAGCTGTTTATATCCGGTACGAATCGTTCGTTGGTCTTTAATTCTTCTCAACGGAGGTGTTTGAGATGGCAAACGGATTGCTTTTGCGGCTTCGCGAGCGTGAGCTCAGCGCGAGCCCGGCGGAACGCAATGTCATCGCATATGTAAGCGCTCATCCGCACGAGGTGGTCGGGCTGTCCGTCCGCGGTCTTGCCGATGCCACGTTCTCCTCGCCCTCGAGCATTTTGCGCTTTTGCAAGCGCTTGGGTTTTGCGGGCTACAAGGAGTTCCAGCGCGAACTGATTGCCGAGCTGGCGCTCTTGGGTGACAAGAAAGACGTTGCCCTCGAGGACATCTCCATGGATGACAGCGTCGAACGTATCGTGGGGAAGGTGATGAAAAGCAACGTGCGCACGATCGAAGCGACGGCGCGAACGCTCGATTACACCGTCTTGGAGCGATGTGCGGCCTATCTTAAGCGGGCACGCGCGGTCAATCTGTTCGGTATTGGTGCCTCTCGTTTGGTCGCGCACGATCTGGCGCAAAAGCTCATGCGTGTCGACAAAGAGTGCCATCTGTACGACGACTGGCATGATCAGCTCTTGTGTGCCAAGAACATGCATGAGGGCGATATGGCAATCGCCTTTAGCTACTCGGGCTTGACGCAAGAGGTGCTGGACTGCACCGCCGAGGCCCAACGTCACAACTGTCCCGTTGTGGCCGTGACCAAAGTAGATGGATCATCCAAGCTTGCCACCATGGCCGATGCCGTGCTCGGCGTCGCTGCGAGTGAGCCCTTGGTCCGCAGCGGTGCCATGGCTTCGCGTATGGCCCAGCTTATGGTTGTCGATGCCCTGTACGCTGCTTACGTTGCCAGCGACTACGAACGGGCGACGCATGTCATTAAGCAAAACTACATCGAGAAACAGGAAAGATGAGGTGAATGAAATGCTCGATTTAACAAAATTCACGACCGAACAGCGTAATCAAAGGTCAATGGACCTCGATACGATGACATCGCTGCAGATCGTCACGACGATGAACGATGAGGATCTTCGTGCCGTCCAGTCGGTCACGAAAGTGTTGCCCCAGGTTGCCACAGCAATCGACTGGGCTGCTGAGGCACTCGAGCGCGGCGGGCGCGTCTTTTACATGGGCGCAGGCACCAGCGGTCGTCTGGGCGTACTCGACGCTTCGGAGTGTCCGCCCACGTTTGGCGTGTCACCCGATCTGATTGTCGGGCTCATTGCCGGAGGCGAGACGGCGTTTATCAAGGCTGTCGAAGGTGCCGAAGACAGCGAGGAGCTTGGCGCGAGCGACCTGCAGGGGCGTGGACTCTCGGACAAGGATCTTGTCGTTGGCCTGGCGGCAAGCGGTCGTACTCCCTATGTGGTGGGCGGCCTTGTGTACGCCAAGGCAACTGGGTGCAAGACGATCGCAATTGCCTGCAACCAAGGGTCGAAGATCGGGGAGAGCGCAGATCTTGCCATTGAACCCGTGCCCGGTCCCGAGGTACTGACCGGCTCAACGAGGCTCAAGGCGGGAACGGTTCAAAAGCTCATTCTCAACATGATTTCGACCGGTGCCATGGTTAAGATCGGCAAGGTATACCAAAACTTGATGGTCGATGTGCAGCAGACGAACGAGAAGTTGGTGGTGCGCGGCCAGAACATCGTGATGGAGGCGACCGGCTGCACGCGCGAGTGCGCTATTCAGGCGCTTGCAGATGCCGGCGGCCACGTAAAAACCGCTATTGTCTCGGTGCTGCTGGACTGCGATGCCGAGCAGGCTGCGGTAGCTCTTGAGCGAGCGCGAGGCCATGTCCGTGCTGCGGTGAGTGTCCATGGGAAGAGCAATGCCGATGCCCAATAGGTGCGCGGCGTGAGCTGATATGACATCCAGACGAGATACCCAATACAAGGAGGAGTTATGACGAACAAAGAGCTGGCTCAAAAGCTGCTGGACCTTTTGGGCGGTAAAGACAACGTGCTGGCAAACGCGGCGTGCATGACGCGCCTGCGCGTGACCGTCAAAGACACGGGCAACGTCGACACGGAGGGCATTAAGGCACTCGACGGCGTGATGGGCCTGGTCGAGGACGACACGATGCAGATCGTGCTGGGTCCGGGCAAGGTGAATAAGGTGCTCGAGGAGTTCTCCAAGCTCACCGGCCTTGCGAAAGGCGTTGCTGACGAGAGCGTGGTTGACGCTGCGGCCACAAACAAGGCCGCGCAGAAGGCAAAGTACGAGTCCAAGCCGGTTCAGGCCTTCCTCAAGAAGATTTCCAATGTCTTCGTTGCCCTGCTTCCCGGCATCATTGCGGCTGGCCTCATCAACGGTATCTGCAACGTCATTAACGTCTCGACGGCAGGCGCGCTTGCAGGCGAGTGGTGGTACCAGGGCATTCGTTCCATGGGCTGGGCCCTGTTTGCCTATCTGCCCATCTTGGTGGGCTATAACGCGGCACGTGAGTTTGGCGGCTCCGCTGCGCTGGGCGGCATCGCCGGCATGATGTGCATCGCCAACAGTGCCATGCCCCTGCTTGCGCCTGGCGCGGCCGATCCTGCCACTGCCATTCTGCTGCCGCTCACCAATGCGCAGTACAATCCCGCAGCGGGCGGCATGATCGCGGCTCTCATCGCTGGTGCGTTTTTCGCCTGGATGGAGCGTCAGATTCGCAAGGTCATGCCCAACGCGCTCGATACGTTCCTGTCCCCGCTGCTGGTGCTCATCATCGGCGCCTTTGCTCTGATGCTTGTCATCCAGCCGGTTGGCGCATGGCTGACGACCGCGATCTTTAGCGTTTTGACCTTTATCTTCGAGAAGCTGGGCGTCTTGGGCGGCTATATCCTGTCGGCAGGCTTCTTGCCGCTGGTGTCCGTCGGCCTGCATCAGGCGCTCACGCCGATCCACGCTATGCTCAACGATCCCGACGGCGCTACCAAGGGCATCAATTACCTGCTGCCCATCCTTATGATGGCTGGCGGCGGCCAGGTCGGTGCCGGTTTGGCGCTGTACTTTAAGACCAAGAACGCCAAGCTCAAGAAGTATGTCGCCGAGTCCATCCCCGTTGGCATTCTGGGTGTGGGCGAGCCTCTGATGTATGCCGTTACGTTGCCGCTCGTTCGTCCGTTTGTGACGGCCTGCCTGGGTGCCGGATTTGGCGGCGCGCTCGCGGCGCTGCTTCACATCGGTACGGTTTCTCAGGGCGTTTCCGGTCTGTTTGGCCTGCTGATCGTCGTTCCTGGCCAGCAGCTCGGCTACGTTGCCGCTATGCTGCTTGCCTATGCCGCCGGCTTTGTCCTGACGTGGTTCTTTGGCGTCGACGAGCAGAAGATCAACGAGTTCTTTGGCGAGTAGTTTGATATCGCGAGCCGTGTTGCTCAGGGCTCGTGGCGCGCGGCAGATTTCTTGATGCTATGGTTGTGCCGGCGGGGCTAACTGCTCCGCCGGCCTTTTTTAAAGGAGCGTTGAAACGTGAAAACGGGTATTTCGATCTATCTTTCCAGCCCTCTGCAGGATATTGAGCGGACAATTGAGCGTGGTGCCGCGGCGGGTGCGCGCTATGCGTTCACCTCGCTGCATATTCCCGAGGATGGGGGAGCGGCGTATGCCGATAAGGTCCGTCATGTGCTGTCGCTGCTTTCCGCCCGCGGCATTGCGCTCATTGCCGATGTGGGGCCTCGCACGTGCGATTTGCTCGGGCTTGAGCGCATCGAGGACCTGCGCGATCTGGGGTTGGAATACCTTCGTTTGGACTATGGCTTTAGCGCCCAGCGGGTCGCGGAGCTGTCCGGTGTATTTCGCATTGTGGTCAATGCATCGACGGTGAGTTCTGATGAAATCGCATCGTGGCGTGAGGCCGGTGCCGATGTGACTCGTTTTGCCGCCTGCCACAATTTTTATCCCAAGCCTTATACCGGTTTAGCTCTGGAGGACATTGCTCGGGTGAATCTTCGTCTTGCGGCGCTTGGATTCGAAATCATGGCTTTTGTGCCGGGTGATGCCAACGTTCGCGGGCCGGTATTCGAGGGACTGCCGACGGTCGAGGCACAGCGCGGTCGCGCGTCAAAGGTTGCCCTCAACATGCTTGAGCTCGCACATGGCGCCGATTGCGACATTGTGTTGGTCGGCGACCCCGATCTTTCCGATGCGGGCTGGACGCAGTTTGCTCAAGTTTCCGCCGGATACGTGGACCTGCAATGCGAGCTTGAGCCCGGTTATGCCTATGTACGTGGGCAGATTCATCACGACCGGCCCGATTCGAGCACCCTCATCTTTAGGTCTCAGGAGTCGCGCACGACGCTTAAACCGGATTCCGTGCCGATGGATGCCGGTGCCGGCCTGTCGCGAAAGACGGGGTCGATCGCTGTGAGCAATAGCGGCTATGGGCGCTACGAAGGCGAGCTTGAGATTGCGCGGGTCGATCTTCCCGGTGACGAGCGCATGAACGTTGCGGGTCATATCACGCCCGAGGCAATGGAGCTGCTGCCGTTCATCAAACGCGGATTTGGGGTACGGTTCGTTTAGTGTGTGACCCGTGGGCTACAATTGGCCCATCATGCGAAGGCGCCTCGTATGGCGTGTGCCTGCGTTGGCCGATCTATATTCGGAGGATTCCCATGACCGTACTGTTTGTTGAATATCCCAAGTGCTCGACCTGTAAGAAGGCCAAGGCATGGCTGGACGAACACGGGGTAGAGTATATCGACCGCGATATCGTTTTGGACAATCCCACGGCTGATGAGCTTGCGACCTGGATTGCTCGTTCGGGACTGCCGGTGCGGCGCTTCTTTAATTCGTCGGGCATGAAATATCGAGAGCTGGGCCTGAAGGCGCGTCTGGATGCGGGCATGACGGATCGGGAGTGCTACGAGCTGCTGGCGACCGACGGCATGCTGGTTAAGCGCCCACTGCTGGTGGGCGACGACTTTGCGATTCCCGGCTTTAGGGAATCGGCTTGGGTCGAGGCGTTGCTGTAGCGGCTGCGGAAAGTGCGACCCGTTTTGAGCTTCGATTGCGGGATACGGTTTCCGGTTGAGGGCTCGATGGGAAAGTGGGGACCGGTTTGAGCTTGAAATCTGGGACGCACTTTCCGCCGGCAGGCTTGCCCCAGTCAGTCCTCCAACTGCGCCCATTCGTGCGGATCGTAGATCTTTACGTGCTTGTTGGGCTTGCCGCTCCAGTACTCCTCGTCCATAAAGGGCAGATATGCCTGAACGCCGGGGCAGATAAAGGGGATCCGCTGCTGTTGCAGTCGCTCGCGCTGGCGCTGCTCCAGGTGCGCCTCGGATATGACAGTCGGCATACCGGACAGCTCGACGAGGCTTGCCTGGATTCGCTTAAGGTCGGGGAGTCCCGCGTGCCATGACATCCGCATGATCAAAAAGGATGCACGGCGGTATTTTGCCTGCATCACCGTGATGGCGGGGCGCAGAGTGGGATGGATTTTGTCCCGTTCGGGCCAAAGGTCAGCAGTGATCTCGAGGCCCAGGGTCTCCCATAGGTAATCAAGCTCTTCGTCCATGGCGCCTCGATATCTACGTGATCATTGATACTTCGATTGTGTTGCCTGGTGCTATCGTTTTCGCGGTAGAATCTGCCAACGGTTGACGGCTACCGCTCGCGGCGTTTTGCCCTTCGTGTGCAGCGGTCGACTTCACAGGTCCTTCACGTGTTGGCCGTATTTGACTGAATTTCAAAAAAGTCAAAATTGGGGCTTGCGTCACGGCCGGACTTCCCGTATATTTCTTTCTTGCGCAAAGGCACAGCCGAGCGCAGCGATGCAGTCATTGGGATGTCGTCTAATGGCAGGACAGCGGATTCTGGTTCCGTCAATGGGGGTTCGACTCCCTCCATCCCAGCCATTGCATTTGCTACATATGGCCCGTTCGTCTAGCGGTTTAGGACGCCGCCCTCTCAAGGCGGAGATCACCAGTTCGAATCTGGTACGGGCTACCAAAATTGAACGCCCGGGCCTCGTAAGAGACCCGGGTTTTGTGTATTGACCGATATTTAAGGCGCGCGTTGAGTCTGCCGCCCGGACCGAGGAGTTGTCATGGATCTGCCTATCAGCTTGGAAGACATCACGTATGCCGAGAACTATCTGGCGCAGGGCGACCTGGCTACGGCGACGCCGCTGCTTGAGCGTCTGGTGGAGCTCGCCGAGGAGTATATCGACGCTGAGTGCAAGACGGAGGAGAAGCGCCAGTACTTTAGCTTCGACAGCAAGTTTGAGCGCCTGGCCTATCGCCGCGTGGAGAAGGATCCGCGCGAGCTGGTGCAGGTCGAGGTTCCCTTTGACCGCCTGTACTCCGACATGGCGTTTGCCTACATTCGCCAGCAGGATTATGTGAGTGCTCGGAATGCCCTGATGCAGGCCGTGCGTTGGGATCCCATGAACTGCAACTATCGCTTGGACTTGGCCGAGCTGTTCCGCGCGCTCGAGGACAAGCAGGAGTGGGCATCGCTCTCGTTCTCGGTGCTGGAGCGCGCGAGCGACGGTAAGTGCGCCGCACGCGCCTACACCAATTTGGGTCAGTACTTCTTGGAGCCCGAGACCGAGAACATTTCGGCTGCCGTGGGCTGCGCGCGTCTGGCGCTGCGCCTGGCGCCCAATGATGCGCATACGACGCGCCTGCTCAACAAGATCCATACCACCTATCCGGATGCCGCGGACGAGAGTGACGACCATGTGATGGGTGAGCTCGCCCTGCAGGGCGTGCCGACCTCGCCTTCGGCCGAGATCGCCATCTGCCTGATCATGTGCGCGACCGATGCTGCAAGCGACGGCGACAAGCAGGAGGCTACGCGTCTGACGGTCCGTGCCCGCGACCTGGTGGGCGAGGAGGCATGCGCGGCGATTATCAAGCTGGTGCGCGAGAGCGATGCCGAGCTTAATGCCGAGCGCAGGGCAAAGCGCGAGGCTGCGGGCTCAAACGCCGATGGCGCCAAGGAGGCCGGCGATGCCCAGTAAGCGCGAGCGCAAGCTCATTTCCAAGAATCGCTCGGCACATCACGAGTACTTTATCGATGAGACGTTTGAGTGCGGTATTGAGCTGAGCGGTACCGAGGTCAAGTCGATTCGCGAGCGCGCGTGCCAGATTACCGATACCTTCGCACTGATTCGTGGCGGTGAGTGCTGGCTCGTCGGTCTGCATATCCACCCTTATAGCCATGGTGGCGTGTGGAATCGCGATCCCGACCGTCGGCGCCGTCTGCTGCTGCACCGCAAGGAGATCGACTTTCTTGACGGCAAACTTCGCAACCGTGGTTATGCGCTGGTTCCGTTGGAGCTCTACTTTAATACCGACGGTCGCGTAAAACTGCTGCTGGGCCTGGGTCGCGGCAAGAAGCTCTACGACAAGCGCGAGGACATGGCCAAGCGTGATGTCCAACGCGAGATCGACCGCGCCCTCAAGGAACGCAACCGCTGACCGTCCTTCATAAGTTGCGGTGGAATACGGACTGTTTTGCCTGTTTGAGGGGCTATTCAGCCTTAGTTCACCGCAACTGCGGGCGTCTCATCTTGCTTATACTGTTTTGACACATATGTCTTAAAGACGGCATCCGTTATGGGCGCCGCCTTTTTTGTGGGTACATACATTCATGAGGTTCCAACCCGGGTTAGGGGAGTGATTGTTATGGACAAAACTGCGTTCTTTACCATGCCGAGCGGTCTGTACGTGGTGAGCGCCGCGGCAGACGGGCTGCGCGCCGGCTGCGTCATCAACACTGCGGTGCAGGTGACGTCCATGCCGCCGCGCATTTCGGTTGCCGTGAACAAGGACAACGTCACCTCGGGCGTCATCGCGTCGGCCAAGGCTTTTGCGCTGACCGTGATCGACCAGACGGCCGACATGCTCTACATCGGTAACTTTGGCTTTCGCACCAGCAGCGATTATGACAAGTTTGCCAAATACGAGACCCGCGAGACGGCTCTGGGCATGCCCTATGTGCCCGAGCACGCGGCGGCCCTGTTTAGCTGCCGCCTGATTGACACCGTGGATGTGGGCACGCACCTGCTGTTTATCGGCGAGGTCGGGGATGCCGAGCGCCTGAGCGACGAGACGCCGCTCACCTACGATTACTACCATAAGGTCCTGAAGGGCAAGACGCCTCCGAAGGCGTCCTCGTATCAAGGCTAGAAATGTTTTAAAAATACTTGCATTATATTATTGATAACATATACTAATAAGCGAAGTACATCACCAGTCGCGTTCGAGAGGAGAACATCATGGCTGAGGAGAAGAAGACGTATAAGTTCGTGTGCACCGTTTGCGGTTACGAGGTTGAGGTCGATACGCCCGAGCTGCCCGAGGACTACGTGTGCCCGGTCTGCGGCGTCGGTCCCGATCAGTTTGAGCTCGTCGAGGAGTAGCTCGTCGGCACGCGGCTCACGGCAACATATAGCTCTGTCCAAGGGTCCCGGTCGGATATCCCGGCCGGGACCCTTTTTCTCCGCCCCCAAGGGATCACGGTTGCTGTTGGCCGATCCTGTCTGTTGTGAGTCCGGCCGACCTTTTGTCTCAATCTGTAACATCTAACGGTGGAAATTGGGTCTACGTGTTACAGATTGAGACAAACGGAGCTATCCCTCGGAATGATCTCGATCTGTAACATCTAGACATCAAAAGCGGGTCTAGATGTTACAGATCGAGACGTTTGCCTGGGTAGGTGTCCCGCCCCATTACATCCCAGTCAACAACACGACATCGAGAATCGTCACGATGGCACCGATCCCCACGAGCAGCGCGTTGAGCGGGCGCGAATTGGCATATTTGCCCATGACGCGGCGTGAGCTGGTGAGCCGTATGAGCACAAAGACCGTAATCGGCAGCTGAAGCGACAGCAGCGCCTGACTCCAGATGAGGCCTTCAAAAGGATTTGGGACGACCAGGCATGCCGTCACTGCGCCGACGAAACAGGCCGCCACCCCGATCGAGGAATGTCGGTCGTGGATGTCGTATTCCTCGTCGAACATGCCCGCAGTGATGGTTCCCGCCGCCATGCCCGCCGTCACGCTACTCGAGAGGCCCGCAAACAGTAGCGCCACGGCAAAGATGGTCGCGCTTGCCGGGCCCAGAATGGGGGAGAGCGTGGCCGCTGCGACGGCGAGGTCGTCTACGACAATGCCGTGCGCAAAGAAGGTCGTTGCGGCCAGGATGACCATGGCCGAGTTGATTGCCCAGCCCACGCCCATCGAAAAGAGCGTGTCAAAGAGCTCGTAGCGCAGACGTTCTTCGATAACCTGCTCGCCTTGGCCTTCGAAGTGCATGGATTGGATGACCTCGGAGTGCAGGAATAGGTTGTGGGGCATAACGACCGCGCCTAGGACACTCACGATAATCGCGGCAGAGCCAGTGGGCATACTGGGTGTGATCCAGCTTGCGGCGGCCTGCGGCCAGTCGACCTTGACCAGCGCAAGCTCGGCCAAAAACGAGAGTCCTACCACGCCTACGAAGGCGATGATCCAGCGTTCGGCACGCTTGTAGGAGTTCGTCATGAGCATCGCCATCGATACTGCCGCCACGATGACGCAGCCCGCGCGCACGGGCAGCCCAAAGAGCATTTGAAGGGCAATCGCGCCGCCCAGGACCTCGGCCATGGCGGTGGCGATGGTCGCGAGATAGGCGCTGACGAGTACCATGCGTCCAACGAAGCAGGGGAGGTAGCGTGTCGTGGCCTCGGCAAGACAGGTGCCCGTGGCGATGCCCAAGTGCGCCGCGTTGTGCTGCAGCGCGATGAGCATAATCGTGGACAGCGTGACAATCCACAGCAGTGCGTAGCCAAACTGCGAGCCCGCGGCCATATTGGAGGCCCAGTTGCCCGGGTCGATAAAGCCGACGGTCACGAGCAGTCCGGGGCCGATATGCCGCGCGATGTCTAGACCTCCGTGACCGCCGGTGCGTCGGGAGCCAAAATGATGTTTGAGATGGTTGAGCATGGTGCGCTCCTGCGTATGGGCGGCGTGACGTCGCATCTGGGCCGTGCGGCGCCACGCGTCGGATTTGGGTTGGGGCTACTTGTGCGCTTTGCCCTGATTGGCCACGGCGTCGATCTTGGCGGCGATGGTCGCCGGGTCGCCGATGTAGCGCTTGTCGAGGACATTGAAATCGGTGTCGAAGGTGTAGACGAGCGGCACGCCGGTGGGGATGTTGACCTTGAGGATCTCCTCGGGCGTGAGGTGCTCGAGCTTCATGACGAGTGAGCGCAGGGAGTTGCCGTGTGCGGCGATGAGTACGCGCTTGCCGGCGAGCATCTGGGGGCGAATCTCGTCCTCAAAATAAGGCCAGACGCGGGCGATCGTGTCCTTGAGGCACTCGGTATAGGGCAGCTGATCGGGCGCGACGTCGCGGTATTGCTCCTGGGTGTGGGGGTCGCGACTGTCGCCCGGCTCGAGCGCCGGCGGGCAGACATCGAAGGAGCGACGCCAGATGAGCACCTGTTCGTCGCCGTGCTCCGCCGCGGCATCGGCCTTGTTGAGACCCTGCAACGCGCCGTAGTGGCGCTCGTTCAGCTTCCAGGATTTGATGACGGGCAGCCACTCGCGATCCATTTGGTCGAGCACGATGTCGAGGGTGTGGATCGCGCGCTTGAGGCGCGAAGTGTAGCAGACGTCAAAGTCGAAACCGGCTTCTTTGAGGGCGCGGCCGCCTGCTGCGGCTTCTTCGCGGCCCGTGTCGGTGAGCTCAACATCGGTCCAGCCGGTGAACAGGTTGAGTTTGTTCCACTCGGATTCTCCGTGACGGATAAGGACGAGTTGCATCGTTTGTTGGTCTGTCTGGTGTGCCATAGGGGCCTCCTTAATGTGGCACGGCTCTCGTGCCGTTTGCTTGACGCCGCAAAGGATACCCGTTTTAGGCTCAAAAGTTAACCAAGACTAACAAAAATGTTAATTTGGATATGGTTGGTGCAATGGGGGCCGTAATTGTCTCAATCTGTAACAGTTGGCTGCCGAAACCGGCCCTTCGTGTTACAGATCGAGACATTCGGAGCCGCCTCTCGGAAACATCTCAATCTGTAACATCTGGGGGCCGAAGTTGGCTCTATCTGTTACAGATTTAGACAAACGACACCCGTCCTGCAGAAAATCTCAATCTGTAACAGTTAGACGTCCAAATGGGCTCCTCGTGTTACAGATCGAGACAATACGCAGCCCTGCCGTCCCCGGGAGACCATTTGTGACGTGCGTTACGCGATTGTTTCGAAACGGGTGGGAAACACAACGGGCCGGCGATGCTCCTAGTATGCCTATTCAACTGACTGTCTAATATCTAGGGGAGGATCGCGATGCAGGCAGATTCCGCTCAGCAGCAGGGCCTTTATCGCCCCGAATTCGACCACGATGCATGTGGCATCGGCGCGCTTGCCGATATCAACGGCGAGCGCCATCACCAGATTCTGGACGACGCGCTGTCCATTCTGGTCAACTTGGAGCACCGCGGCGGCACGGGACTCGAGAAGAACACCGGCGACGGCGCCGGCATCCTGTTCCAGGTTCCGCATCACTTTTTCCGCAAAGAGGCTCAAAAGTGCGGCCAGATTCTGCCGGCAGAGGGCGACTATGGCGTGGCCATGCTGTTCTTTCCGCAGGACGACAAGGGCGTAGAGGATGCCCGTCGCGTGTTTGAGGAGGGCTGCGCCGAGGCCGGCGTGCCGCTGCTCTTTTGGCGCGAGGTGCCCGTCGACCCGCACGACCTGGGCGAGACGGCACGCGCCTGCATGCCTACCATCCTGCAGGCCTTCCTGGGCCGCCCCGACGACACGCCCGCCGGTGACGCCTTCGAGCGTCGCCTGTACGTGTGCCGTCGCACTATCGAGAAGAAGGCCGACGCCGAGTTCGCCCTGCGCGACAAGATCTTCTACGTGTGCTCCATGAGCTCGCGCACCATCGTGTACAAGGGCATGCTCGTCGCCACGCAGATGCGCCGCTTCTTCATCGACCTCAACGACGCCGCCGTCAAGACGGCCGTGGCGCTCGTCCACTCGCGTTACTCCACCAACACCACGCCCAGCTGGGAGCGCGCGCACCCCAACCGCTTTATCATCCACAACGGCGAGATCAACACCCTCAAGGGCAACGTCAACTGGATCCGCGCCCGCGAGCCCAACCTGTACAGCCCCGTGCTGCAGCACGATCTTGAGCGCGTGATGCCCATCATCAACCGCGAGGGTTCCGACTCCGCGATTCTGGACAATGTGCTTGAGTTTTTGATCATGAACGGCCGTCCGCTCACGCGTGCCGCGTCCATGTTGCTGCCCGAGCCGTGGGACCACAACGACAACCTGAGTGAGGAGCGCCGCGCCTACGACGCTTACCAGTCCATGCTCATGGAGCCGTGGGATGGCCCGGCGGCCATCGCCTTTACCGACGGTCGCACCCTGGGCGCCGCCCTCGACCGTAACGGCCTGCGTCCCGCCCGCTATTATGTGACGCGCGACGGTCGCTTTATGCTGGCAAGCGAGGTGGGCACCATCGAGGTGAGCCCCGAGAACATCCTGACGAGCGGCTGTCTGGGGCCGGGCCAGATGCTCGAGGTCGACTTTGCCCGGGGCCGCGTGATCTACAACGACGAGCTGCGCGCCCGTTACGCCAAGGAAAAGCCCTACCGTGATTGGATTGCCGAGGAGACGCTGACCGTCGACGCGCTCGACAAGCCCGCAGCGCCCGCGCCTGCCGAGGACGCCGAGGTGCCCGCCGCCGTGCGTATGGCCAAGCTCGGCTACCACTGGGACGACGTCGACGAGGTCGTGCGCCCCATGGCCCAGCAGGGCAAGGCGCCGCTCGCCTCGATGGGTGTCGACGCGCCGCTAGCCTGCCTGTCCAAGAAGACGCGCTCGTTCTACGACTACTTCTATCAGCTGTTCGCCCAGGTCACGAACCCGCCGATCGACGCCCTGCGCGAGCATATGGTCACCTCGACCACGCTCTACCTGGGCAACCACGGCAACCTGCTCGAGGATTCCCGCGCCGCTTGCCAGCTGGTGCGCCTGGAGCGCCCGCTGCTCAACGAGGAAGAGTTCGACCGCATCTGTGCCATCGACCGCGTGGGCTTTAAGACCCGCCGCTTCCGTGCCGTGTACCGCCGTGACGCCGGCGAGGGCGCGCTGCAGGCCGCACTCAAGCAGCTGGCCGAGGACGTCGAGGCCGCAGTTCGCGATGGCGTGAACATCGTGGTGCTGAGCGACCGCGCTACCACGGGCGAGGTGCCCGTGCCGTCGCTGCTCGCCGTGGGCTGCGTTCACAATCACCTGATTCGCGCCGGCGTGCGCACCTTTGCCGACATCGTGGTGGAGTGCGGCGACGCCGTGTCCCCGCACGACTTCGCGGCGCTGGTGGGCTACTCCGCGAGCGGCATCTACCCGTACAACGCGCATGCGTGCATCCGCGATCTGGCGGCACGCGGCGACCTGGACGTGACGGCCGAGCAGGGCATCGCCAACTACAACAAGGCTGCGACCGCCGGCATCGTCTCCATCATGTCCAAGATGGGCATCTCCACGGTGCAGAGCTACCATTCGGCGCAGATCTTCGAGGCCGTGGGCTTTACGCCGGAGTTCGTCAACGCGTACTTCGCCGGCACGGTGAGTCGTGTGGGCGGTATGGGTGTCGAGGACGTCGAGCACGAGCAAAACGAGCGCTACGACGCCGCGCTCGCCATCCTCAAGAGCCCGGCACCTGAGCAGCTGCCCACGCTGGGCCTGACCAAGTGGCGCCCGCTCGGCGGCGAGGATCACCTTATCGACCCGCAGACCGTCTACCTGCTGCAGACCGCCTGCCGCGAGGACAGCTACGACACCTTTAAGGAGTACAGCGCCCGCCTGCACCGCACCGGCCGCGCCGTGCGCCTGCGCGACCTGCTGGACTTTGACGACAGCGGTCGCACCCCGGTTCCGCTCGACGAGGTCGAGCCTGCGCTCAACATCGTCCGCCGCTTTAACACCGGCGCCATGTCGTACGGCTCCATCAGCAAAGAGGCGCACGAGTGCATGGCCATCGCCATGAACCGTTTGCACGGCCGTTCCAACTCCGGTGAGGGCGGCGAGGATCCGCGTCGCGAGACCCCGCTGGCCAACGGTGACTCCAAGAACTCCGCCATCAAGCAGGTGGCAAGCGCGCGCTTTGGCGTGACGAGCCGCTACCTGTGCAGCGCCTTCGAGATTCAGATCAAGATGGCCCAGGGCGCCAAGCCCGGCGAGGGTGGCCACCTGCCCGGCAAGAAGGTCTACCCTTGGATTGCCGAGGTCCGTCAGTCCACGCCCGGCATCGGCCTGATCTCGCCTCCGCCGCACCACGACATCTACTCCATCGAAGACCTGGCCGAGCTCATCTTCGACCTTAAGAACGCCAACCCCGGCGCGCGCGTGTCGGTCAAGCTGGTCAGCGAGGCCGGCGTCGGCACCATCGCCACCGGTGTTGCCAAGGGCGCAGCCGACAAGATCTTGATCAGCGGTCACAACGGCGGTTCCGGTGCCGCTGCTCGCGATTCCATTTGGCACGCCGGCCTGCCGCTGGAGCTCGGCCTTGCCGAGGCTCAGCAGACGCTGCTGCAAAACGGCCTGCGCTCGCGCGTGGTGCTCGAGGCCGACGGCAAGCTCATGGACGGTACCGACGTCGCCGTCGCCTGCCTGCTGGGTGCCGAGGAGTTTGGCTTTGCGACCATGCCGCTCATCTCCATGGGCTGCCTTATGCAGCGCGACTGCCAGCAGGATACCTGCCCGGCCGGTATCGCCACGCAGAACTGCCGCCTGCGTCACGGCTTCCGCGGCAAGCCCGAGCACGTCGAGCACTTTATGCTCTTTGTTGCCGAGCA